>CACIXF010000004.1 GCA_902590535.1 uncultured Pelagibacteraceae bacterium
TGATCAAAGTAGTTTGGTTAATGGATTTAGATTATTTGTTAAAAAAGCTTTACCTTTAACAATTTTGACAGCAGTTTTTTCTTTTATTGCACTATATCTGCTTAGTTATTCAAACAATTTAAATGGTGCAATTTTAAAAATAATATTTATAGGTTTGGCGTCTTTAACCTTTCCACATATATTGCTGGAATATTTTTTAGAAAAAAATGAAAAATAAAGAATTAAAAATATTATTATCTGCGCCTCGTGGGTTCTGTGCTGGAGTAGAAAGAGCAATTGAAATAGTAGAAAAATCTATACAGAAATTTGGAGCTCCAGTTTATGTGCGTCATGAAATAGTGCATAATAAGTACGTTGTAGATGATTTAAAAAATAAAGGGGCAATATTTGTTGAAGAGCTGGAGGAGATAAAGGATAAATCAAGACCGGTAATTTTTTCAGCGCATGGTGTTCCGAAAAAAATACCTGAAGATGCAAAAAGTTATAAAATGACTTATGTGGATGCTACATGTCCCCTTGTTTCTAAAGTACATAGAGAAGCAGAAAATCTTAATAAAGCTGGTTACCATATAATTTTAATTGGTCATGAAAATCATCCTGAAGTAATTGGAACTATGGGTCAATTAAATAAAGGTTCTATAGATCTAATTCAAAATGAGGAAGATGCTTTGAACTATCATAATAAACTAGATAAAAAATTAGCATATATTACCCAGACTACTTTATCAGTTGATGACACAAAAGAGATAATCAAAATTTTAAAAACCAATTTTCCTAATATTAAAGAACCTATGAAAGAAGATATTTGTTACGCAACTACTAACCGTCAAATGGCAGTAAAAAATATTGCAAAGAATTGTGATATGTTTTTTGTTATTGGGAGCAGAAACTCTTCAAATTCTGTTAGACTAGTTGAGGTAGCAAAAAAATCAGGCTGTGAAAATTCGCAACTTATTCACTCAGAAAGCTCAATACCATATGATCAAATAGAAAATTGCAATACTATAGGTATATCATCAGGAGCATCTGCACCAGAAATATTAGTTGAAAATTTTATTAATGATTTAAAAAATAAATTTTCTATAAGTATTGATGAAATTGAAATAATTAAAGAAGATGTAGTATTTAAAGTTCCCAAAAAATTAAATTAAAAAATGGCTGTTTATACAAAAATAAATCAAAAGGAAATTAATATTATTAATGAAAATTTTAATATTGATAAAATAAAAAGTTTTAAAGGTATAAAACAAGGAATAGAGAACACAAACTATCTTCTTAAATCAAAAAATAAAAAATATATTTTGACTATTTTTGAAAAAAGAGTTTTACAAAAAGAAATACCTTTTTTCATGAAGTTAATGGATTATTTGAACAATTCAAAAATAAGCTGTCCGAAGCCACTGAAAACCAAAGAAAATAAATATCTTATTACATTAAAAAATAAAACTGCATGCATTGTATCATTCTTGGAGGGCAAAGATAAAAAAATATTAAATATAAATGATTGTTATACAATTGGTAAAACAATTGCTCGAATGCATGTGGTCACAAATAAAATGAAGCTTAATAGAAAAAATTCGATGGGTATTAGGAATTTAAAACCTTTGTTGGAGAGTATTAAATTTAAGTCAAAAAAATTTTCAAATTTAAAAGTATTCTTAAAAAATAACCTAAAAGATATTAATAAAAATTGGCCTAAACAATTACCCAAAGGTATTATTCATGGTGACTTATTTATAGATAATATATTCTTCAAAAAAAATAAACTTTCAGGAATTATTGATTTCTACTTTGCTGCTAATGATTATTTTATGTATGAAATTGCTATATGCATCAATGCTCTTTGTTTTGACTTTAAAAAGAGAAAATTCCAAATGAATCACAAAAAAATTAAAAATTTAATCAAAGGGTATGAAAGCGTTAAAAAAATTTCAATAAAGGAAAAGAAATCTATAAATGTTTTATGTAGAGGTGCAGCATTAAGATATTTGTTAACAAGATTGTATGACTACTCAAATACACCAAAAACAGCATTAATTAAAATTAAAGATCCTAATGAATACTATCAAAAATTACTTTCTCATAATAATTTAAATTCATTCAAAGATTATTTAAATTAATGATTACAATTTATACAGACGGTTCTTGTTTAACAAATCCAGGCAATGGTGGATGGGCTGCCATTATAAATGATGAAAAAGAAATAAGAAAAATTAGTGGTAGTGAAAAAAACACTACAAATAATAGAATGGAGCTACTTGCCCCAATTAATGCACTGAAAGATATGAAACCTGGTGTTGAAATAAAAATATATACTGACTCTCAATATGTAAAAAATGGAATAACTGAATGGATTAATACTTGGTTAGCCAATAATTGGAAAACATCAAAAAAAGAAGATGTTAAAAATAAAGATTTGTGGATTGAATTATATAATTTGAATAAATCACTTAATATTCAATGGAATTGGGTAAAGGCTCACGATGGAAATCCTATGAATGAAGAAGTAGACATATTAGCTAAAAAAGCAGCAAATTTAGATTAGTTTTAAAAAATTTTGAGCTGCTGAAATTTCACAAGTGGCAGTATCTTCTTCTGCTTGTATTTTCTTTACAACATTGTTGTCAATCAACATTGTATATCTTGCTGATCTCATTCCCTGACCTCTGTCGTGTCTATCTATTTCTGCTCCGATTGATTTAGTAAATTCACAATATGGGTCTGCAGCCATAAATATTTTATCTTCAACTTTTTGACTATCACCCCATGCTTTCATCACATTTGGATCATTAACGGAGACACAAATAATTTTTGTAATCCCTTTGTTCTTTGCTTCCTCATAATTATTAACATACCCCGGCAGATGTTTTGCAGAACAAACTTTTGTAAATGCTCCAGGAACACCAATCACAATTGTTTTATGATTTTTAAAAACTTCTGCTGTAGTTATTTTTTTTGCTGCTCCACTTGAGTCTAAATAATAAAATTCTGAATTTGGAAGTTGTTCACCTTCTTTGATCTTCATTTTGTTTTACCTATAATATAGTTTTTAATTTTTTCTAAATTATTTTCTAATATATCATAATCTTCTTTTTCATTCAAAATAAACTCAAGTTCTTTTGGTAAATCAGATTTTAAATTAATAGCTTTGGAAACTGCATCAGGAAATTTACATGGATGTGCGGTTGCTAGTACAATATTATTTCCTCTTAGGTTGTGTTTGTCGAAAGCACCATATCCAATTGCTGTGTGTGGATCTAAAACTACAGAAAATTTTTCATACACCTTTTTAATAACCTCCAAAGTCTCATTCTCACTCAGACTAGCTGATAAAAAATTTTCTCTAATTTTATTTAATTTATCATCACCAATTAAATATTTTCCATTCTCTTTAATATTTTTCATATCTAATGTGGTCTGTTTATCATCTTCATTATTAAGATCGAATATAAGTCTCTCGAAATTACTAGCTATTTGAATATCCATACTAGGAGAAATAGTTTCTGAAACCTTTTCCGCATCATAACTACCTTTTGATATTGCTCTATGTAAAATGTCGTTTTGATTAGTTGCAACAATTAATTTATTTATAGGCAAGCCCATTTTTTTGGCTAAATATCCGGCATAAACATCTCCAAAATTTCCCGTTGGTACTGAAAAATTTGTTAGTTGACCTGTATTTTCAACTAATAAATAACTATAAAAATAATAAACACTTTGAGCAATAATCCTCGCCCAATTAATAGAGTTTACACCTGACATTTTAATGTCATTAGAAAATTTCTTATCTGCAAACATGGATTTAACCAGGTTTTGGCAATCATCGAAATTTCCTTTTATAGCAATATTATATACATTTTCATGTTTACCTGTTGTCATTAATTTTCTTTGCACTGGTGAAACACGATTATCTGGATGAAGCACAAAAATATTAACATTTTTTTTACCTTTAATTGCATCAATTGCTGCTGCACCAGTGTCTCCTGATGTGGCAACAACAATATTAATTTTTTGATTTTCATTGTTTAGATAATATTCATAAAAATTACCTAAAAGTTGCATGGCAACATCTTTAAAAGCTAATGTAGGACCATGAAATAGCTCTAATACCGTTTTGTCTCCAAGCTTCATTAAATCTACAACGTTATCTTTTCTAAATGTGGAGTAAGATTTATCAATAATGTTACTTAATTCACCCTCAGACATAAAATTACCAATAAATGGATAAACTATCTTTTTAGCTAGCTCTCGGTAGCTTAGTTTTTTAAAATCTTTAACTTCATTTTCGTTATATTTCGTTAATTTTTCTGGAATAAATAAGCCTCCATCATCAGCAAGACCTTTGATAAAAACGTCTTTAAATTCAAAGGTTTTTGATGTGTCTCTTGTACTTACGTATTTCATTTAATAATTTTTTTTCCTAAAATATAAATATATTAAAAGGATTGAAATCGCCATAGAAAACCAGGTAATTGCATACTTCTTGTGATTATTTGAAATTTTAGCAGTAATCACTCTTGGTTTTGGAATTTTAAATTCACCGTTTAAATAAATTACATACTCTGAAAAGTTTCTTCCAGTGAATTTAAAAATATCTTCTCTATTTAAAGTAAACCAATAATTTTTCTCAATATCGTTTTCTGGCTTAAACGTACTTGCTTTAGTTTGCAGCATAAGAGTACCAACTATTTGATTTTGATCAACTAAATTTATTTCAGGTAAATCTTTTTTTTCAAAAGGTATCCATCCCCTATTCAATAAGTAATTGACGTCACCAATTTTTATTGGATTAATTACTTCAAATCCAGGTTTGCCTGTATCATTTAAATTGTATAAATATATTTGTTTATCAAAATCAATTTCTCCACTTGTCTTTATTCTTAGATAATTTTTTTCTTCAATCTTAGATAATTCCACAGGATCGTTTTTTAAAGAATTTTCTATTTGCTCAATTAAATCTAATTTCCAATTTAATCTATAAATCTGCCAAAACCCAAGAGAGAGCAGAGTCAAAATAATAAAATAAACAAAAACTGAAAATAGTAATTTATTCTTCAAGGATAAATATTAACTTCCCCAAATATAAATTGCAGCAAATAAGAATAGCCACACTACGTCAACAAAATGCCAGTACCAAGCAGCCGCTTCAAATCCAAAATGGTGATCTTTAGTAAAATGACCAAGTCTTCCTCTCCACAAACATACTGCTAAAAATATCGTTCCAATTATGACGTGGAAACCATGAAAACCTGTTGCCATATAAAATACAGCTCCATAAATATGGCCTGAGTAAGTAAAAGTAGCGTGATGGTATTCGTATGCTTGCAATAGTGTAAAAAAGAAACCAAGAATAACAGTCAGTGTTAAACCTTGTATAAAGCCTTTTCTATCATCTTCTAATAAAGCGTGATGAGCCCAAGTAACAGTTGTTCCTGATAATAATAAAACTAAAGTATTTATTAAAGGAATGTCCCAAGGATCAAATGTTTCAATATCTTTTGGTGGCCATACATTTCCAACAAATTCATTTGGAAATAAACTTATGTCAAAGTAAGCCCAAAACCATGCAACAAAGAACATTACCTCTGAAGCAATAAATAAAGTCATTCCATATCTATGATGAATTTGAACAACTGGAGTATGATGACCTTGATGCTCAGCTTCAATAACCACATCTCTGAACCACATGTACGCACCATAAATTAATAACGCTAAACCAAGATACATTCCCCAGGAAATACCGTTATGCATATAAAAAATTGCACCTATTGCTAATACTAAGCATGCAAAAGATGTATAGATTGGCCAAGGGCTTGGATCAACTAAGTGGTAATCGTGTTTTTTCTCTGCTGACATTTTTCGTGATTATGATTGTTTATAGTAATCTGTCGAGAAAAAAGTGTACGACATAGTTACATCTTGTAGATTTTTTGTTGTTGGGTCGTTCACAAGGTCAGGGTCTAAATAAAAAGTCATTACGTAAGTTGCTTTCTCTCCAGCCTTCAACTCTTGTTTTTCAAAGCAAAAACATCCTAATTTACTATAATATTTACCAAAACTTGCCGGCGAAACATTGAAACTTGCTACACCATAAGTCGTTTCGTCTCCAATATTCTCAACTTCAAATTCTATTCTGTTGACCTGGCCAACTTTCACATCAATCACGTTTGATTTTGCTTTAAAATTCCATTCAAGATTGTTTACATTTGTATCAAACCTCACGCTAACAA
Source organism: uncultured Pelagibacteraceae bacterium (assembly GCA_902590535.1). Taxonomy (GTDB): domain Bacteria; phylum Pseudomonadota; class Alphaproteobacteria; order Pelagibacterales; family Pelagibacteraceae; genus Pelagibacter. The sequence continues at coordinate 6,231 of CACIXF010000004.1, forward strand.
CCTTATCTAATACTATTTTAGGAGCTTCTTTAGATACCTGAGTTGTTCCTCCAAAGCCTGTAACTCTACAGAATAGATCATACAAAGGTACTGCTGCAAAAGACAATCCCAACATAAGGACAAAAATCCCAGCTAAAAGTAAAGGAGTTAATGTTTTGCCTTTAATCATATCTGTCTATCAAATACTCCTACATTGTATAAAGTAAAAACAAATAAAAATACCATAAACGCTAAAATTGCTATTGCAGTTATAATATTTTTTTTCTTTGTTTTTTTGTCAGGTGTTATCATAAGATTTTATCAATTAAAAAAAGAACAAAAATTAAAAATAAATACAAAATTGAATATCCAAAAATAGATTTTGCTTTTTTTGCATCAAATTTGTTTTTTTTAAATTTATAAAGGTCGAAACATAAATAATTATAATAAATTGTCAAAATTAAAGATGGGATTAAAAAAGTTATACCTACAAAGCCAATTGCATAAGGTAAAACAATTACTGGTAACATTGTTAAGGAATAGAGAAATATATTTAATTTTGTACTCTCAACACCGTTTGTTAGTGGAAGCATTGGAATTTTCGCTTTTTTGTAATCATCTGATTTATACAAACTTAAAGCCCAAAAATGTGAAGGCGTCCAAAAGAATATAATCAAAAAGAATGTAATTGGCTCAAAAGTTAAAGAATTGGTAGCTATAGTCCAACCAATCACTGGGGGTAATGCTCCTGCAGCTCCTCCTATCACTATATTTTGTGGAGTTTTTCTTTTTAACCAAATTGTATAAACAAAAACATAAAACAAAATAGTAAAAAGTAATAAACTAGCTGATATTCTGTTAGAATAATAATCAAGCGTAATTACAGAAAAAATCGAAAGAGAAATTCCAAATACTAGTGCTTGATTTCTATTTACCTTGCCTGTCGGAATTGGTCTCAAACAAGTTCTTGTCATAAGAGCATCTAAATCTGACTCGTACCACATATTTAAAGCCCCAGCTGCTCCTGCTCCAATTGAAACTAAAATTATTCCAATGATTGCATCTTTTGTTGGAATTATATTTGGAGCCATTAACAATCCAACTGCACATGTAAATATAACCAAAGACATTACTCTTGGTTTCATTAATTTAAATAATTCAGATAAATTAAAGGCGTCTTCTTGAGATAAGTTTCTATTTTTTAATTTAGACTTAATCATTAATTTAAAGTTAAAAAATCTTATTTACTATATTTAGCTGGTAGATTTTTCAACACCTTCTTCATCTTCAAACTTTGGCAATTCTTCAAAAGTATGAAAATTAGGCGGAGATGGTACAGTCCATTCTAAAGTTGTAGCACCTACTCCCCATGGGTTTTGTGCTGCAGCCTTTTTCTTATAAAACGCATAAGCAAGGTTTATAAAAAATACTACCAATCCAATTACAGAAATATATGAACCAATTGAGGAAATGTAATTCCATCCCGCAAAAGCATCTGGATAGTCAGCATATCTTCTTGGCATTCCCGCAAGGCCTAAAAAGTGTTGTGGGAAGAAAACCAAGTTCACTCCGATAAAAGTTAACCAGAAGTGTAGTTGACCCATCCACTCTGAGTACTCGTAACCAGTCATTTTTCCAAACCAATAGTAAAATCCTGCGAAGATTGCAAATACAGCTCCTAAAGATAGTACGTAATGAAAGTGAGCAACAACGTAGTAAGTATCATGCATTGCAGTATCAACACCAGCATTCGCAAGAACTACACCTGTAACTCCACCGACTGTAAATAAAAATATAAATCCTAAGGCCCAAACCATTGGAGTTTTAAATGAAATTGAACCACCCCACATAGTTGCTATCCATGAAAATATTTTTATACCTGTTGGAACTGCAATGATCATTGTTGCAGCTAAAAAGTATGCTTTTGTATCTGTGCTTAAACCTACTGTGTACATGTGGTGAGCCCACACAACAAAACCAACTATTCCAATTGCAACCATTGCATAAGCCATTCCTAAATATCCAAAAACTGGTTTTCTAGAAAATGTTGAAACAATATGACTGATCATTCCAAAACCTGGTAAAATTAAAATATAAACTTCTGGGTGACCAAAGAACCAAAATAAATGTTGGAATAGTACTGGATCTCCTCCAGTTTGTGCATCAAAGAAAGCTGTTCCGAAGTTCCTATCTGTAAGAAGCATCGTAATTGCTCCTGCTAAAACTGGTAATGATAACAATAATAAGAAAGCTGTTACTAGTATTGACCAAGCAAATAATGGCATTTTATGAAGTGTCATGCCAGGTGTTCTCATGTTTAAAATTGTAGTAATAAAGTTTACTGCACCTAAAATTGAAGAGGCTCCAGCTAGGTGTAAACTTAAAATTGCAAAATCCATTGCTGGACCTGGTTGACCTGCTGTAGATGATAAAGGAGGATAAATAGTCCATCCACCTCCAACACCTGTTTGACCTGGAGGGCCATCCATGAAAATCGACATTATTAATAAGATAAAAGATGTAGGTAGTAACCAGAATGAAATATTGTTCATTCTTGGAAATGCCATGTCTGGAGCGCCAATCATAATTGGAACAAACCAATTACCAAATCCACCAATCATTGCTGGCATCACCATAAAGAAGATCATAATCAAACCATGACCAGTGACTAAGACATTATATAAATGATAGTTTCCACCTAAAATTCCATCACCAGGATGCATCAATTCCATTCTCATTAAAACTGAGAATGCAGTACCAATCACACCTGCGATAATTGCAAATATTAGATACATAGTTCCAATATCTTTGTGGTTAGTTGAATAAGCCCAACGCTTCCAACCAGTTGGTGTATGATGATCGTCGTGTGATGCTGTTTGTGTATACATATTATTTACTCGCTAGTTTTTTAAATTGATCTTCTTCATTAATTTCTTTTGCAAATTTAACTTTGGCGTTTAACAACCACTCTTGATATTCTTCTTCGGTAACAACTCTAACTTCAATTGGCATAAACGCATGTTTAATTCCACACAATTCAGAACATTGACCATAATAAGTTCCAACTTTTTCTGCTTTAAACCATGTTTCATTTATTCTTCCAGGTACAGCGTCTCGTTTTACTCCAAATGAAGGAAGTGCCCATGCATGCAAAACATCATTAGCAGTGATCATTACCTTAACAACTTTATTTACTGGAACAACCAGTTCATTATCTACAGCTAACAGTCTTGGCTCGTTTTCTTTTAAGTCTTTAGTTTCAATCATGTAAGAGTCGAAGAAAATATTTTCATCTGGATACTCGTATCCCCAGTACCATTGGTATCCTATAGCTTTTACAGTTATGTCTGCCTTTGGAATTGCATCTTGTTTGTATAAAATTTTAAATGATGGAACCGCCATCACGATCAGAATTAAACACGGTATTAAAGTCCATAAAACTTCAACAGCAACATTATGAGTTCTTTTTGATGGAACTGGATTTGCTGAAGCTCTAAATCTTATACAAGCATAAACCATCAAAAATAGAACAAAAACACTGATTGCAATTATAATTGGTAACAACAATTTATCGTGGAAATTAACGATATCTCTCATAGTCTCGGAAGCAGCCTTTTGAAAACCTAATTGCCAATCCACTGGTTGATTAGCGAATGCGCTTGAAGTGATAAAGAATGTTAGAAATATATATAAAAATTTTCTCATTTTTTTACTCTATATAGAGCGTCTTTTAAAAAAATACACTTTTACTTTTAGCGACAAAATATCAATTAATGGCGTAATTTATGATCGATAAAGCAGAAATTACAGCCGTTTCAGATCTCAAGATGTTTTCATTGATTTTAACAGACTGAACACCATTAAATTTGAGAATCTCTTCTCTCTCCTGCTCAGAAAAATCTCCTTCAGGCCCTATGATTACGCAAGTGGGTTTATTTGTTAACTTTGTAAGATCAATTTTTGTATTAGCAGTATTGAGGTCAGTAAAGATTAAATCCATATCATTGCTTAGAAAGCTTTTTAATTTTTGAGGATCCGCAATTGATGGAACTGTTATTCTATTTGACTGTTCAGCTGCTTCTATGATTACTTTTTCCAATCTCTCTTTATTAATCTTTCTAACAATCGTTCTTTCAAAGATAATTGGTAAAAACTTAGTCACACCTAGCTCTGTAGCTTTTTGGATCATAAAATTAAAGTAATTTGATTTGATTGGAGAGAAAGCCAGCCAGAGATCTTTGTTATTTTCTTTCTGTCTTAATGGTTTCGTTACATTAAATTCAACTATGTTTTTTGTGATATTTAAGATTTTCGCTTCCCATTCGCCAGTACTATTAAAGAGAGAGAAAACTTCTTTCTCTTTAAGTCTCATGACTTTTGAAACATAGTGTGATTGAGATTTATCAAGTTTGTCAGTCAAATTAAGAGATAAACTTTTTGAATAAAATAATCTAATGTTACTCATATTGATAAATTAGTTTATGAAAAATATTAAAGCAATAATTTTTGATGCTTACGGTACCTTATTTGATGTAAATTCAGCTGCAGAAAAATGTAAAGATAAAATAGGTGATAAGTGGGAAGGTTTCGCCAATTATTGGAGAACCACACAATTAGAATATACTTGGCTGAGAAGTTTAATGAAACGTCATAAGGATTTTTGGCAAGTGACAGAAGAAAGTTTAGATAAATCTATGAAAACTTATGAGATAGATTCTTCTATGAGAAATGAGTTATTAGATCTTTATAAAATTCTATCGACCTTTAAAGAAGTTCCTAAAGTTTTAAAATCATTAAAAGAAAAAAATTTTAAACTTGCTATTCTTTCAAATGGTACACCTGTCCTTATTAATGAATTGGTTAAGAGCAACAATTTAGAAAATATATTTGATGATATTTTTTCAATTGAGGAAGTTGGAGTTTATAAACCAGACTCTAAAGTTTACGATATTCCAGTTAAGAAATATCAAATTCAAAGAAATGAAATTACTTTTTTAAGTGCGAATACTTGGGATGTATCTGGTGGTGGAAATTATGGTTATAATTCTATTTGGGTTAATAGAAATAGTAATACTTTTGACAATCTAGATTATGTACCAAAACATCAAATCGAGGACCTTAGTAAGTTACTTGATATAATATAAAAAATTCTTATGTACGAATTATGAAAAATATTGAAGTAAGTAAAATTATTGATCCTATTCCAGCCTCTGATGGAGCCGGAGTAAAATTAAAAAGAAGCATTGGTGTTGAGCCAAACTATTTTGATCCTTTCTTAATGCTTGATGAATTTGGATCAGAAAATAGTGAGGATTATATAGCAGGTTTTCCACCCCACCCTCATCGAGGAATTGAAACAGTTACTTATATGTTAGCTGGAGATTTTGAACATAAAGATAGTACCGGTGGTGAAGGTAGAATGACTGCAGGAGATGTTCAGTGGATGAAAACAGGAAGTGGAATTATTCATTCTGAAATGCCTGCAATGAAAGAAGGAAGACTTCATGGATTTCAATTATGGATTAACATGCCTGCTAAATTAAAAATGAGTAAACCTGAATATCTTTATATTGATGCTGATAAAATGAGTGTTCATAAAGATGATGAGAAACAAGTAAAAGTTATTGCTGGTAAATTCGAAAATGCTGAAGGACCAGTAAAAGGTCATAACGTTGAGCCAGTTTATTTTGATGTAGAATTAAAAAAAGATAAGGAGTTCAATTTTAAATTACCGTCTACCCATAATAACTTTATTTATTTAATTAATGGTGAAATAGAGATTGGAAAAGTTAAACACGATAAAGTTATAGATAGTACTTTAATACTACTAACAAAAGGTGAAGACTTAACTGTTAAGGCTAAGTCAAATGCTAAGTTTTTGGTGATTTCAGGAAAACCAATAAATGAGGAAATAGCTAGAGGTGGACCATTTGTAATGAATACTAAAGCTGAGATCTTGCAAGCAGTTCAAGATTATCATAATGGTACGTTTGTAAAATAATTTATGAAAGCTGTAGAAATTAATAAAACTGGCGGTCCTGAGGTTTTAGAAGTTAAAAATATTTCTTTAGATAAACCTGGTTCTGATGAAGTAACAATAGAACAAAAAGCTATTGGTCTCAACTACATTGATACTTACCATAGATCAGGTTTGTATCCTTTAAAACTACCGATAGGTTTAGGTTTAGAGGGTGCCGGAGTTATTACTGATATTGGTGAAAATGTAAAAGACTTCAAAGTTGGTGATAAAATTTCTTATGCAGGTATTCCATTAGGTTCCTATTCTTCACATAGAAATTATCCAACTAAAAATTTAGTAAAAGTACCAGATGGTATTGATCTTGAAATAGCAGCAACTTTAATGACAAAAGGATTAACAACTTTTTATCTGCTACATAAAACTTATCCAGTTAAATCAGGAGAAACAATTTTATTCCACGCAGCTGCTGGTGGTGTTGGTCAAATTTTTGGCCAATGGGCAAAAAGTTTAGGTTGTACTGTTATAGGTACAGTTGGATCAGATGAAAAAGTAAATATTGCAAAAGAGAATGGTTACGATCATGTAATTAATTACAATAAAGAAGATTTTGCAAAAAAAGTTTTAGAAATTACAAATGGTAAGGGTGTGCCAGTTGTCTACGATGGTGTTGGCAAAGATACATTAGATGGTTCAATTGAATGTTTAGCGGTAAGGGGAATGATGGTTTCATTTGGAAATGCATCGGGACCTTTGTCAGATATTAATGTTCCAAAAGTTATTCAACCAAAAGGTCTTTACCTCGTAAGACCATCAATGCAACAATACCTTTCAACTAGACAAGAATTGGACGAAGCATCAAAAACAATGTTTGAAAAAATTAGCTCTGGTAAAATTAAAATTAAAATATTTAAAAAATATAAGTTAGAAGAAGTTGAGCAGGCTCATCAAGATCTTGAAGGAAGAAAAATTTTAGGACCTGCTGTAATAATTCCTAATTAACATCAACATCCATATCGGACATATGAAGCTTAAGTGCATTGGTTGATATTTGTATTTCTCTAATAAAAAAAATTATAGAAATAATCATCGATAAACAACAAGATCCAAAAATTACTCTTGCTAGTAAAAATTCGTCTAAGTAGAGCGCAAATACAGTTAACATATTAAATAGAAAGCCAAAAGCTGCAAACAATATAGTCCATCTTAAAAGTGTTATTCTGCCACTCAAATTTATAAACTGCTTCTTCCATTCCGGTGGAATATGTTTTTCATAGACATGCTCATCATGAAGTTGTCGAATTAATATACTCAATGAGTGAAACCTATTGCTATACACTCCCATCAATAGTGGAATTGCTGGAAACATTAGTGCGGTAACTGTGTAATCTATATTCATACGAATCAATTTGATTATGAAACTAGCCTTTGTTATTTACAAGTAAATTATGAACCAAATAAACTTATTTATCGAATTAACGAGATTAAAAAAACCAATTGGTTTTATGTTATTATTTTGGCCCTGCATTTGGGGACTAACATTAGTTTATGATTTTAATTCTTCTATAGATAATTATTTTTTTTTTGGTTTGCTATTTCTGGCTGGTTCAATTTTGATGCGTTCAGCGGGTTGTATCGTAAATGACATAGCCGATAAGAATTTTGACAAAAAAGTTGAACGTACAAAAAATAGACCTGTTGCATCTGGTAAAGTATCAATAAAACTTGCTTTAATTTATTCAATGGCATTATGTGGGTTAGCCTTTTTGGTATTAATAAATTTTAACAAATTTACAATTTATATGGCACTGTTATCAATGCCATTAGCCTTTACTTATCCTTTGATGAAAAGAATTACTTACTGGCCACAATTATTTTTAGGAATTACATTTAACTATGGTCTAATCTTAGCTTGGGTCTCTGTATCTAACGATATATCTTTAGTTTCTATAGCTTTTTATGTTGGAGCCATATTTTGGACACTCGGCTACGACACAATATACGGATTTCAAGATATTAAAGATGATGAAATTATAGGAGTAAAATCAACATCAATTAAATTTAAAAATGATCCAAAAAAGTTTTTACTATTTTGCTATTTGGTTTTTATTGTCTCATTAATTTATGTAGGAATAAAGATGAATTTTAAATTTTACTATTTTATTTTTTTGTCCATACCAGCAATTCAACTTTTTATTTTCCAAATTAAAAAATTAGATGTCTCAAACACGTTTGATTGTTTAAAAAAATTTAAAAGTAACAATTTTTTAGGAATGCTCGTGCTAATAAATATTTTTATCGGAAAATTAATTTAGAATATAAATGAATAATACTGTAATTTTAAAGAGACTTTATAATCAATATACTAGCAAATTTATAATTAAAATAATTTTTGCTGCCCTACTATCAGTATTAGTTGCAATAAGTACTTCCGCAACAGCATGGTTATTAGATCCAGCAATTGAAAAAATTTTCATAAATAAAGATCAAACTTTAATAATATTAATTCCTTTTGCTATTATTTTAGCTTTCACAACTAAAGGTATCTCACTTTATTTTGCAAAACTAATTATGATAAATGTGGGTGAAGAAGTGAAAAAAATAATTCAAATAGATATGCTTAATTCATTTATTAAAGCAGATACAGAAACTATAGAAAATAAGCACTCAGGTAATTATATTTCAAATTTAAATTTTGACGTTCAACAAATAACAAGAATGTTAGCAGAAGCATTCCTTAGTTTATTTAAAGATGGTCTTACATTATTTGGGTTATTAATAGTAATGTTTTATCAAAACTGGAAATTATCTTTAATAGCTATCATTATGATACCTTTGGCATCTATAACTGCTAAAGTTCTTGGTAAAAGAATGGGTAAAGTTTCTACTCAGGCACAAGAAAGGTCTGGAGATTTAAATAGGTATTTAATTGATTTATTTAAAAATCACAAAATAATAAAAATTTTTCAAAGAGAGAATTTTGAAAAATCTAGATCTGAAATATTTGTAAATAATCTTAAGGAAAAATCTGCAAAAATTGCTGCTGTATATATCAGGTCTGCTCCAATAATGGAGATTCTGACTGGTATAATGATTGCAATATTAATTTTTTATTCTGGAAAACTAATTATAAACGAAGAATTGGGAATTAATAATTTTTTCTCATTTTTAGCGGCAATGATGTTGGCTTATCAGCCAGTTAAAACTCTTACAAAAGTAAACGTTGCAATTGGTCAAGGGTTAGCAGCTGCAAAAAGAATTTTGCCAATAGTAGATATGAAAGTCGAAATTAATTCTAATGAAAACAGCAAAAGCTTAGATTTGAAGGATGGTAATATTTTATTTAATAATATTAATTTTTCTTATAAATCAAATTTCGAAAATACAGTTTTAAAAGATATATCTGCAGAATTTTCAGGAGGAAAAATGACAGCTTTAGTTGGACATAGTGGATCAGGAAAATCAACTTTGCTTAATATGATACCTAGAATTTATTCTCCAAATGAAGGTAATATCGAGATAGATGAACAAGATATTTCAAAAATAAACTTAAATTCTTTAAGAAAAGAAATTTCAATTGTAGACCAAAATGTAACTCTTTTTGATGATACTGTCTTAAATAATATTAAGTATGCAAATCCAGATGCTAGTTTAGAGGAAATTTATGAGGCAGCAGAAAATGCTATGTGTAAAGACTTCATTGAAAATTTAGATAATAAATATGAAACGAGAATTGGAGAAAATGGAGTTAAATTATCAGGGGGAGAAAAACAGAGATTATCAATAGCTAGAGCATTTTTGAAAAAAAGTAAGATAATTTTACTTGATGAAGCAACATCATCACTAGACTCTGAAACAGAAGAAAAAATTCAATCTGCACTTAATAAACTCATTATAAATAAAACTACTATCGTAATAGCTCACCGACTATCGACCATTCTCAACTCTGACAAGATATATGTTGTTGATCAAGGCAAAATTATAGACTCTGGTAATCATGAGGATCTTTTGTCAGGCTCAAGTGTTTATAAAAGTTTTTATGAAAAACAAATAAAACAAAATTGATGTTTTTTATATACGGTATATTAACAAATATTTTATTTTTATTGTCACCAATAATTTTTGTTTTTAGAATTTTAAATAAAAAAGAAGACATAAATAGATTTCAAGAAAAATATTGTATTTATTCAAAGAAAAATTTTCAAAAAACAATATGGTTTCATGCAGTAAGTGTTGGTGAATTAATGAGTATAATACCAGTTGTAAATAAAATGGAAAAAAATAAAAAAATAAAAAAAATAATCATAACCTCTTCTACAATTAGTTCGTCAAAAATTTTTAAAAAACAAAAATTTAAAAAAACAATTCATAAGTTTTTTCCTTTGGATACTAATTTTTTAACAAAAAAATTTATCAATTTTTGGAAACCTGAAGTGGCAATTTTTGTAGATTCAGAAATTTGGCCAAATATGATAAAAAATTTAGAAAAACATCAAATTCCAATAATTTTATTAAATGCAAGATTTACAAGATCTAGTTTTAAAAAATGGTTGATTGTAAAAAGTTTTGCAAAAGAAATCTTTGGTAAGATCTCAATTGCTCTTCCTCAAAACACAGAAACAAAAAAATATCTTAAAATCCTTGGTATAAAAAAAATTATTTCAGCAGGAAATATAAAATACTTCGGAGAAAAAATCCTCCTGAATAAAAAAAATTTAGAATTATTCAGAAAGTTAAAAAAATTTAAAGTTTTATGTGCTGGTAGTACTCATGATGACGAAGAAATATTAATATCTAAATTACACATCGAATTGAAAAAATATTTACCTAATTTACTTACGGTTATAATACCGCGACACATTAATAGATCAGAAAATATAATTAATGATCTAGATAAATTTAAACTTAATGTGGTTAAGCACTCTACAAAACAAAAAATATCAAAAAAAACAGATATTTATTTGGTTGATACTTTTGGTGAAACAAAGAATTTTTATAATCTTTCAAACATTGCTTTTTTAGGAGGATCAATTGTGAAGCATGGAGGGCAAAATCCATTAGAGGCTGCTCGATTAGGTAATTATATTATAAATGGACCTAATATTAGTAATTTTTCAGAAATATACGACTATTTAAAAATAAATAAAATATCTTATACAACCTCAAATATTTTAAAAATGAGAGATATAGTTTTGTCAAAAATAAATAAAAAACTTCCATTCAACAAAAGAAAAAAAATTTTTGATAATGGAAATAAAATTTTAAATAATAACGTAGGTATTATCGAAAAATATATCCAATGATTTTCATGAAACCAAATTTTTGGCAAACAAAAAATTTAATCTCAATTTTGCTTTTTCCTTTAACATTAATTACTTTAAGCGTTAACTTTTTAAAAAAATTTAATATTAAAAATAATTTTAAAATAAAAACAATTTGCATAGGAAATTTAAATGCAGGTGGCACTGGAAAAACATCCTTAGCAATAGAGTTCAGGGAATTACTTAGTTCTAAATTTAAAACTGTATTTATTAAAAAGAAATACTCAAATCAAAAAGATGAATATAATTTACTAAAAAAAAGGGGTAAAATCATATCATCAGAAAATAGAATAGATGCATTGAAGAATGCAGAAAAAAACTTTGATCTGGCTATTTTAGATGATGGCTTGCAACAAAAAAATATAGAATATGATTTAAAAATCGTATGTATTAATTCTTATGAAGGTTTTGGGAATAATTTTCTATTACCCGCAGGCCCTTTAAGAGAAAATTTAAATGAACTTAAAAATTATGACATTGTTTTTCTTAATGGTTTTAAGAAAAATCAAAAATTAAAAAACAAAATTAAAAAAATAAATAATAGTTTAAAAATTTTTAATGCAATATATGAACCTATAAATCTTAAAAAATATAATTTAAAAAATAAATTTATATTTTTTTGTGGTATTGGAAATCCACATGAATTTGAGAATACTCTTAAGAAATTCAAATTTAAAATAAAAGAAAAATTTATTTTTCCTGATCACTATAGGGTGTCCAGTGAGACAATAAACAATATAAAGGATATGGCTAATAAAAATAAGTTTAAAATAATTACCACAGAAAAAGATTTTTTAAGATTAACTAAAAAACAGCAAAAAGGTATTAATTTTTTAAAAGTTAAATTAAAAATTAAAAATATAAGTAAGTTAAAAAAATTTCTTAAATCGAACATATGAAAAAAATTAACCACTTAATTCAATTCATTATTATAAAAATTTTTTTTACCATCTTTGGTATAATTGGGTTCAGAGCATCTTCTAAGTTAGGATTTCTAATAGGAAAGTATTTTGGACCAATTTTTAGATCAAAAGAGTTAATAATAAATAATCTCAAAAAAGCCAATATTGATAAAAAAAATAACTTTGAAAAAATAGCTTCAAATGTTCTTGGAAATTATGGAAGAATATTCTCAGAATATGTGCATTTAAAAAATTTTAAAAATGATAGTTTACAAAAATACTTCTCTATAGAGGGGCTAGATTATTTAAAAAATATTAAAAAAAATAATGAAAAAGTAGTCTTTATTTCAGGTCATTTTAATAACTTTGAATTAATGGCGATGCAAATTGAAAAGGCGGGAGTTGATTGTGCTGCAATTTATCGACCACTGAACAATCCTTATTTAAACACAATAATGGAAAAAATTAGAATTAGAGATATTTGTAAAAATCAAATTAAAAAAGGAAGAGCTGGTACAAGAGAAATTATACGTTTTTTATCAAAAGGTACCTCAATTGCTTTAATGATAGATCAAAGAGTGAGGGAAGGTGAAAAGATAAATTTTTTTGGAAATCCTGCAACTACAACAACAATTCCAGCGCAACTAATAAAAAAATATGGTTGCAGTGTTGTACCAATTTATATTGAAAGAAAAAAATCACATCATTTCAAAATGTATGTTTCAAAACCTATTAAGATAAATAGATCAAGAAGCATTTCTGAAATCACAAAACATTTAAATGATATTCTTGAAAAAATGATATTGAAAAATGTTGACCAGTGGATTTGGACTCACGATCGTTGGAAGGTATAATCAACTATTTTTCTTTTTCTCGCTGTAATGAAGCTTCAATATATGAGTAATATGCTTCCTGTTTGTCTACATTCCAATAAGTTAAATTTTCTAAGATAATTTTTTTACCTGAGATAGCACATATTACATAATCGCCAGCTTCCAACACATTAAAGTTATTAGGTAGATATTTTAATTTAGCTAATTTATTTTTCATTTCTAAGATATATAAATAGTTATATGAAAATTGCAATTTTAGGTAGTGGAGGAAGAGAACATGCTCTTACGTTTTCTATATCCAAATCAAATAAAGTTGAAAAAATTTACTGTATACCAGGTAATGCAGGAACATCTGAGTTAGCTGAAAATATTGCATTAGATATAAATAATTTCAAAACAATTTATGAATTTTTAAAAAAAAATAATGTTGATTTTGTTGTTGTGGGTCCTGAAGATCCACTTGTAAATGGCATTGTAGACTATCTAGAAAAATTAAATATAAAAGTGTTTGGACCAAATAAAATTGCTTCTCAATTAGAGGGATCAAAAATTTTCACAAAAAATCTTTGTAAAAAATATAATATACCTACTGCAGAATTTGGTGTGTTTGAAAATGCAAAAGACTCTTATAAATATATTGATAATGCCAAACATCCATTAGTTATTAAAGCAGATAATTTAGCAGCAGGAAAAGGTGTCTACATTTGTCGAGAAAAAGCAGAGTCTTATTTAGCAGTAAAAGAAATATTTGATGGCAAGTTTGGGATAGCAAATAATATTTTATTTGAAGAATTTTTAGAGGGAGAGGAAATGAGTTATTTCATTATAAGCGATGGAAAAACATTTAAATTTTTTGGCTCAGCTCAAGATCATAAAAGAGTTGGAGAAGGTGACACAGGTAAAAACACTGGAGGAATGGGTGCATACTCTCCATCAAGATTATTTAATGAGGAATTAGAAAAAAAAATATTAGAAAAGATTATAAAGCCAACTTTAAAAGGTATAAATGATTTAGGAACAAAATATAAAGGATTTCTTTATGCTGGATTAATGATTATTAAGAATGAACCATTTTTAATAGAATATAATGTAAGAATGGGAGATCCAGAGTGCCAAACAATTCTGCCAACCCTAGATACTGATGTCGTCAAAATTCTTCAATCATGTATTAATGAAAATCTAATTGAAATAGATATAAATTGGATAAACAAAAAAAGCTTATGCGTTGTATTGTGCTCAAATAATTATCCTGACAAATATGAAAAAAATATAATTGTAAATAATTTAGAAAAATTAAACTTAGATGAAAATAATTATTTATTTCATGCAGGAACAAAAAAACAAGATAAAAAAATTTATGCAGTTGGTGGAAGAGTATTAAACTTTATATCAATTTCTAATAGTTACAGTGCTGCAAAAAGAAATATCTATAAAAACCTAAAAAGGTTAAATTGGGAAAAAGGTTTTTATAGAAAAGATATTGGACATAAAGTCATTGATAAATGAGAATTATTGGTGGTAATTTTAGAGGTAAAAAAATTCTTGAGCCTAAAGATAAAGAGACGAGACCTTTAAAAGATTTAACAAAGGAATCAATTTTTAATATTATTAATCACTCTAATAAATTTTCAATAAACATTGAAAAATCTAATGTTTTAGATTTGTTTTCTGGAACAGGATCTTTTGGTTTGGAATGTTTATCTAGAAAAGCAAAACATGTAAGTTTTGTAGAAAACTATAAAAAAATATTACCAATACTAAAAAAAAATTTATCAAATTTAAAATCAATCAGTAATTACTCAATTATTGAAAAAAATATTTTGATTGATTTAAATTTTTTAGAAAAAAAAGAAAAATTTGATATTATTTTTTTAGATCCTCCCTACAAAGAAAAAGAAATTGGTAATATTTTGAATAATCTTTCTAAATATAAAGCTCTTAAAACAAATGGAGTAATAATTATTCATAGACATAAAAAAGAAGATGATAATTTTCCTGAAAAATTTAAAATTATTGAAGAAAAAAAATATGGAATTTCAAAAATAATATTTGGAAAGTTTATTTAAGTTAAAATTTTCTTTGTTTCAGTTTTGATTAACTCCACAGCTGGTTGATCAAAAGGGTTAATTTTTAAAGCTCTACCAAGCAAAATTGTTTCTAGAATAAAAAAAGTAAAAAGTTCTCCAAGAGTTTTTTCATCTCTTTGCAAAATCTCAAAACTTCTAAAGGGTATTTTCTTATTTTTAAAAACATTTTCTGTAGCTATTTTTTGGGAATAAATAATTTGATCAATATTCTTATTTTTTAAATAACTTTGCATTTGTAAAATTTGACTGTTGTTTATTTTTGGAGACTTTTTTTCTTTAACATAAAAAAAAGTAAAAAAATTATTCTTAAAGCCATCTAAATATAATTGCATAACACTATGATTATCTTTTGGCATATTTGAAACAATAGGTAAAATACCAACACCTTTTTTTCCTAAACTTTCAGCTACTAATTGTTGGTACCAATTAAATAAATTTGTAGATTTTTCATCATAATTTATAATTACTGAATTAAATTGTTTTCTTTTTATAAAATACATAATTTGATCTACATTGTTAACTAATGCGTTTAAATAATTTTTATTTTTGACTAAATTATTTAGTTGTTTAAACTTTTGAGAATTTAGACCCATTAATTCTGCTGGCAACATTCCTACCTCTGATAAAACAGAATATCTTCCCCCAATAAAATTATTATGATGAATTATTTCTGATTTAAATTTTTTAGCTAAAATATTAAGATAATTTTTTTTATTTTCAGTAATAAAAATATTTTTATTTTTTTTTTGAACAAAAACATTTGTATTAACAATTGTTTCTATCGTATTACCCGACTTAGATACTATTAAATTTAAATACTTTTTTTTTTTATTTTTTTTTATGTAAGATTGTAAATTATCTATAAATTTAAAATTTTTTTTTATTTTATTTCCTAAAAAATCATATATCGCTTGAGTTCCTAGTGAAGATCCACCCATGCCTATAACTCTATAATTAATAAAACTTTTAAATTTTGATATTTTCTTTTTATTAAAACTATTACTGTATTCTTTTTTTAAGGATTTAATTACAAAATTTTCTTCATTAAGAAGATTTATTAATTTTTTTTTTAAATTTTTGTTAAACTTTTTTTTTCTAAAAAGCTTAAATTTAATATTTTTTGTGAGCATTATTTATTTTTTAATTTTGCTCAAAATAGATCCCTCTAGATCGCCATTTGATGTTTCTTTTTCTGTATCTCCATTATTATTTTCTGTAATTAAATTTTTAATACTGTTTTCTTGTTTTTGATCAGTAGCATTATTTTGATTTGGAATAGGTAATTCATTAAATTCTGGCGGTATCACCAGTGGTGATTTTTTTTCAACTAAAAATTCATCACTACTATTTTTTTTTGGATTTTGAAAACCTTTTTTGACTGTTCCGCACGAGTTTAAAAAAAATAGAACTAAATACAAAAAAATTAATATTTTTATTTTCTTCATTGACTAATTTTAGGTTTAACAATTATTTCAAAAAATATCATTAGTAATACACCAAGAGTTATAAATATATCGGATACATTAAAAATAAACCAATGAAAATTACCAACATGAAAATCTATAAAATCTGGAACTCCTCTGTAAATAATTCGATCAAAAACGTTACCTAAAGCACCTCCTAAAATCATCAAAAGTGCATATCTTTCATAGCTTTTTGATCTTATGATCATAAAAAGTATAACAGAAATAATTATTAATATTAATAATGTTAAGAAGTTATAAATATTTTGATTGTTAAATGAAAAAAAGCCAAAGGCAATTCCTTCATTCCAGATCAGACTGATATTTAAAAATTTAGAGGAAAATATTTCAGATCCAAGAAATTTCTTATCCAAATAAATTACATAAATTTTAGAAAATCTATCAATTAAAAAGATTGATAAGACTATAAACGAATTTATTAAAAATTTTTTATCTAAATTTTTTAAAGTCATTAAGGGTGTCTTGGACAAGGACCCTCATTTATTTTCCAACAAACTGGACACTTGGTTCCCTTTGCTTTACTAGTTATTGCTGAAGTCTCAATACCATCTTTATAATAAACTTCAGCTTTTGATGTAATACACAGTTCAGAAAAATTTATATTTTCTGTAAGATTTTTTAATTTTTGACTTAATTGTATTTTTAAATCTGCCTCTAAGCTTGAGCCAATTTCTTTACTAGCTCTTTTTTCTTCAATGCTTATATTGCAAATATTTCTGATTTTAATTAATTCAATCCATTTTTCACTAAGTTTTTCATTTTTAAATTTATCAGGAAGTTCTTGAAATTTTTCAAGATGAATACTTTTTTTATCTTTAAATAATAACTTAAAAATTTCTTCAGTTGTAAAAGACAATATGGGAGCAAACCATTTTAATAATGAATTTAGAATTATGTTAAGCAATGTAATAGTTGATTTTCTTTTTTTTGAATTTATAGGATCGCAATAAAGATTATCTTTTCTAATATCAAAATAAAAAGCAGATAAATCAACAGTGCAAAAATTTAGTAACTCCTTATATAAATTATGAAAATCATAATTATTAAAATATTGTTTAAATTTATCGTTTAGAACAAAGATTTTATGCAACATTAATTGCTCTAATTCAGGTAATTCATCAACCTCGATGTTGTCTAATTTAATATCTTCAAAATTATCATTTATATTTCCAAGCAAATATCTAAAAGTATTTCTTATTTTTCTATAGGAGTCTGCATGTTGATCCAAAATTGAATAGTCTATTCTTAAATCTTCTGCATAATTTGATGATGCTACCCAAATTCTAAGAATGTCTGCACCATACTTTTTCAATATATCCTCAGGAGCGATTACATTTCCTAAAGATTTTGACATCTTTAAACCTTTACCATCTACAACAAATCCATGAGATAATATTGACTCAAATGGAGCTCTACCTCTAGTTCCACACGACTCTAATAATGACGAGTGAAACCAGCCTCTATGCTGATCTGATCCCTCTAAATACATTGATGCTGGCCATTTCAAATCATCTCTTTTTTCTAAAACAAATGAATGGGTAGAACCACTATCAAACCAAACCTCAACTATATCACTCAATTTTTCGTAATCATCAGCTTTATACTTATTTCCTAAAAATCTTTGAGGATCATCAGAAAACCAACAATCCGAACCTTCTTTTTCATAAATAGAAGAAATATTTTCAATAACCTCATCATCAACTAAAATTTCTTTAGTTTTTTTATTAACAAAAATTGGAAGAGGTACACCCCAAACTCTTTGTCTTGAGACACACCAATCAGGCCTTGTTTCTATCATTGATTTTAATCTTTCTTTACCTTTACTTGGATAAAAAGTTGTTTCATCAATAGCCTTTAATGCTTTATCTCTTAATTTATGACTTTCCATTGAAATAAACCATTGTGGAGTAGCTCTATGCACAAGTGGAGCTTTAGACCTCCATGAGTGTGGATAAGAATGAACCAACTCACCATTAAATAATAAATTCTTTTGCTCTTTCAGTTTTTCAATTACAACAGGATTTGCTTTAAAAATATGAGTTTCTTCAAACAATTTTACATTGTTTGTATATTTTCCATCACCATCAACTGTTTCTATCGCTTTAATACCGTTATTCAAACAAAGATTGAAGTCATCAGGTCCATGACTTGGTGCGCAGTGAACTATTCCGGTTCCTTGCTCGGTAGTTACAAATCTAGCCTCAAGCATTGGGATATCATGATCATAACCAAGATTTAAAAATGGGTGACTACAAATAGTTTTATTAAATTCTTTGCCCTTAAAGGTATGAATTTTTTTATAATTGTTTAGTTCACACTCTTTAACAACTGATTCCAGCAGAGCTTCTGCAATAACGATTTTTCTGTTTTTAAAATCACCTTCATCATTTATTTCTATTATTATATAATCAAGAGACTCGTTATATGCTAAAGCTTTATTGGCTGGTATTGTCCATGGAGTTGTGGTCCAAATAATTATTTCACTTCCAACTAAATCTTTTAAATTAGATGATTTAACTTTAAACGAAGTGTAAATTGTATCCGATTTATGGTCTTGATATTCTACCTCAGCATCTGCAAGCGCAGTTTTCTCAACTGTCGACCATAACACAGGTTTAAAACCTTTATATAAACTTCCTTCTTTTAAAAATTTACCTAGCTCTCTAACAATCTGAGCTTCTGCATTAAAGCTCATTGTTGAGTAATAATTTTCCCAATCCCCTACAACACCTAATCTTTTAAATTGACTTTTGTGAACCTCAATCCACTTCTCAGCAAATGTTCTACATTCTTTTCTAAACTCAACTATTGGAACTTCATTTTTGTTTTTTTTATTTTTTTTATACTGTTCTTCAATTTTCCATTCAATTGGTAAGCCATGACAATCCCAGCCTGGAACATAAATAGAATCTTTTCCATCCATTTGATGAAATTTTACAATTATATCTTTAAGAATTTTATTCAGAGCTGTCCCCATGTGAATATTTCCGTTTGCATAAGGAGGACCATCATGTAAAACGAATTTTTCCTTTCCTTTACTTTGATTTCTTAATTCGTTGTAAAGATTAATTTTTTTCCAATATTCAAGAATTTCTGGTTCTCTAGTAGGTAGGTTGGCTTTCATAGAAAAAGCTGTTTTTGGCAAGTTTATTTGTGATTTAGTCATTTAGTACTTTTTGCAATATTTAAATCTTTTTTAATTTGTATTCTTAATTGATTAACATTATTAAATTTTTTTTCTTTCCTTATAAACTTTAAAAACTCTACTGATAAAAGTTTATTATAAAGATTTCCAGAAAAATTAAATAAATGAACTTCTAATAATATTTTTTTTTGATTAAATGTTGGTCTATATCCAAGATTAGCAATTCCTTTAAGATATTTATCACTATTTTTTCTCAAAACTCTGACGGCATAAACTCCTGGTCTTGCTAAAACATAATCATTGATGTCTATGTTGCAGGTTGGGAAGCCAATTTTTTTTCCTACTTGTCTTCCCTTTTTAACCGCTCCTTGAATCGTCCAGTTTCTTTTTAAAAGATTATTAGCTTTGTCCAATAGACCCTTTTCTAAAAGATTTCTTATTAAAGATGATGATACAATTTTTTTACTTTTAATTAATGGTTCAGGCTTAACAACTTTATAATTAAACGATTGTTCATATTTTTTTAATAAATTAACATTTCCTTCTCTTTTATTTCCAAATCTAAAATTATTGCTAACAAAAATAAATTTGGAGCTTAATTTTTTATTTAAAATTTGAGAAATAAAGTTTAGCGCTTTAGTTTTTGAAAATTTTTTATCAAATTTTTTTGTAATAACAAAATCTACTTTTAAGTTACTAAGTAACTTTATTTTTTGATCATTATTAGAAAGGCGAAAATTTTTTAATTTTTTATTAAAAAACATTTTTGGCATTGGATCAAAATTTACAACACCAATCTTTAGATTATATTTTTTCTTATACGACTGTGCTAATTGAAATAATTTTTGATGTCCTAAATGTAAACCATCAAAATTACCTATTAAAATTATTGATCCTCTATGTATTTTTTTAATATTAAAATTTGTATAGTGTTTTACCATTTTAAATCTGATTGAATAAAATTAACTATTGCCTCATAATCTTTTGAAACGTCTTGAATACCATTATTTTTTATTTCATTTCTATGTATTCCGTTACTAATCAGTAAAGAATCATAATTTAAAAGATTTGCACCTCTGATATCAGTATTTAAATTATCACCAATTGCTAATATTTTTTTATTTTTATTATCAATTGACTGATTATAAACCTCTGGATGTGGTTTTCCAAAATATACTACTTCTCCACCCATTTTTTCAAAAACCATTGCGACAGAACCTGCGCACAACTCTCTAACTTCGCCACGATCAACTATTAAATCTGGATTTGTGCAAATCATTTTTTTGGCAATATGTTTTTCAAGTAAATCTTTATAAAATTCTAAATCCTTATCATGATCATCAAATAACCCTGTGCACAATAAATATTCACTATCACTAATATCTTCACACTTATTATTCTCAAATAAATAAAATAAATCAAAATCTCTGGGTGGACCTATGTGATAAAACTTTTTAGATAAGTAAGATTTTTTCAAATAATTCAATGCTGCTTCTCCTGAGGTAAATACGTGATCTCTGAGTGCTTTGTCCATGCCCATCTTTTCTAAAAAATTTTGAACAGTTTTATTTGGTCTTGGAGCATTTGTTAAAAGTACGAACATTTTCTTTTTTTTTAAAAGCTCATTTAAAACAGCTATTGCTTTTTCATGAAGATTAACCCCATTATGAACAACACCCCATAAGTCTATATAAAAAAGATCATAATTATCAGCAATTGATTGTAAGCCATTTAAATCTAAATTTTTGGTCATATTTTAAGGTATAAACCATAAAATCACGAATTTACTAGCAATATTAATATCTTAAAGTTTTTCTGATCTTGAAATAGGCGGTGAAATATCTATATGAAGCACATATTTATAAAGATTTATTAAGGAGAATTTATGAAGTTTAAACCGTTACATGACAGAGTTTTAATCGAAGTATTAGATGGCAGTGAAAAAACTGCTGGAGGAATAATTATCCCTGACTCAGCTCAAGAAAAACCTCAAGAAGGCAAAGTTGTTGCTGTAGGTGGTGGTGCAAAAACTGAAGATGGAAAAATAATTCCAATGGATGTTAAAGTTGGTGATAAAGTTTTATTTGGCAAATGGTCAGGAACTGAAGTCAAAATTAATGGTAAAGAATATAGCATAATGAAGGAGTCTGACATTATGGGTATTTCAGGTAAGTAACTTAATTTATTTAAAGGAGAAATATAATGGCAAAAGTTGTTAAATTTGATGCTGAAGCAAGAGCAGCAATGATTAGAGGTGTAAATATCTTGGCTGACACTGTTAAAGTAACTTTAGGACCAAAAGGAAGAAATGTCGTAATGGATAAATCTTATGGTGCACCTAGAATTACTAAAGATGGTGTTTCTGTAGCCAAAGAAATAGACCTTGAAGATAAGTTTGAAAATATGGGTGCTCAAATGGTTAAAGAGGTTGCTAGCAAAACTAACGATGAAGCTGGTGATGGAACTACTACAGCAACTATACTTGCGCAAGCAATTGTAAAAGAAGGTGTAAAATATGTTACAGCTGGCATGAATCCTATGGATGTAAAAAGAGGAATTGATGCAGCTGTAGATACAGTAAAAGAAAGTCTTGTTGCATCTGCAAAAAAAGTAAAAGATAGCGATGAGATAGCTCAAGTTGGTACAATTTCTGCAAATGGTGATAAAGAAATTGGAACCATGATTGCAAAAGCAATGCAAAAAGTTGGAAATGAAGGGGTAATTACTGTTGAAGAAAATAAAGGTATTGAAACAGAATTAGATGTAGTTGAGGGTATGCAGTTTGATAGAGGATATCTGTCACCATATTTTATCACTAATAGCGATAAGATGACTACGGAATTAGATAATCCTTTTATTTTATTACATGAAAAGAAATTAACTAATTTACAGCCAATGGTTCCTCTTTTGGAAGCTGTTGTTCAAGCTGGCAGACCGCTTATGATTATTTCTGAAGATGTTGAGGGAGAAGCTTTGGCAACTTTAGTTGTAAACAAACTAAGAGGTGGTTTAAAAGTTGTGGCTGTTAAAGCTCCAGGTTTTGGTGATAGAAGAAAAGCTATGCTTGAGGATATCGCTATTTTAACAGGTGGTCAGGTTATATCAGAAGATTTAGGTATCAAACTTGAAAATGTTAAACTTGATGATCTTGGATCTTGTAAAAAAATAAAAGTTGATAAAGACAATAGTACTATTGTTAATGGAAGTGGTAAAAAATCTGATATTGAAGCGAGATGTGCTTCTATCAAACAACAAGTTGAAGAAACTACTTCTGATTATGATAGAGAAAAACTTCAAGAAAGACTAGCTAAGTTAGCTGGCGGAGTTGCAGTAATCAAAGTTGGTGGTGCAACTGAAGTAGAAGTCAAAGAAAGAAAAGACAGAGTTGAAGATGCTTTAAATGCTACTAGAGCCGCTGTTGAAGAAGGTATTGTTACAGGTGGTGGTTGTGCACTTCTTTATGCTGCTCAAGAACTTGATAAAGTTAAAGCAAAAGGTGATGACCAAAAAGCAGGTGTTGACCTTGTGAGAAAAGCATTAGAGTCTCCAATTAGACAAATTACTAAAAATGCTGGTGTAGATGGATCAGTAGTAGTTGGTAAGTTGTTAGAGCAAAAGAAAAAGACTCACGGGTACGATGCTCAAAGTGAAGAGTATTGTGATATGTTTGCAAAAGGTATCATAGACCCAGTAAAAGTTGTAAGAACTGCTCTACAAGATGCTGCTTCAATTGCAGGATTATTAGTAACTACAGAAGCAATGATTGCTGACAAACCAGAGGAAAAAGATGCTGCTGGCGCGATGCCAGGTGGTATGCCTGGTGGTATGGGCGGCATGGGTGGAATGGGTGGAATGGGAATGTAATCCCTCATTTTCTAAAATAAAATTTAAAAGGTCATCTTAAGATGGCCTTTTTTTTATCTGAAATTTAATTCATGTCAAAAAGATATAGTGGTAAATCATTTAAAGACTCTAGTGTTAAAAAAAAACCTAAATTGAGCTTTAAAGAAAAAAGGAAACTTAAAAAAGATAAGCAAAAAAAGACAAATTAATTCTGAATTTTGAAAATTATTCAAGCCAGTTATGAGTTTTTTTGAGTTTTAATATCCTTTTAAATATGTATAAGAGCCAGAATTTATGAGTAATAATATCAGAAACATCACAATCATAGCCCATGTTGACCATGGCAAAACTACTCTAATTGATAATTTAATGAAACAGAGTGGTTCATTTAGAGAAAATGAAGTTGTTGATGAAAGATTAATGGACTCCGGTGAGCTTGAAAAAGAAAGAGGAATTACAATTTTGGCTAAACCTGCTTCAATTAATTGGAACAATTCAAGAATAAATATTATCGATACACCAGGCCATAGAGATTTCGCTGCTGAAGTTGAAAGGGTTTTAAGTATGGCAGACGGAGCACTTTTACTAATTGATTCTGCAGAAGGTGTCATGCCTCAAACAAAATTTGTATTATCAAAAGCACTTAAACAAGGATTAAAACCAATTGTTGTTATTAATAAATTAGATAAAGCTGATCAAAGAGCTAATGAAGTTTTAGATGAAACATTTGATTTATTTGTTAGCTTAGATGCAAATGAAGAACAATTAGATTTCCCAGTTCTGTATGCAAGTGGAAGATCTGGTTGGGCAGATCATGAAGTTGATGGTCCAAGAGAAAATTTAAATCCTTTGTTAGATTTAATTGTTAATCATGTAAAACCTGCTGAACTTGATAAAACCAAACCTTTTGCAATGTTGTCAACGCTACTTTATGCAGATAGTTTTTTAGGAAGAAGTTTAGTTGGAAGAATTACACAAGGGACCGCGAAAGCTAATCAATCTATAAAAGCAATCAATTTAAATGGTGAAAAAGTTGATGAAGGAAAATTAACAAAAATTTTTAGATATGAAGGAACAAAAAAAGTTCCAATAGATGTTGGGGAAGCTGGAGATATTGTAGTTGTTGCTGGATTAGAAAAAGCAAATGTTGCTGATACCATATGTGACCTAGAGGTAAACGAGCCTATCCATGCTACTCCGATAGATCCTCCTACAATGTCAATTACAATCACTGTAAATACTTCACCTTTAGCTGGAACTGAAGGTAAAAAACTTACCAGTACGCAAATAAGAGATAGATTAGTTCAAGAAGCTCAAAATAATGTTGGTATTACATTTTCAGAAAACGAAGGAAAAGACTCTTTTGTAGTAAGTGGTAGGGGTGAGCTGATGTTAGAAATTCTTTTAACTCAAATGAGAAGAGAAGGTTTTGAAATGACAGTTAGTCCTCCTAAAGTATTATATAAAACTGATGAAAGTGAAAATAAACTTGAGCCAATTGAAGAAATTACTATGGACCTTGATGAAGAACATTCTTCAAAAGTAATTGATTCAATGAATAGAAGAAAAGGGAAACTAATAGAATTAAAAGATACTGGAACTAATAAAAAAAGATTAATTTTTCATGCACCTACAAGAGGCTTAATGGGGTACACAAGTAGATTTCTTACACTTACAAAAGGAAATGGTGTCATAAATAGAATATTTCATAGCTATGGTCCTTTTGAAGGAGAAATGGAAGGTAGAAGAAATGGAGCATTAATCTCAATGGAACAAGGAAAAGCTGTTGCATTCGCAATATTTAACCTACAAGCAAGAGGAGAAATGTTTGTAACCCATAATGATGCTGTTTATCCTGGAATGATTGTTGGTCTTTCACCTAAACCAGGTGACATGATAATCAACGTTATGAAAGGTAAAAAATTAACAAATATGAGAACTCAAGGTACTGATGAAAATGTTGTACTTACACCCGTCAGAACAATGTCTATTGCTGAACAATTAAGTATGCTTAATACTGATGAGGCATTAGAAATTACTCCTGATTCATGTAGATTACGAAAAGCTATTTTAGATCCACATGAAAGAAAGAAAAGTGAAAAAGCTATAGCAGCAGCCTAATCAAAAATTTTATCAACTAAATAAAGTCCTAAAGCAACGCAAGGGCCTATGCCAAATGCAAATAGTAAAGTTCCAATCCCTACCGTTCCTCCTAAGTACCATCCAATACTAACAACTGAAATTTCCATTGTTCCTCTTACTGCAGCTATAGGAAAATTAGTTAATTTTTGTAATCCTATCATTAGTCCATCTCTAGGACCGGCTCCTAAATTTGATACTAAGTAAATACCCCCACCTATTCCAACCATGATAACAGAAATTACAGCTAATAATAATTGATGAATATAATTTGAAGGTGTTGGAACATACTTGATACAAAGATCAATCATAATTGCAATTATCAGAGCATTAAATATTGTACCCATCCCTGGTTTTTGCCCAAGAGGCATCCATAAAATTAAAACAGCGAAACTTATTAATAATGTGATAGTTCCAATACTTAAATTAACATTTAAGGAAATACCTTGGGCTAAAACACTCCAAGGAGAGGCTCCTGTGAATGAAACAATTAACAATCCCTCACCCAATCCAAATAAAGACAAACCAAAACATAAGAAAAAAAATGTAGAAAACTTTGGTTTAAAATTAAATGGTTTTTCTGAGCTCCATTTTACTTTTGGAATTTTTTTTATTTTTAAAAACATAATTGTAATAAGCTATATCAATTAATGAATAATTCTAATATTGTAACTAGCAAATGAAAAAGTTTATTTTTATTTTGCTTGTTATATTTTTCTCATCAATTTCTTTAGCTCATATTGGTCATTATAACAAATTTGACAAAATAGAAATGGAGATCTTAAGAAATGATGAAGTAATTGGTTATAACAATTATTTTTTCAAAAGAGATGGTGAAAAAACGATAGTAAAAAACCAATATAAATTTGAGGTAAAATTACTATCTGCAACAATATTTAAAGTAGAAGGATATGGGGAAGAAATTTATTTAAAAGATAATTTAATATCTTTTCAATCAAAGACACTTCAAAATAAAAAAGGGAAATTTGTAAACTTAAAATTAGATAAAAATAATAAAAAGTTTGATATCAAAGGATCTTCATATTCAGGTGAAGCTTCTATTAAAAATATTATTGGAAATTGGTGGAGTCATAAAATTTTACAAGCAGAAAGTCAAATAAGTCCTATTTCTGGAAGTATAAAAGAACAAATAGTTACTTTTATTGGCAAGGAAAATATTTCAATTAATGGAAAACAATACGAAACAGATCATTTCAAACTTACATCTAAAGATATGTCTATTCCTGAAGATAAAAAATTAAATTTTGATATTTGGCTTGATAAAAAAACCTCGGTTATTGTCAAAGTTACATATAAAAGAATGGGAGATTGGGAATATCGTTTAAAAAATCTTGAATAAAATTATTTATTTATTTTATTATAAAGATCATTTGCACTTATCCATCCAGCCTCTACTCTAGGACCTACAAACCAATCTGCACACACACCTAAATTTAATTTACTATCCCAATAACTTTTAACTTTTAAGGATCTAGAATTTGAAGAATATTTCCAACCATGATTTAATGAAGTTAATATTTTTGTTTTTTTAATTCCAGTAAGTTTAAAAAATTGATCAATTAAAATCTTTGAGTTTTTTTCTTTATTTTCTTTATTTTTATTTATTTTTTTATTTGCCCATATGTTTGTACTTTGTAAAGTCCATAAATCATTATTACTTTTAAATCTTTTTTTACTATTTTCTTTAGCTGCCCATCCTAAAATTTTATCGTTGAACAGATAACTTGATATGTTTTTATTTGTTTTTTTAATTTCGATCATAACTGTAATATTTGCATCCATTTTAATTTTTTGTTTTATGAACGTATCTTTTATATATTTTTTTGATAATTTTTTTAATTGTGGAAATGGACAAGTTAATATTAATTTATCATAATATTTTATTTGGTTGTTCTTAAAATCTAATTTCCATTTATTTTTAATAAATTTAATCTTCTCTAACTCGCTTTGAAAATTACAATTTATATTCTTTATTAAATGTTTGCTAATATCGTTGTTGCCTTTGCAGCCAATTATTTTTACATGATTTTTATTTTCTTTTTTTAATTTGTTTAAAAAAATATGTTTGCCAGTCCATTTTTTTAGAATTTTTTTTTTAAGTAAATTTTTTATAAATTTTTTAAATTGAATTGAGTTTGGAGAAATATATTGTGCTCCATGGTCAAATCCTTTTGACTTCTTTAATCTTTTAAAAGAAGATCTACCACCTGGACCCCGAGCTTTGTCATAAATGTGTACAGAATTTTTTTTACTTAACAAATTAGCTATTGTTGCTCCTGAAATTCCAGAGCCAATGACACAGTAACCGCTCATTTTCCTGCAACAGTCATACCTTCTATCATCATAGTTGGTGAGTTGACTGAATATTCGAATTCTAAATCATTAGCTAAAATTATATTTTTAAACATTTCCTTAAAATTACCAGCAATTGTGATTTCATTTACAGGATATTTAAATTCTCCGTCTTCAACCAAAAAACCAGTAGCTCCTACTGAATAATCTCCTGTTACAAGATTAGATCCGTGACCAATAGTTTCGGTAATATAAAGACTTTTTGAATTTTTTTTTAGAAGATCCTCGTAACTTATATTTCCATTTTCAAAATATAGATTAGTAGTTCCACTACTTCTTCCATTTGATTTTAAATTTAATTTTTTTCCATTGTATGTATCCACAAGATAATTTTTAAGTACTCCATCCTGTATAAGTTGTAATGTATTTGAGTTTACACCCTCTGAATCAAAATTTTGGGAACCCATTCCTTTAATTATGTCTGGTTTATCAATTACATTTACCGAATTAGCAAAAACCTTTTGATCAATTTTATCCTTTAAAAATGAAGTACCTCTTGCAATTGCAGAGGAAGATATTGCACTTGCAAAAGCGCTTAACATTCCCTTTGAGATTCTTTTATCAAAAATTATGCTAATTTTTTCACTTCCAATTTTTTTAGGACTCAATTTTCTAATAGTTTGCTTGGCAGCTTTATATCCGAGATCTGTTGCTTGCTTAATATCAGACAAATGACGTTTGCTAGAAAATTCATAGTCTCTTTCCATGCTATTTTCATCTTTTGCGACTGTTACACATGAAGCAGCAAAAGAAGAGGTTTTATAACCGTCACAAAAACCGTCACTATTAGCTAATATAAAATTTGATTTATTTTCAGTGAAACTAGATTCTGTATTTATGATTTGATTATCTAATGAAGCGGTTTCCTCTAAATCTTTTAAGTATTTGATTTTTTTATCATTTTCAAATCTTGTTTCATCATACAAATTAAGGCTACTAATTTGTTTAGCTAATAAATTTTTATCTGGCAAAGAATTAAATTCATCCTCTGGTGTAATTTTTGTAGTTTCAAAGCACTTTTCAATTAAAGTTTTTATATTTTCATCTAGTAAATTTGATGATGAAATTGATGATCTTCTTTTACCTAAATAAGTTTCTATACTTAATGCCAATCCATCTGATCTATCTGAGGCTTCTAGAGATTTATTTCTAAAATTAACTGTTTCTGAAATTGAGTGACCAACTGTAACACTTGCATCAGTTGCTCCAATTTTTTTTGCTAAATCTAAACAATATGAAGCTTTAGATTTTAGAAATTCTTGATCCTTTACCATAATACTTAAAGTTTTGTTCCACCAACTGTCATTTTATCAATTAAAATTGAAGGTTGAGCAACTCCCACAGGAACTCCTTGTCCAGCTTTACCACAAGTTCCAATGCCCGGATCTAACATCATATCGTTTCCTACCATCGATACTTCTTTAAGTATTGATGGACCATCACCTATTAATGTTGCTCCCTTAATTGGAGATCCAATTTTACCGTTATTTATTTCATAGGCTTCAGTGCAATTAAAAACAAATTTTCCAGATGTAATATCTACTTGGCCACCTCCAAAACTTACTGCGAAAATCCCTTTATCAACAGATTTGACCATTTCATCTTGAGTTTGATTGCCACTTAACATCATTGTGTTCCTCATTCTTGGTAAAACAATATGTCTATAATTTTCTCTTCTTCCAGAACCAGTAGATCTTGTATTCATTAATCTCGCATTGTGCCTGTCTTGCATAAAATTTTTAAGAATACCGTTTTCAATTAAAACTGTTCGCTCAGTTGGCGTTCCCTCATCATCAATAGTTAAACTACCTCTTCTATTATCTATCGTACCATCATCAATAATTGTTACTCCCTCACTTGCAACTTTTTCTCCCATAAGGTCATGAAATGCTGATGTTTTTTTCCGATTAAAATCTCCTTCAAGACCATGACCAATTGCTTCATGAATTAAAATAGCTGGCCAACCAGGTCCTAAAACCACTTTCATCTCACCAGCAGGTGCTGGTTTACTTTCTAGATTTACTGATGCAATTCTAAAAGCCTCTTCACAAACATTTTTCCAATTATCATTTTTTAAATAATCATCATAAGATTGTCTGCCACCAATTCCATATACACCTGTTTCTTTTCTTCCATTTTTTTCCAACATCACAGAAACGTTAAATCTAATTAATGGACGTACATCAGTAAGCGCCTCTCCACCTGATCGAATAATCTCTATTGATTTTTGCTCACCAGCAAAACTAGCAGTCACTTGTTTTACAGACTCATCTTTTTTTCTTAAAAAATCATTCACTTTATTTAAGACTTCTAATTTTGAATCTAAAGTTTTTTGTTCAATTGGATTAATATCTTCATAAAATTTTTTATTAGATTTTGGAATTTCATGATTATATGTCCCTTTAATTGATTTCAGAGTTGATTTAAGATTTTCTGAGGAATTTTTTAGTGAATCTTTTGAGATTTCATTTGAATATGAATAAGCAACAACCTCGTTTGAGATGGCCCTAAAACCAAATCCTAAATCTGAACTATAATTTGAGCTTTTTATTTTATTATCATCTAACAAGATTGACTCTGATTTAGACTCCTCTAAATAGAGCTCACCATCATCACAATTATTTAGTGTTTCGGATACTATTTTATCTGCATCTTGTCTTGTTAAATCAGATTTATTAAAGAAATTACTCATCCATCTTAAATAGTAGTTTGTTGATAATTTTCAACTGATCATTTTACGCATGTACAATTTCTTACTAAAAGTTAATAATTATTAAATGAAAGTGTATTTTAATAATTCTTGTAAAATTTGTAGATCGGAAATTAACTTATATAAAAAAGAAAATATCAAAGATATTGACTGGATAGATATAACTAATAATTCAGATGCTGAAAAAGAAACTTCAAGAAATGATAAAGAATTATTAAGAAGACTACATATTAAAGAAAATGGTAAAATTATTCAGGGCGCAGAGGCATTTCTTTATGTTTGGAAAAAAATTCCTAAATATAAATTTTTGTATAAATTTTTTAAACTCCCAATAATTTTCACAATCTTTAAATATGGTTACGAAATGATTGCTTTTTTTTTATATTTAAAAAATAAAAAACAACTTAAAAACTAAGTTAAGAAATATATTAAAAATTCACTTAACAAAGACATAGATAGCAAGAACATTATCAATAATATTGAATACATGAGAGTTATAACTCTATTTCTTTTTCTCCTCAATCTTACAAAAATTTTATCATCTAAATCCGAAATATCTCTTTCACCAACTACAGGATAATCATAACTCCATCGCCATGTAGATTGGCCCAATCTAGAATCGAGGCTATTAAAATACCTTATCCACGCAAGAACATATTTTAATATTAGATACAAAATAATCATTAGTATTGAAGAAAATAACATTCTTAATGATACTTAATTATGTAAGATAATTTAATTGATATTTTTGGCTCTTTTTCTTGAGATTAATTGAGTGAGCGCATCAACCATAGTATCTGAGGCCTTAAATATTTCATTATTTTTAAACTCGTGAGATATATTTTTTTCAGGATTTGTTTTATCTTCAATAACTATTCCTTCATCTGGTGAATTATTTTTTATATAAATTAATAAAAGCCATTCATCATCTAAAGCTTCATCCCATTTAACAAATATTTCTCCTGTTTCAAACCTTCTGTCTATACATCTAAAGATAGACATATGCCTTGTTATGTGTCTTTTGTTTAATTGAAACACTAAACTGCTAGCACTTCTGTAAAAACTTTCGAGAGCAAACTCAATTTTTTGTCTAGCTAAGGTATATTCTTTTTCTTTTTGTAGAAGTGTTTCTCTATCTTCGTCTCCTTGAATTTTTACTCCTAAAGCCTCTACTCTTTCCCTAATTTTTTGATCTCTAATAATTCGATATTTTTCTTTTAATTTTTCTATTCTTTGTTGTAAGCCAGTATAATCCTCTCTCTTTTCTCTTAAGGAAATTTTTTCTAATTTTTCTAATTCTTTTACTTCTCTAACTCTAAATTTTTCAATTTGCTTATCTAATTTTAATTGTTGTAAAAATTGCTTTTGTTTTTCTGCTTGTTCAATTCTTAAAAGAGCTTGTTCTTTTCTTAAAAATAATTTTATTTCTTTTGTTCTTTGTTTTTCTAACCTAATTTCATCTTTTAGAGCCTGTTCTTTTAATTTGACCTTTAATTCAGCCTCTTTTTGTTTTTCTTTTGCAATTTCAATCTTTTCTAATCTCTCTTTTTCTTGTTTTTCTAATTTTAACCTTCTTACTTCAACCTTTTTAAGCACTCTGTATTGAGAAATTGTATCTGCTATTTTATCAAAAAATGCTTGAATATATTTTTCAAAACCTAAATTTATTTTAAACTTTATTTCGGGTTTTAAAGAATTTTGAAAATTAATAAACTTTAAAAGAAAACCTGTTTGCTTTTGTTTAATTGATTTAAATTTTTTTATTACTTTTTTTGTTTTTTTTATTTTACTTTTTTTTGGAGTTTTTTTTCGTTTTACTTTTGTTTTTTTTACATTTCTTTTTTTTGATTTTTTAAAAGTTTTTTTAGTTTTTAGTTTATTTTTGGTTTTAGAAACGTTTTTTTTTAACTTTTTTTTCTTTTTTTTCATTTTAAGGAAATTAATATCTATCAATAATTTATTGATAAATATAGTCTCTTGTAACTGGAGTTGATGAATAATCTTTTGTTAATTGAAATTGATATACAACTTGATCACCCCATTTAAATGCCATCTCACAACCAGCAAGATAAAATTCCCACATTCTAAAAAATCTTTCGTCAAACATTTGAATTATTTTCTCTTTATTTCTAAGGCAATTTTCTTTCCAATGTCTTAGGGTATGCGAATAATGCATCCTCAAAACCTCAATATCTGCAACGATTAAACCTGCTTTTTCTATTGGTGTTGTAACTTCACTCAAGCTTGGAGTGTAACCACCTGGAAATATATACTTAGTAATCCAAGGGTGTGGGTCCCTTGGAGGATTTACAGATCCAATAGTATGAATTAAAGATACTCCATCATCTTTTAATAATTTTTCAACTTGTGAAAAAAATTTTTTATAAAATTTTCTACCAACATGTTCAAACATCCCAACACTAACTATTCTGTCAAACTTTTCATTAAGTTCTCGATAATCCATTAATTTAAAATTTAATTGATTTTCTAAATTAAGTTCTTTCGCTTTTTTTTTGCAATAATTAAATTGGTTTTCTGAGAGTGTTATTCCTGTAACTTCACAATTTGCGCTTTTAGCAATATCTATTGCTAGTGAACCCCATCCACATCCTATATCTAAAACCTTTTGATTTGGTTTTATATTTAATTTTTTAATTATATGTTGAATTTTGTTGTTTTGTGCAGTTTCTAAACTATCGGTCTCGCTTTTAAAATAAGCACAAGAGTATTGTCTTTTAGGATCTAGAAACAAGTCATAAAGATCATCTGAGATATCGTAGTGATGCGAAACATTCATTTTTGATTTTTTAATAAAATTGAAATTAGTTAAATATCTATAAGAACCCCTCAATCTATTGATTAAATAACTGAAAAAATTTAAATCCCCTCTTCCAAAATTCATTAATGATAAATCTAGAAAATCAGTAAGACTTCCATTTTCAATGACTATCTCACCATCCGTATAAGCTTCTCCAAAATAAAGATCAGGATGAAATAACAGCTTATAATGAAGATTTTTGTTTAAAATTTTAACTTTAATAGGATTGTCACTTTTAGGATTTCCAATAATATAATTTTTAGAATTAGCATCAACTAATATAAATCCATCTTTTTTAAAAACACTGTTTAAGAATCTTGCTAATTGCATTTTATGCTGCCATTAAAGATTTAATTGAAAAGTTAAGTTTTTCTAAATTGTTAATAAGTTCTTTTTCACTTTTAGAATTTAAAACTCTTAACGGAGGTAATAAATTTTCGTATATACTTTCCTTTTTTTTATAAAAAGTATGAAGCCCAGAGATAAGATTATACTTTTCAAACTCCCCTCTTACTTCACAAAGTTTTTCATTAACTGTTTGGGGTATACCTTTGCTAAAATCATCATAAACTTTTCTTGCTAGTCCTGCTGTAGCATTGCATGTAGCTGTAATTATGCCAGAGCATCCTAGCTCAAGTCCTTTTAGTAACTTTGATTCAGAGCCAGGCATAACAGAAAAATTGTCTAACTTTAAATTCTCAAAAAGATTATAAGAACTATCTTTTACTCCAACTATTTGATTTGGAAATCTTTTTACAAGTTCTTTGACACATTCTACACTAAATTTATATCCACATAATTTTTCAAAATTATAAAGGATAATTTTACTTTCAGGAATTGCCTCAACAATTTTGCTATAAAAATCGATTACTTCACTGTCTCCATATAAATAATAAGCAGGAGGCATAATTAAGAATTTTTCAAAATTTAATGATTTGGCTACTCTCATTAGATTTATTGTATCTCCTAATGAATTAAGGCCAGTTCCAATTAAATATTTATCTTTGTATTTATTTGTAGCAAGTTTATTTAATAAATTAATTTTTTCTGAAATAGGAATAAGTTGTGCCTGCCCAGTACTTCCAAAAATTGCAGCTCCATGACATCCATTGTCAATAACCATCTCTGCATGCTCTATTGTTTTACCAATATTTAATGTCAAATTTTCATTTAATATTGACATTGATGCAGCGTATATTCCTTTAATATTATTCATACTTAAAATTTATATAAAAATTAAATTTAGTAAAGATTAAATAAATTAACCTATATCTCTTAAAACAATTTCTTTTGCTTCATTCACCAGGGAAGACAGTCTTGATGTTTCTGGAGAAATATCTGGATGTATTTTTTTTTGGATTTTAATGTATGCTTTATTTACTTCCTCTTTTGTTAAACTTTTAGAAGGATTTAAATTTAAAATTCTATATGCCTCTTGGGTTGACATAGTGCTTAAATTAGAGGGATTTTGATTGTTAAAAGAAAACCTTCCAGAATTTCTTAAAGTTTGAATTAATCTATACAGAGAAATTAATTGAAAAATGGAAAGACCCTTTAATTTTAAAAGCGCTAAACTTGCAAGTGTGAAAGGTAGAGTTAATAAAACTTTTCCCCCTATTGCAAATAATATTGCAAAAACAGCCAATATTAGAAATAATAAAATTCTTAAACCCCTGGATATTTTTTTTGATGCAACTCCAGTTAAAAATCTTAGTAAAAAATATAAACCTGCTAAAATTAATACTGTATAAATTATAATATTCATATATTTCCTATAAAAATGAAAGTACCACAACTTAAAAAAAAACTAGAGACAAAATCTTGTCACAATATAGAGTGGGAGGATAATTACAGCTGGATACATCAAAAAAATATTTTAGAAGTTCTAAAAGATAAATCAAAACTAGACTCGGAAGTTAAAAAATATTTAGAAGAAGAAAACGCATACACCGATTATCACCTAAAAGATACTAAAGATATTCAAAAAAAATTGTTTGATGAAATTAAAGGTAGAATAAAATTAGATGATGAGTCTTTACCTTATAAAGATCATACATATGAGTATTGGACAAAAACTACAGCAACAGGAAACTATTCTATAAAACTTAGAAAAAAAATTGGTTCAGAAAATATAGAAGAAATATGGAATGGAGATAAGGAAAAAGAAAAACTCAAAACTGAATATTTTGGAGTTGGAGATTTAGAAGTAAGTAATAATGATAAATATCTAGGATACTCTTTAGATCTCAAAGGTTCTGAGTATTACACAATTTATTTAAGAGATATAAAAACAAACAAAATTATTTCAAAAGAAATCACAGAAACATCAGGGGGAATAACATTTAGTTTGGATGATAAATATATTTTTTATTCTAAACTTGATGAAAATCATAGGGCAAGAACAATATATAGACACAAAATAGGAGATTTTGATAATGAGGATGAGTTAATATTTGAGGAGAATAGTGAAGCTTTTACAGTGGGAATTGGAAAAAGCTCAGATGAAAAATATTATTTCATAAATACTTCTGACCATAATACTTCAGAGCAATATTACTTTAAATCAGATGAATTAAATCCATCTCCAAAACTTATTATTAAAAGAGAAAGAGGTGTTTTGTATTCTGTTAATTCATGGGAAGGTAAATTTTATAATCATACAAATAAAAATTCTGAAGACTTTAAAATTGATATTTGTGACAATTTAGAAAATCAAAATTGGCAAACATATATTCCAGCAAAAGATGAAGTTTTAATTGGTGGATTAACATTCCTTAAAAATTGGATTATTCGTGGTGAAACATCAGATGCACTAGATAAATTATTTGTCAAAAATATTTCTACTAATATAGAAGAAGAATTAATTTTTTCTGATGAAACTGTTTATGTTCCAGGAGTAAGCTTAACTCAAAAAGATAGAAATACTGATGAAGTTCATTTAGGATATTCATCACCTAAAACTCCTTCTAGAGTATTTAAATATAATTTAGCAACAAAATCTAAAGAACTTGTTAAAGAACAAGAGATCCCATCTGGTCATAATAAAGATGACTATATTGTTGAGAGAGTTGAGTTTAAATCTCATGACGGAAGAATGGTTCCATTAACAATTACTAGACACAAAAAAACAAAAATTGATGGGTCTGCAAATGTTTTATTGTATGGATATGGGTCTTATGGAAATTCTATGTCCCCAAGTTTTTCTTCTACAAGACTAAGTCTTATAAATAGAGATATAATTTGGGCCACAGCTCATATCAGAGGTGGTATGGAGAAAGGTATGAAATGGTGGAAAGAGGGAAAATTAACAAACAAAAAAAACACTTTTGAAGATTATATTTACGCAGCAAAATATTTGATCGAAAAGAATTATACGTCAAAAGGAAATATTATTGGAATGGGTGGATCAGCTGGAGGATTATTGATGGGAGCTGTTGTCAATCAATCTCCTGAATTATTTTTAGGAATTATTATGGCTGTTCCTTTTGTAGATTCTTTAACAACAAATCTAGATCATTCTTTACCTTTAACTGTTGGAGAATTTGACGAATTTGGAAATGCAAAAGAGAATAAAGAACACTTTGATTATATTTTTTCATATGCACCCTACAACAATATTAAAAAAATGGATTATCCACATATTTTTATTACAACAAGTTTAAGTGATAATAGAGTTTTATTTGATGAACCTGCAAAGTTCACAGCAAAACTTAGAGACTATAAAACAGATAATAATTTACTTCTTTTAAAAACCGAAATGAATGCTGGTCATGGTGGAAAATCTGGAAGAGATGGAGCAATAGAAGAAATTGCTATTGACTATGCATTTGCATTAAAGATTTCTAAAAAAATTTAGTACATTTTAAATCTTGAAAAAAACAAATTAATTCCCATATAAATCCAGTAAGTCGCCTAATGGGGCTTACATAAATAAACTTGCTTAACAAAGGAGGATATTATGACAAGTAAGGATCTATCTATATTTAACTCACTTAGACCTTTTTCAATTGGTTTTGATGATATGTTTGACCAATTCGAAAGTATGTTGGGAAATAGCAATTTGACGATGCAGTCAAATTATCCACCTTACAACATCCGAAAGACAGGTAAAGACAACTATGCAATTGAAGTAGCATTGGCTGGCTTTAGCAAAAAAGACGTTGAGGTTGAATTCGAGGACAATTTATTAACCGTAAGAACAAAACAAGTTAATAAGTCTGAGGACAGTGATGTTAATGGAGAAATTATTCATAAAGGTATTTCTCAAAGACAATTTGCAAGATCATTCACTATAGCTGATGATGTAAAAGTTAATGGTGCTGAGCTTAAAGATGGTCTTTTAACAATATCTTGTGAAAGAATAATTCCAGAACATAAAAAAAAGAAGCTTATTGAAATTAAATAAGTCTTAAACCTTGCTTGTGGGGATTTCTCCCCACAAGTTTAAATTAATTATTTCTTTGCCATTATAGCATTTAAAAAAAATGCTAGTAATCCAGCAGGTATAAGTCCAGTTGTTAATAGTAGTTTTAAACTTATTCCAAAATCTGGAATATTTTTCACAAAGTCTGGTAACAATGACATCCCAATTCCAAAAGACAAAGAAAGAGCTAAGATTAATAAATTTCTTTGATCCATTTCTGCCCTTGAAATCAATTTAATACCAGCAGCTACAATCATACCAAACATAATGATTGCTGCTCCACCAATCACAGACTCTGGCATTGCAGCGATTATTCCACCTAATTTTGGAAATAATCCCATTAGAACCAAGGCTATTCCTGCAATAGTTCCAACGTGCCTACTTACCACACCTGTAAACGCAACTAGTCCAGCATTTTGTGAATAGGATGTATTTGGCATCGCATTAAATATTGCACCAAATGCAGTACCAACACCATCTGCCATAATTCCACCTGATATTTCTTTATCCGTTGCTTCTCGTTTAGCACCACCCATTGTCGTAGCACTTATGTCTCCAATTGTTTCAATTGTTGTAACAACTGACATAAACAACATTAGAATTATTGCGCCAGGTACAAAATCAATTCCATATTGAAGTGGCATTGGAAATGCAAACCATGCTGCAGATGCAATTTTGCCATAGTTAACCATTCCTAGTGCTGCTGCAACTATGAAGCCAGCTACTATTCCAATTAAAATTGAGGCTGCAGAAGCCATTCCTTTTCCTCTAAGATTGAAAAAGATAGCAACTATGAACACTGAAGCGGCAACTGTTAAATGATTTGCATTTGCAAAGATTTCAGGTTTATTGTTCATTAACCATCCACCTCCACCAGCATACATAAAACCAACTTTAAGCAAACTAAATCCGATCATTAATACAACTATACCAGTGACTAATGGTGGAAATAGATGCCTTATTGGTTTTAAAACTTTTCCAATAAAAATTTGAAAAATTCCTCCAATGAACGCAGCTGTAAATACCGCACCTAATCCTGCTGCTTTAAATGGTAGCATGATTGGTATAAATGCAAAACTTGTTCCTTGAACAATAGGAAGTCTTGCACCAATTTCTTTATATCCAACAGTTTGGATAATTGTTGCAACTCCCGCAACAAACAAAGCCATTTGAATCAAAAATATTTTTTGTTCAGGCGTTTGACCAAAAACTCCAGCCACAATAATAGGAACCGTTATATTACCAGCAAACATTGCTAGTACGTGCTGAATTCCCAAAGGTATGGATTTATTTAATGGAAGTTTTTTATCCGGACTGTTTGTAGAGCCCGCTTTTGTTTTTCTTGAAGCCATATAACCTCCGTCGTTAACTAAATTGACGTTACATTATTGGCTTTGAATTAACATAAAAAAAATGACTAGTTTAGAAGAACTCTACTTTAGATAGTGAAAAAAACCTATAATGAGCAGATTTATTTTAATTAATAAATTTTAAAAGCAACCGTTTGAAACAAAACCCACAACTATATTTTCTGAATTTATTTCAAACCTACGTTCACATGGAACAAGGTATTTTTTGCTATTATAAACAAACTCGAAATTGCCTTTAGCATTTTTAAAGTCTTCGTCTGGTTTTCCAAGCTCCATCTGAAGTTCACTAGCTGATTTTCCAAGAAATTTACTTAATTTTTCATTTTCCTTTTCAACAATAGCATCTGTTTTATCTTTAACGGTTTGGCACCCTGAAAAAAAAATTAATACAATTACAAGACTTATTGCTGATTTAAGTTTTGACATAAGTTTAAATTAACATTTTTTGTTAAATAAATTATTAACTTTTAAGTTGTATAAATAATTTATTTCTTATTACTTTTAAGTTTAATTATAGTAACAATTGTGTTCTTTATTTGATGGTTCAAGCATATGAATGAAAAAGCCATAGAAAAGATACTAAATATATTTTCAAAAGAGGTTTTACCCTTAACTGAAAAAGGTGTTGCTAAAGGTAGTAAAATATTTGGTGCCGCAATAATTAAAAAAGAAGATTTATCTCTTGTAGTTGCAGAAACAAACAATGAAATTGAAAATCCATTGTGGCATGGAGAAATGCATACTCTCAAAAAATTTTATGAATTAGATGCAAATACAAGACCAAAAGAAAAAGATTGCATGTTCTTAAGTTCACACGAGCCCTGTAGTATGTGTTTGAGTGCAATCACATTTTCTGGATTTGATAATTTTTATTATTTGTTTCCTTATACTGCCACAAATGAGGAATTTTATATTCCACACGATTTAAATATACTCAAAGAAGTATTTAAAATTAATGATGGAGAATATAATAAAGAAAATTCTTACTGGAAAAGTCAAAATATAAACTTACTTATTGAAAATTTACCCACTTCAAAAAAAGAAAATATTTTAAAACTATTAGACGAAATTAAAAAAAAA
The DNA here is from genome assembly GCA_902590535.1 of uncultured Pelagibacteraceae bacterium. Lineage (GTDB taxonomy): Bacteria > Pseudomonadota > Alphaproteobacteria > Pelagibacterales > Pelagibacteraceae > Pelagibacter. The sequence continues at coordinate 46,715 of CACIXF010000004.1, forward strand.
TATCAAACTTTATCAAATCAATATCAGGAAAATAAGGATGGAAATTCTATACCATTAAATTAAGTAATGAATACAAACCTTAAAATTTCAAATGTAACTAAAATTTATCCTGGGTGTGTTGCAAACGACAATGTTTCACTCGAATTTAATAGTGGTAAAATTTATGCTCTTCTTGGAGAAAATGGTGCTGGAAAATCTACACTAGTTAAAATTCTATCAGGCGTCATCATTCCTGACGAAGGTAACATTTATTTAAATGAAAATAATCTAAAGCTCAATTCGCCATTAGATGCAAAAAAAAATGATATCGGAATGGTATTCCAGCATTTTAATCTTTTTGAAACTTTGTCTGTATTTGAAAACTTAATAATAGACTCAGATGAAGAAAGGGAAAGTTTAAGAGAAAAAATTGATACAATAATGAAAAAATATAATTTTTCAATTGATCTTGATATTCCTGTTCTAAATCTATCAGCAGGTCAAAAACAGAAAGTGGAAATAATAAGATGCCTAATAAGGAGTCCAAAAGTTTTAATTATGGATGAACCAACATCTGTATTAACAGAACAAGAAACGAGTGAATTATTCTTATCTTTGAAAAAATTTTCAGAAGAAGGAATTTTAATTATTTATATTACACACAAACTAAAGGAAGTTATGCAGCTTTGTGATGAAGTTGCTGTAATGAGAAGAGGAAAGTTAGTTTCTGTAAGTGAAATAAAGAATGAAAATATTGAGTCACTTGCTAACAAAATGGTGGGTCAGAACCTAAAAACAATTAAGAAAAAAAAAGCAAAAACTTCATCGGATCAGTTAATTAAAATAACTAATCTTAATTTTACAAGTGAAGATCCTTTTGAAACAAATTTAATGGATATTAATTTTTCTGTTAATCGAGGGGAGTGTTTAGGAATTGCTGGTATATCAGGAAACGGACAAAGTGAATTATTTCAAGTATTAAGTGGTGAAATTATTTCGGAAAAGAACTCTATAGAATTTAATAAAAATTATATAGGAGATTTAAATCCTCAAGAAAGAAGAGAATATTTGATGGCCTTTTCTCCAGAGGATAGGCTTGAGCAGGCTGCAATTCCACAAATGAAAATTTTTGAAAATGTAGCTCTAAACAATTTTAAATCATCAAATTTTTTTAATAACGGATTAATAAACGAAAACAAAATTAAAGAACATTCCAAAAAAATAATTTCAGATTTTAATGTTAATACAGATAACATAGAGTTAAAAAGCCAATTTTTGTCCGGAGGTAATCTTCAAAAATTAATTATTGGAAGAGAATTAATAACTTCTCCAGATTTATTAATTTGTTTTAATCCAACTTGGGGTCTAGATGTTGGAGCAATAAATTATATTCACGAAACATTGATTAAAATCAATGAACAAAATAAATCAATTATATTAATATCTACAGACACTGATGAGTTATTAAAATTAAGTGATAAAATTTCAGTAATTCATAAAGGAAAATTATCAAAAATTATGAATGCTGAAGAAGTTACCTCTGAAAAACTTGGGATACTAATGGGAGGGGCAAATTGATTAAAATCGTAAAACGAGATCAACCATCAAGAGCTATTTTTTTCTTTACACCTGTGTTAGCTATTTTTCTAACATTAGTAGCAGGAGGTTTGATTTTTTTTATTTTAGGTTTTAAACCATTTGAAGCTCTTAAATTTTTTTTCATAGTTCCAATTGCAGATAAATATGGTTTCAGTGAATTATTATTAAAAGCTACACCTCTTTGTTTAATTGCAATCGGTTTATCTTTTTGTTTTAAAAGTAACAACTGGAATATTGGAGCCGAAGGGCAATTAACTTTCGGGGCGATAGTTTCAGGAGGAGTTGCATTATTGTTTTATGAGCAAGAAGGTTTTTATATTCTTCCAATAGTGATTTTAGCTGGTGCAATCGGTGGTATGCTGTATGCGTCAATACCCGCAATCTTAAAAACTTACTTTAATACAAATGAAATATTAGTAAGTCTTATGTTGGTATATGTTTCAAAATTAATTTTGGACTATCTTGTTGTTGGTCCTTGGAGCAATCCAGAGGGATTTAATTTTCCTGAAACCAGACAGTTCAGTGACTCTGCTAAACTTCCGTTATTATTTGAAGGACTAAGAATTCACGCAGGAATATTTTTAGCTTTAGCTGCAGTGGTTATAAGTTGGTTTGTTTTTTATAAAACGTATTTAGGGTTCCAAATGAAAGTTTCAGGTTTTAGTTTAAAGACAGCAAAATATGCCGGATACAAAGGTAAAAAAATGATCATTCTCGTTTTTTTAATAAGTGGTGCTTGCGCAGGTTTAGCTGGAGTTGGAGAAATAACTGGACCTATTGGTCAGCTTCATAGAGAAATTTCTCCAGATTATGGTTTTACTGCTATAATTGTAGCGTTTTTGGGTCGTTTACATCCTGTTGGTATCATCTTTGCATCACTAGTTGTTGCAATAACTTATTTGGGTGCTGAAACAGCTCAAATATTTATGCAAATTCCTAAATATACTGGTCAGGTTTTTCAAGGAATGATTTTATTTTTTCTTCTTGCATCAGATTATTTACTTTTTTTCAAAATTAAATTTATAGGTTCAAAAAAATGATCATCGATATAAATTTTATTGGAGTGATAATTGCATCAATAATGGCATCTGCTGTTCCTTTGATCCTAGCGTCCTGTGGTGAACTTATTACAGAAAGATCCGGTGTTCTAAACCTTGGTGTTGAAGGAATGATGATCATTGGCGCTATATCAGGCTTCGCACTAATGACAGTGACAGGAAGTTTAATTATTGCAGTTTTTGGTGCAATGCTAGCTGGAGTTCTAATTTCAACTATTTTTGCATTCCTTACTCAAACATTAATCACTAATCATGTTGCTACTGGTCTGGCGCTTACCATATTTGGAATTGGTATTTCTGCGATGATAGGAAAAAATTTTGTAGGTATTCCTGGAAAAGAGTTTCCTGTTTTGTTTGAAGGTTTAAAAGATACAATGCCACTTTTAGGCCCAATATTATTTGGACATTCAATTGTTTTTTATTTTGCTTTTGCCCTTCCCTTCATAACTAGCTATTTTTTAAAAAAAACGAAAATTGGATTAATTTTAAGAGCTGTAGGAGACTCACCTGAGTCTGCGTCTAATCAAGGAATAAATGTTAGGTTAGTTCGTTACGCTTGTATACTTTATGGAGGCGCAATGAGTGGACTTGCTGGTGCATATTTATCCATGATTTATACTCCTCAGTGGATTGAAAATATGACGGGTGGAAGAGGTTGGATCGCATTAGCTCTGGTGGTTTTCTCAACGTGGAACCCAATTAAAATTTTAATTGGTGCTATGATTTTTGGTGGGTTAACAATTATCCAATTTCATATGCAAGCAATTGGAGTAAGAATTCCTGTGCAATTTTTAACAGCTCTACCTTACATCGTTACAATAATAGTTTTAGTTGTAATTTCTCGTGATAGTAGAAAAATAAGACTAAGTACTCCTAGTTCATTGGGGAAATCTTTTCATAAAGACAATTAATTTAAAAATAATCATTTTTTTTTAGATAATTTAATCTAAATTTAATTTTATTAAAAAATCAAAAGGGGAAATAAATTTATGCATAAATTTTTAATTCGTTCTTTCGTCTCTTCTTTAGTTTTATTATTTACATTAACTGTAGCTGCAGTTGCCAAAGATGTTAAAGCAGCATTTGTTTATATTGGTCCAACTGGTGACCATGGATGGACATATCAGCATGATGTAGGTAGAAAAGCTGTTGAAGCTGCCGGATTTAAAACAACTTACGTAGAAGGTGTTCCAGAAAGTGCCGATGCTGAGAGGGTTCTTAGACAATTAGCTAACTCTGGTCATGATGTTATCTTTACAACTAGTTTTGGATATATGAATCCAACTAACAAAGTTGCAAAAGAGTTTCCAAATGTAAAATTTGAACATGCTACTGGATACAAAAGAGAACATCCAAATGTTTCAACATACGCAGCTAGATTCTACGAAGGTAGAACTATCTTAGGAACAATTGCTGGAACTATGACAAAATCAAATGTTATTGGTTACGTGGCATCTTTTCCAATTCCTGAAGTTATCAGGGGTATCAATTCATTTACTTTAGCGGCTCAAAAAGTTAATCCAAATATTAAAACTAAAATTGTTTGGGCTTTCACTTGGTACGATCCAGGTAAAGAAGCAGAAGCAGCAAAAGCTTTAATTGACCAAGGTGCTGATGTAATTGCCCAACATACAGATAGTACTGCTATTGTTCAAATTGCTGAAAAAGCTGGAGTATATGCTTTTGGACAAGCAAGTGATATGGACAAGTTTGCTCCTAAAGCTGTATTGACTTCAGTTGAAAACAATTGGGGACCATATTATGTAGATAGAGTTAAAGCCGTTGCAAATGGTACATGGAGCCAAAAAGATACTTGGCATGGTATTGGAGACGGTATGGTGGTGATATCAGATTTAGACTCACAAATGCCAGCTGACCTAAGATCAAAAGTTAAAAAACTTCAGGCAGATTTAGCATCTGGAAAAGTTCATTCTTTCACAGGACCAATTTATGACCAGAAAGGTAATTTAATGGTTGCTGAGGGAAAAACTGCAGATGACGGAATGCTTGCAGGAATGATGACTTACGTTAAAGGTGTTGAAGGAGATATACCTAAATAATCAGTTTTCATTTAAAAAATTTAAAAGGCCGGTTTTTTAACTGGCCTTTTTTATGTCTGATGTTTTTTTTTGATTTCTTCAATCCTTAATTCTTCATAAATTTCAAAGGGCTGTACTATCCAAGGATTATCAGGAAGTTTATTTGCGCAGAAGTCTGGCTCAAATGTTGATTTCTTTTTTTTAAATAATGTTGCGGTTTTAATGTCTTCTATTTTATCTTTAATGGGTTCGTATTTTTTTAACCAATCTATACTTTTGTTAAAAGTGATTCCTGTGTCAGATAAATCATCACATAAAAGTATTTTTCCACCCATATTGGGTGCTATCGAACTCATTTCTCTTGAAAACACAATATCACCTTGCTCATCCTCTACTCCCTTACCACTGTAAGACTCAACTGCAAGATACGCACATTTTAATTTAAAAATTCTACTTAAAACATCTATCATCGGCGCTGCTCCACGCATGATGCCAATTAGTATGGTTGGTTTATATCCGCTCTCATCAATTTGGATTGCAAGCTTCTCAACAGTTTTGTTGTACTCGTCCCAGCTGACAATCATTTTTTCAGACATAATTTTTTATATCTATTTATTTAAATAATAAAACTAAAACTGCAAGAACGATAAGCGCTATTATTGAAGAAATTAGAATATACAACCTATGAATGTTTCTTCCTCTTAAATTAAAATAATGTCTTGCTACACCAGAAATAACAGCAATCGCACACAATATTAACCAATTATATTGATGATAAACTAAAAAGCTCGAATGCCCAGAAAGCATTATAAACAGAACTAAAAAAGTTGAATAATTATTGTGAATTGATCGTTGTTTAGCTGCTAGAGATAAACTCATATCAAATTTTTCGCCTCTTTCACTACTACTAATTATGTTCATTTGATTAGGTATAATTACTGTAAAAACATTACCAAACATATTAGTACCAATGATTAATCCAACACTCAAAATTGCAAATTTAGGTCCAAATAATTTTGTGAGACCGAAAGAAATGAGAGTTAACAAAATTATTCCTGTGCATATAAATAAAATGTTATTCTCAATTAATTTTGATTTGCATAAGAGATCATAAATAAACCAAGCCACAATCAATGATAAAAGCGAGATAATAATGGCATAACTAGGAGGCATTAACAGAACACGTTTATCAACCATCAATACTCCAGCGTTATAATAATAAATTACAACTAAGAGCAACATTCCAGTTACAAAGGTTAAGTAACTTTGCCACTTGAAGATTACTAATCTATTTAAGTAATCTTGAGGTGGAGATGTTTTTAACCTTGAAAGTTTATAAAAAAAACCAGAATGCATCAGATATCCTTCACCATCGATATCATCACTTGTTATATTTTTATTTAAATTATTATCTAAGTAATTAAATAAAAAACTATTACCTACCCATAATATTGCAAATAATACATGGCCCCATCTTAGAATAACCTCTAACCATTTTATTGTATAAGGTAAAAATTCCATTAATATTTTATTTTATCTACTTTTTTATTCCAAATTTCAAATGCTTTTAAAGCTTCATCTCTGAGCATTTGTACCATTTTAATTTTCCTATCATCAATTTTTTTTGGGATTTCTGTATAAATAAAGGAGTCATCGAAATCTATATTTTTTGCATCTTCTCTAGTGTTTGCATAATATATTTTATCTAATCTTGACCAATAAATTGCTGAGAGACACATCGGGCAAGGTTCACAAGATGTATAAATCTCACATCCAGAAAGATCAAAAGTATTTAAATTTTTACAGGCTTCTCTAATTGCTACTATTTCTCCATGAGCAGTTGGATCATTTGAAGAAGTAACTTTATTTGAACCCTCTGCAATAATCTTATCATCCTTAACTATAACGCTTCCAAAGGGACCACCAATTGTATTTGCACTATTTATTGAAAGTTCAATAGCTTTCGCCATAAATTTTTTTTTATCTTCCATTTTAATTTTTTATTTTATTTTTAATTTTGTTAATACTCATTAAAATTCTTTCAGGGGTTGCCGGTGCATTTAGTTCTGGTGCAAACTGATAATTTCCAATTGAAGCAACTGCATCTTTTATTGCATAAAAAACGCTCATGGCTAGCATCAAAGGGGGTTCACCAGTTGTTTTTGCTTTATTAACAACTTTTTCTTTGTTTAATCCCTCCTTAAAAATTTCTACATTAAATTTTTTTGGAATATCACTTACCGCAGGTATTTTATAAGTCGATGGAGAAAAAGTTGTGATCTGACCATCTGATTTCCATTTCAATTCCTCTATTGTAAGCCAACCTTGTCCTTGTATAAAACCACCCTCTATCTGACCTAGTTCTAACGCTGGATTTATTGGCTTACCGGCATCATGTAAGATATCTACTCTTTCCAGTATATTTTCACCCGTCAATGTATCTACAATTACTTCCGAAACAGCTGCTCCGTAACAAAAGTAATAAAAAGGTCTTCCTCTAAATTTTTTTTTATCAAAATTAATTTTTGGTGTTGAATAGAAGCCTGATGATGAAAGAGATATTCTATTTAGATATGCCTCTTGAATTATGCTTTTAAATTCAAATTGTCTGTTTCCAAATATTATATATTGATCTTTATAGACTGCCTCTTGGTTGTAGATCTTATATTTTTTCTTTATAAATTTTTCTAAATTTAATTTAATTTTTGCTACTGCATTTAGAGCTGCTGCTCCATTAAGGTCTGTAGTTGACGAAGCGGCGCTAGCTGAAGTATTTGGAACCTTGGCTGTATTTGTTGATGAGATATGAACTAAATTATAGGGTAATCCCAAAGAATTAGCCACTAACTGAGCAATCTTTGTGTGAGTCCCCTGACCCATTTCTATACCTCCATGATTTAAATGAACGCTTCCATCTGTGTAAATATGAACTAAAGCTCCAGCTTGATTTAAATGAATTGTTGTAAATGAAATACCAAATTTTAAAGGTGTAATAGCTATACCCTTCTTTTTAAATTTATTTTTTTCATTAAATTTTCTTATGTCCAAATATCTTTTCTTATAATTAGATTTACTCTCTAATTTTTTAAATATTTCATTAATGACATTATCTTCAACAGTCATTCCATAGTGAGTTACATTTCTTTTATCATTTTGATAAAAATTTTTTTTTCTGACTTCTATAGGATCTTTTTTTAAATACCTTGCGATATTATCTATAATATTTTCTATAGCCATCATCCCTTGATTTCCACCAAAGCCTCTAAATGCAGTTGAGGTTGGAATATTTGTTTTACATAAATTATTTGTTACCTCGATATCTGAAATATAATATGCATTGTCCACATGAAGCAAAGCTCTCTCGTTTATTGCAGCCGATAAATCGGGTGACATTCCACAATTAGAAGATAAATTTAATTTTAATCCTTCAATGATACCTTGATCATTAAAACCAACTTCATACTCAGATAAAAATTCATGTCTCTTACCAGTTAAAATTATATCATCATCTCTATCCAATCTTAATTTAACTGGTTGCCCTGATTTTTTTGCCAGCAACGCACAAATGCATGCTGTCATGAAATTTGTTTCCTTTCCCCCAAACCCACCTCCAATTCTTCTAACTTCAACATTTATTGAATTACTTTTTTGATTAAACATTTTTGCAATTAATTGTTGAGTTTCTGATGGATGTTGTGTTGAACTATAAACTAAAAAATTATCATCTTCTTTAGGAACAACAAAAGCTGCCTGGCCTTCTAGATAGAAGTGCTCTTGGCTTCCAGTTGTAAAATTTCCTTTTAAGTTGTTTTTGGAATTTTTTATTTTTTTAGACGGGTTACCTTTTTTAACTTTTCTAGGTTTAAATAAAAATTGCTTCTTATTTAAAGCTTCCTTTATTGTAATAACAGGTTTTAAATCTTTATAGGTAATTTTGGCTTTTAATACTGCCTTTCTAGCAAGTTCTGTAGTTGTAGCAGCTACTGCAAATAATGGCTGACCAAAAAACTCAACTTTTTTTTCTGGAAAAATTGGATCACCTTCAAAAACAGGACCTACGTCATTCCTACCAGGGATATCTCTTTGAGTAACTATTGATATCACTCCTTCACTTTTTTTTACCTCGGTTAAGTCTATATTTTTGATTATTGCATGGGCTTTTTTGCTTAATCCAATAGCACCATAAATGGTATTTTTTGGTTCATTAATATCATCAGTGTACTCTGCATATCCACTAACATGCTTATAAGCACTATCATGTGGTCTTATTTCCTCAATGTAGTTCTCTTTACTCATTTAATTTACTCTTGATAACTTATTAGAATTTATTTCTACAAAACATTTCATCAATAAATTTTTTGCTATCTCTAGTCTGTATTCTTTACTAGCTCTCATGTCTCCAATAGGACTTAAATCTTTTTCTAAATATTTTTTTGCTTGATCAAAAGTATTGATGGTAAGAGGCTTATTTTTAAGAATTTTTTCACATGCTTTAGCTCTTTTTGGTACAGCAGCCATGCCTCCATATGCAATATAAACCTCTTTAATTTTATTATTATTAATCTCAAAATTAAAAGATCCACAAACAGATGAAATATCATCATCAAATCTTTTTGATATCTTAAATGCCTTAAAAATATTTTTCTTAAATAATGGTATTTTTATTGAATGTATAAATTCATTGTTTTTTAATTTAGTTTTTCTGTAATCAAGAAAAAAATTATTTAAAGGAATCACTTTTCTTTTGTAAAAACTTTCAATTAAAACCTCTGCGTTTAAAGATAATAGAATTGGCAGTGAGTCACCAATTGGAGATGCTGTTGCAATATTGCCGCCTATAGTTCCAACATTTCGAATTTGAACAGATCCATATCTTTTTAGAACCGAATAAAAATCTGGATAATATTTTTTAATTTCTTTTTCAAATTTTATTAAAGGTGTAGCAGAACCAACTTCTAAATAATTTTTACTTACTTTTATAAAATCTAATTCATTAATTTCTTTTAAATCAATTATAAAAGGAATTTCTTTTCTTTCTTTTGTAACTTTTAAAGATAAGTCAGTTCCACCAGCAAGAAAACTAAAGTTAGAATGTTTTTTAATTATACTTTTTAAATTTTTAATATTTTTTGGTGAAAAATAAATTTTATCATCTTTTTTAATATAAACATTTTTCGGTTTAATTTTTTTTAATTGCTGAATAACTTTATTTTTATTTTTAGAAAATTGATCATTCTTGTTTATCTTATTTAAACTTTTAGCAGCATCAATTATAGGTCTATAACCGGTACAACGACATAAATTACCTGATATAGAGTCTGTTATTAATTCATTATTAAGACTTTTGTTATTTTTAAACATTGAAAATAAAGACATAACAAATCCTGGGGTGCAGAAACCACATTGAGAGCCATGAAATTTCACCATCGCATCTTGCACTGGATGAAGTTTTCCATTTTGAGAAACTAAATCTTCAACAATTATAAGTTGCTTACCATTCAATGATGGGACAAATGAAATGCAAGAATTAATTGCTTTATATTCAATTTTATTATCGACCAATTCACCTAAAACAATTGTACATGCGCCACAACCACCCTCTGAACATCCTTCTTTAGTTCCAGTCTTTTTTAGTTCAGTTCTAATATAATTAAGTAATGTTTGGTTTGGATCTGGATTTTTGATTACTATAAGCTTATCATTTAATAAAAATTTAACAGAACTCGATATCACTTAACTACCTCTATAAGTAGAATAACTCCAAGGTGAAACAAGTAAAGGAACATGATAATGCTGTGCAGGATCTGAAATACCAAATCTGATAACAACATCATCCAAGAATGGTACATCACTAGCTGAAGATGTATTTTTAAAATAATCACCAATATGAAAAACTAATTCATATTTACCTTTAATAAAAACTTCTCCCTCCGCTAATGGTGAGTTAGCTCTACCATCGTCATTGAGTTTTGTTGACGTTAATTTTTTTCGTTCTGAATTATTAATATAAAACAACTCAACTAGGATACCTTTGCCAGGTTTACCAGAATACACATCTAAAACATGAGTTGTGAGCTTTGTCATAAAATTATAGTATCATTTAATTTCAAACTTAAATTATTTAAAGTTATATGAGAACAATAGATAACATTAACGATCTTAACAAGTCTGATTTTTTGTCTGTATTTGGTAATGTTTTTGAAAAAACTGAGTCAGTTGCTATTGAAGCTTTTGAGTCAAAACCATTTAAAAACTTTGAAGATATTGTGTTTAAAATGCTTGATATTTATGAAAATTACGAAAAGAATAAAATTTTAGAGATTTTAAATGCACATCCTGAGCTTGCTGTAGCAAAAAAAATGACCTCTGAATCTATATCAGAACAAGCCTCTGCAAAATTAAACCAATGTTCTAATGATGAATATGAGGAATTTAAAATATTAAATGCAGAATATAAAAAAAAGTTTAATTTTCCTTTTATAATTGCCGTAAAAGGTAAAGATAAAAATGAAATTTTGAATAATTTTAGACAAAGAATACAAAGTGATGTAGAAAGTGAATTCCTTGAAGCAAAAAAACAAGTAAAAAAAATCGCAACCTTTCGTTTGAATGAAATAAACAAAAAATGAAAAAATTTATAAGTGCAAAAATGATTAACTTAGCAGATCCAAGAATTGGATCTAAAATTATATTTAAGACTGATGATTTTTTTGCAGCTGCTCATAGAATATTAAACATCGAAAATCCAGTTTTTAAAGATGGACTATTTGACAAACATGGTAAATGGATGGATGGATGGGAAACAAGGAGAAGAAGATCAAAAGGTTTTGATTATTTAATTTTAAAACTTGGTAAACCTGGAAAGATATTTGATATAGACATTGACACAACACACTTCAATGGAAATCAACCCACACATGCTTCTTTAGAGGGCTGCTTAAGTAAAACAAAGCCAAATAAGAAAACAAAATGGATTTCTTTACTGAGCAAAAAAAAACTTGGGCCAAGCCGAAACCATAGCTTCAAATCAAACAACAAATCTGTTTTTAATTATATAAGACTAAACATTTTTCCAGATGGTGGAGTTGCAAGACTAAGGCTTTATGGAAAAATTGAAATGGAGAAAAAATTTTTAAATAACAAAACTATCAACCTTACATCTGTTTTAAATGGCGCTTCAATTATTGGTTGTAATAATGAACATTTCGGCAGGGCTGAAAATATCATAGCACCTGGTAAAGGGAAAAATATGGGAGATGGTTGGGAAACAAGAAGAAGTAGAGGAAAAAACTTTGATTGGCTTATAATAAAATTTGGAAAACCAGGATTAATAAAAAAACTAGAGATAGATACCCATCATTTTAAAGGAAACTATCCAGATAGTTGTTCAATTCAAACTGCAAGCATTTCAAAAGATCTGTCCAATAAATCAATTGTCAATAATTCAAAAAATTGGAAGTTTATTTTAAATAAGTCAAAACTGTCAGCTCACAAGAAACATATTTTTAAAAAATTCTTAATTAAGAGAAGTAAGGAAAATTATCTTAAAATAAATATCTATCCAGACGGTGGAATTTCAAGAATAAGGGCATTCGGAAATTTTGTGAGATGAAAATAATAAAAGCAAAAAAAATTACTAAAAAAAATTTTTCCAAATTTGGTCAATTAATAGATACGTCAAAAAAAAATCCTATTAATATTAATGATGGTTATGCAAAAAGATTTGATAATTTGATTAACGTAGATGCATCTAAAAACAAAGGGAAAGCAATTGTTAGTATTTTTAAAGCAAAAAAAAGAAAGTTTCCTACGAAAATTGATATGATGGAAAAACATCCTTTAGGAAGCCAAGCCTTTATACCAATGGAAGATACAAAATTTTTAGTATTTGTAGCACCGAAAGGAGATAAACCAGATGTAAATAAAATCCAATCCTTTTTAGTCCCAAAACAAACTGGGGTTAATTACAATGCTGGTATTTGGCACTTTCCATTGATTTCTATGAAAAATATGAATTTTCTAGTTGTTGATAGAAAAGGAAAAGGAAACAATCTTGTTATTTATAAATTTAAAAAAGATAAAATTATTTTGAAAAAATGAAAAAAAAATACCCAAGAGATTTGGTGGGATATGGTTCCAAAAAAGTTAAGGTAAAGTGGCCTGGTAATGCTAAGTTGGCTTTACAATTTGTGCTTAATTACGAGGAAGGAGCAGAGAATTGTATTCTTCATGGTGATAAAACTTCAGAAGTATTTTTATCAGAAATTATAGGAGCAAAACCAATTAAAGGTCGACATTTAAATATGGAATCAATTTATGAATATGGATCAAGAAGAGGGTTTTGGAGAATTCATGATCTATTTAATAAAAAGAAAATTCCACTTACTATTTTTGGTGTCGGTATGGCTTTGGAAAGAAATAAAGAAGTTTGTTCGGCTATAAAAAAAGCAAATTATGAAGTTGCTAGTCATGGGTGGAGATGGATTGACTATCAAAATGTATCAAAGAAAAAAGAAAAGAATGATATGAAACTTGCAGTCAAATCTATAAAAAAGATTTTTGGTAATCAACCTGCCGGTTGGTACACAGGTAGGTGTAGCGAAAATACTTTAGATTTAGTAATTGATAATGGTAGTTTTTTATACTGTAGCGATACATATAGTGATGATCTTCCTTACTGGATAAAAAAAGGTAATAAAAAACAACTAATGGTTCCTTACACACTTGATAACAATGATATGAGGTTTGCAACCAATCAAGGATTTAATTCGGGTGAACAATTTTATAATTATTTAAAAGATAGTTTCGATGCCCTTTATGAAGAAGGAAAAAATTCACCAAAGATGATGTCAGTTGGCTTACATTGTAGATTAATTGGAAGACCTGGTAGAATACAGTCTCTTAAAAAATTTTTAAATTACGTCACAAAATTTAAGGATATTTGGATCTGCAAAAGAGTAGATATAGCTAAACATTGGATAAAAAATTACAGTTAAATTTTTATTATTGTTCAGCAGCTATAGAAGTATAGTGAGCAACTGCTTCTATTTCATCATCAGTTAGTATACCCTCCATTGCGGGCATTACTCCTATACCGTTTCTGACTGCCATTATAATTCTTTGAATATCAGGTCTAATTTCATTTAAATTTGGACCAACCATTGCGTTCGATCCAGCATCTGAGAGCATATGGCATGCTGCACAATTTCCAGCTCCCAGAAAAACTTCTTTTCCCTTATTAAACAGTTCATCAGCATTAACGTGGGTTAATGATAAAAATATCAAAAATAATAATGTATTAAAGAAATTTAAAAATAATTTTTTCACATAAATTTGGTATCATAATTAAAAAAATTTAAAAAGGAGAATTATGAAAGCTTATTGGGTTGCAAATTATACTGAAATAAAAGACGACGAAAGACTTAAAAAATATGCTGTTAAAGCAAAAGAAGCGGTTGAAAAATATTCTGGAAAAATAATAGCAAGAAGTGCAAATAATGTAACTTTAGAAGGTAGGGAGATGGTTAGAGTAGCGCTTGCAGAATTTCCAGATATTGAAACAGCAAAAAATTGTTACAATTCCGAAGAGTATGTTGAAGCTAGAAAACATTTGGAAAATAATGCTACTAGAGAACACATAATTTTTGAGGGAATGTAAGCTGATAAAGACTTAATATTGAATAGGTTCGGGATCTATACTTCTCCATAAATACCAAGTTGCAACAGAACAGTAAGGTGAAAACTTTTTGTTTAGATATTTCACGTAACTTTCTGGTGGTAGATATTTTTTATTAAAATTTTTTGAAATAGCTCTTAACAAACCAATATCCTGGATTGGCCAAATATTAGGACGATTATAAGTAAATAACAAAATCATTTCTGCTGACCATCTTCCAATTTGTCTTAATTTAGAAAGATAAATTATGGCATCTTCATCAGACATATTTGAAATAAGTCTTGGATTAAACTCTTTACTTAATATTTTTTGGGCTAAACTTTTTATTCCTTTTACTTTCTGTCTACTTAGACCACAGCTTTTAAGTTGAATAGTAGATAACTTGCTGACTGTTTTTGCATTAATTTTATTTTTACATTTTTTCTTAAATTTTAAAAAAACTGAATTAGCAGCAGCTACACTAATTTGTTGTCCAATTATACTTTTGCAGAGAGAGAAGAAGACATCTTTTCTTGAAGTTAACACTGTCTCTGAAGGAGATTTATATTTTTTAATCAAAGAAGACATAGTTTTATCTTTTTGAGATAAATATTTTTTTGCTTTATTCCAATATAATGGAGTTTTACTCATGACGTGAAACAGATAACTTTTTTTTAAAATACATCTCTCTTCTAAATATAATAATAGATGACACAATAACCAATAAAGCACCTACTAAAGTTTTAGAAGATGGTATTTCATTCCAAATAAAATATCCAAAAAT
>CACIXF010000005.1 GCA_902590535.1 uncultured Pelagibacteraceae bacterium
CATAAAATTTCTAGTATCATTGTAACGCTATTTATAAGTCTTTTTATCTTAAGTGCTATTTTCACAATTGAAGATAGTCTTAAAAAAGAACTTAATGATAATGCTAAAGCACTTTTAGGTGGAGATTTAGAAATTGATTACAATCGTAATCAAGGAAATTTAGATTTAGTTAATCAAGTAAAAGAGTTTGCAACTGTTTCTCAAATGATTGAGTTCAGTACTATGCTTTCAACTACTAACAGAGAAAAAAATAAATCATTATTTACTAGAATTAAAACTGTAGATGAAAAATATCCTTTATATGGAAATGTTGTCTATGAACCAATTGGTGCTTATGAAAGAATGCAAAAAGAACCTAATACTATCCTGATAAATGAAAGTTTATCAAAAACTCTAAATATTAAAATTAATGAAATCGTAAAAGTTCAAGATCAAAATTTTACAGTAATTGGAATTATTAAATCAGTACCAGATGTAAGTGGATTTGTTGCATTTGGCGATTGGGCTTTAGCAGGAAAACAAACTTTAGAAATTTTAAAACTAAGCGGTATTGGAAGTTTTTTAAACTATGAATACAAAGTAAAGTTTAATGAAAATGATAAACCAGAGGAAATTGAACAACGAATTGAAGAAATATTTAAAGAAGATCAAAAAGTAAAACTTAGGTATCCAGAAAATTCTGCAAGTGGAATAAAGAGAATTATTAATAATTTTTCTCAATTTTTGTCACTTGTTTCTATCAGCGCAATGTTGATAGCAGGTATTGGAATAGCAAATACTTTGCTTTCTTTTATTAATCAAAACAATATGTCGATAGCTGTACGAAAAGCAGTTGGCTTTTATTCAGGTAATATTAAAACACTATATTATTTGCAGTTATTTATACTTTTATTTATTATCACTGTTGTTGCTTATGGATCGAGTTTTTTAATTGTTCCAATAGCAGATAAATATTTATCTGATGGATTGGGATTGAATGTTTATCCAGTGTTTTCATTGCTGAATTTTTTAAAAATATTTTTAGTGGGATTATTGGTGCTGATAATTTTTTCTATTCCAACAATTAGTTCTATTGATCAAGTTAAAGCTTCTAATTTATTTAGAAACGTATTTCAAAATCTTCAATTTAATTATTCTAAGAAATCAGTTGTTCTAAGCTTTCTTTTGTTATCTGTCTTAATTTTATTATTCACAATTGGATCTGAACAACCTAATTATAGCTTGGGTTACTTTGCTGCTTTTTTTGTATGTTTAATTGTATTTTTCTTACTTTCAAAATTAATCATTTTTTTTCTAAAAAAATTCAAATCTAGTCCAATAATTTCTTTAAAAGTTTCAATCAAAAATATTACCCAAACAAAAAGTATAACCCCCATTACAGTTATGTCTCTTGGCTTAGGGGTTACTTTGTTATTAACATTAGCTTTAGTTGGTACAAATTTTCAAAGAGAAATTGCTAAATCTATTCCTGATATTGCACCTGATTATTTCTTTGTCGGTATTCAAAAAGGAGAAAGAGATAAATTTGAACAAGGAATTTTAAATATGGATCCAAATGCATCTATTGAAATTGTGCCCATGGTATCCTCGGGAATTGTAAAAATTAATGGTGTGGATCCTAACACTTATATTAAACCAGATAACGATAGCTACTGGGTAATTGGTAGCGAACGAAGATCTTCATGGGTGGAAAATATACCTGAAGATAATCCAATTTTAGAAGGTAAATGGTGGGATTTATCAAACCCAAATCAACTTCAAATATCTCTGGATGCAAAAGTCGCTAAAGATTTTAACATTCAGTTAGGTGATATTTTTACTTTAAATGTTTATGGACGAGAAATTGAAGGAGAGGTCATTAATTTTAGAGAGGTAGATTATCGAGATTTAAGCATCAATTTTGCAATGTTATTTAATCCTCAATTTGCAAAAAATATTCCATACGAATATTTAGCTACTGCAAAATTTAATTCAAAGAAATTTGATGAAACTGAAATGCTTGAAATCATGCCGAGTTTATCAATGATAAAAATTGCAGATTACTTATCTAAAGTCACAGCTGTTTTAAATAAGGTGTTTATTGCAGTTACTTTAATTTCGGCTGTTACTATTGTTATTGGTTTAATTGTGATTTCTAGTGCAATTATGGTTCAAGGGAAAGTAAAAGAATATCAAAATTTAGTCTTTAAAATTTTAGGTTTTTCAAAAAAACAAATTGTTTTTTCATCGTTAATTGAATTCATAATTATTTTTAAATCTGTAATTTTAATTGCAATATTCTTTGCAGTAATTGGTTCAAAATTTATTATGGAAAATATTTTTGAGCTGGTGTGGATGTTTGATTTTAAAGTTTTAATTTATTTAGGATTTTCAATTGGCTTTGTTACTTTAATTTTAATATTGCTAACAAATTTAAAATATCTTAATCCTAAAGTTTATCCTCTAATAAGAAATCAATAATTAAAATTTAGTAATTTTACTATCTAAAGAAATTAGATTTAATTCTACTTTTAAATTTGGAAATCTTTTTTTTATTTGTTTTTTAATTTTAGAGAAAGACTCTTTATGATTAATGACAATTAATTTTTCTATATTATGCAATTGAATAGAAGTTTCTAAATTATCATAAAACGTTTTATGCCATTTTTTAAATTTATTATGTGTAACCCCAACAGCTGCACCTGCGATTGTAAAAGCACTATATTTTCCTGTTAATTTTTTTTTCTTTAAATGATTATAAACTAAATGTTGAAATCTTGGATCTATACAAGATAATACCATTGCTTTAAATTTCAATTTCTTCAATTTAATTCCACTTTAAACATGGCCTCATTTCTTCTATTCATTGGAAGTGTAAATGGACTGTCATATGTAGCTCTAATAGGTGGGCTTATAATTGATATATTATTTTTTTGTAACTCTTTTTCTAAAATTTCTTTATGCTTAAGAAAGTTTCCATCTGAAGCTCGTCCAGAATATCTCAACACCGCGTAGTATCCTCCTTCAATATTAACTATTTTAACGTCTTCTCTGCTTGGATTTGGTGCATTTTCTGAGTTAAATTTAGATGGTAAATAAAATTGCATACTCATATTTCCATTTTTCTCAACTTGAGTAACTGGAGTTGTCATTTTAATTTTCTCTTGGGTATCGTTTCTACCTGAAATATAATTAAATAACTTTCTAAAATTACTATCTATTCCAGATGTAATAGTTTCAACCGCTAAACGATCTGAATATTTTCTAATCTCATAAACTTCATTTTTAGAGACAACTTCATAATTTGCTTCTTCGTAAGCCATAACTGTAGAATAAGGTAAAACAAATAAAGTACAAAATACTATAATATAAAGTTTTATAATTTTCATTGTTACATAACTTTATATTCAAAATTTTGTGTAGTTTCATTAATTTGGATTAATTTAGCTCCATTTCTCTCATGAAAATTAGTTGCCATTTCTGTTAGAGGTGAAAGAGTTACCAATCTATTTAAATGATTAGATTTTTTTATTTTTTTGAATACTTCTTTTACTATTAATTTTCCTCCACCCTTTTTTTTAGACCATACGGTGTAAGCAATTGCTATTTGACCACCAGTCTGATCTCTCATTGCTGTTTGTAGAAATGCATCAGTGCTTAATTTTTCTAACTCTTCAACACTTTTTGGAATTTCATTTGTATAAGCAAAACACATCACAGCATGAATTTCTCCTTGATATTCAACACCAAAAATTTTTCTTCCATATCCCGTTCTAAACTTGTTATCTAATTCTGGTCTAACAGGATCCTCTTCAGGATTACATTCTTTAAGCTCAACAAGTTTTGCGCCTTTGACCCACCCAAAAAAATTATCAATATTTTTAGTTAAAACCTGTCTATTTTTTCTTAATCTTGCTTTAATTCTTGGGTTAAATTTTTTTTTCATTTTAATAATTATCTACCATTTATTTTAAAGTTTAAATGCGCAATTAAATCATACCAGATAATCATACAAAAGCTTCGCACTAGTAACAAAAATTAAAGCATATAAAATATTGTAAAATAATTTCTCTTCAATAATTTTAAGTAATTGATATCCAATCAATATTCCCAATAATGCAACTGGAAACAATGTTGCTGACTGTTTAAAAGACTCAAAGTTTGTCATAGATAAACTAATGTACAAGGGAAGTTTAATTAAATTTACAAAAGTGAAAAAAAATATTCTTGTACCTACATAAATTTCTTTTTTCATTCTAAGCGGGAGTAAATAAAGACTAGTGGGAGTTCCTCCTGCATGTACACAAAAACTTGTAAATCCTGCTACAACTGAACAAGTACCACCTTTAAAAAAGTTTTTTTCTGACTTTTTTTCTTTATTTTTTTTAAAAAAAAAGTAATGACCAGCAAACAAGAAGCCCATAACTCCAATAATAAATTTTAATAATTCCTCTGAAAAATATGAAAAAGTTAATGATCCAATAAATATCCCAATTGCTGCAAAAGGAACCATTAATTTTAAAGTTCCTAAATCAAATTCTTTCCTATATTTATAAACAGCAATAAAATCTGAAAATATTAATATTGGTAAAATAATTCCTAAAGCTTGATTTAGTGGCATAACTATTGTCATTAACGGAACGGAAATTAAAGTCATGGATCCACCTAGACCTGATTTTGCAATCCCATATAAAATTATGGCTGGAACAACTGTAAAAAAAAATAATAAGTTTATTTCCATTTATTTAATGATTTTAATAATTTTGATCCTAAGGGACTAATTGGTTGCTGAAGTATTATTTCTTTTCCAGTTTTTTGTTTTACTAATTGTAATAATTTAGTTGCTAACCCTTGTTTTCTAAAAATTGGATTAACAAAAATATACTCTACCTCACCTTTCTCATTAAATCTAACAAAGCCTATTGTTGTATTTTCATTTTTAAAGGTGAAAACTCCCTCAGTTTCCTCAATTTTAAAATTTGAAACTTCCAGGCTGTTCATGAATGCTAGTAATTTAGGAGCAAAAGGATAACTGCTATTACAGCAATGATGGAGCTAACAACAATATAATTAAGCCTAATGTTGAACTTTTTCTCAACAGAATCAGTTATTTTCTCCCAAAATAAAACTATTAAAAATACAATAATAGCTGGTATCAGATATTTAATCATACAAATGAATTTTTATTAATTTAAGACTATTAGAGTGAATATTCTATTTGTAAATAATTTTAAGACTGTTAATGGTCACAGATGTCGCGTAAAAACTTTGGTTTTGGAACACAAATTAGGAAATCTCCATATTTCGATGCTACCGTAAAATGGGGAGCAACTGGTTTTTCTGTATATAATCACATGTATATTCCAAGAGATTTTGGAAGTCCTGAACAAAATTTTTGGAACCTTATTGAAAAATCAATCTTATGTGATGTTGCAGTTGAAAGACAAGTCGAGATCACTGGTCCTGATGCCTACAAATTTACTCAATTATTAACACCTAGAGACCTTTCAAAATTATCAATAGGACAGTGTAAATATGTATTAATCGTAAATAATGATGGTGGTATTTTAAACGATCCAGTTTTATTAAGATTAGCAGAAAATCATTTTTGGTTATCCTTAGCAGATAGTGATGTTTTGTTGTGGGCACAAGGAGTTGCTATAAATTCAGGCTTAGACGTTAAAATATCTGAACCGGATGTATCTCCTTTACAATTGCAAGGCCCTACCTCTCAAGAAATTATGGTTAAATTATTTGGTGATGGCATAAGAGATTTAAAATATTATTGGCTTAGAGAATATAATCTTGATGGAATTCCACTAATTGTTTCAAGAACAGGTTGGTCAAGTGAACTTGGTTATGAAATATATTTAAGAGATGGTTCAAAAGGAAATGAATTATATGAAAAAATTATGTCTACTGGTAAAGAACATGGAATTCAACCAGGTCATACATCGTCTATAAGAAGAATTGAAGGCGGTATGCTTTCATATCATGCAGATGCAGATATCCATACAAATCCATACGAATTAGGATTAGATCGATTAGTTAATTTAGAAAATGATATAGAATTTATAGGTAAAGAAGCTCTAAAAAAGATTAAGCAAGATGGAATAAAGAGAAAACAGGTCGGGCTTATAATAGATTGTAATCCTTTACTTGGACCTAATACAACTTTTTGGCCAATTGAAAAAGATGGTAAAACAATTGGTAAAGTAACTTCAGCTGTATATTCTCCTAGATTAAAAAAGAATATTGCACTTGCAATGATAGAAATAAATTATTCAGAATTAGGAAATCAGTTAGATGTTAATACTCATGAAGGAAAATACACTGCTAAAATTGTAGAAAAACCTTTTTATGATCCTAAAAAGAAAATAGCTAGTAGCTAGGATTTAATATTGTAACCTTTTTTAAGTAATACTGTAACAACTGATACACATGCAACCAGAAATACAACCATAGAAATTATACTTACCCAAATATTAAAGTCCGATACTCCATAAAAAGCAAATCTTAGTCCATTAATCAAATAAACTACTGGATTAAAATAAGTAACTGTCTGCCAAAATTCTGGCAGCATATCTAAAGAATATAAACTTCCACCTAAAAATACCATCGGTGTAATAACTAAGGTTGGTATAATTGACATTTGCTCAAAGTTAGAACTCATTAAACCTATTAAAAAACCAAATAATGCAAATGTAAATGCAACCAATACTAATAAAAAAATCATTAATAGTGGATACATGACGTTGACTTCTACAAAGAATGTTGAGGTGATAAATATTACAACACCTACAATGAGAGTTTTAGTTGCTCCTGCTCCAACAAAAGCTAGAACAATTTCAAAAGTAGAAATTGGTGCTGCTAAAATTTCATAAATGGTTCCATTAAACTTAGGAAAAAAAATACCAAAAGATGTGTTACTGATAGATTGAGTTAAAAGAGTAAGCATCAATAAACCTGGAACAATGTAGGATCCATAACTAATCCCATCAATATTTTCAACATATCCTCCAATTACTGAACCAAATACTATGAAGTATAAAGAAGTAGATAAAACTGGGGAAAAAAGAGACTGCATTAAGGTTCTTTTAAACCGATCCATCTCATGAAGATAAATTGCGCTAAAAGCTTGGAAATTAAACTTCATTATTTTCCTTTACTAAAGAAACAAATATTTTTTCCAATGTTGTTTGTTCTGTTTTTAAATCTTGTAATTTTAAATTTGCATCTTTTAAATCTTGAAGCAAGTTGGTTATTCCCGTGCTGTTAGCCGTCACATTGTACGTATAGTTTATCGATTTTTTATCTTTACCAATTTCAAGATTATACTTATTTAAACTTACTGGTATTTCATTTATTTCATTTTGAAGGTCAACTGTAAGCTTTTTATGCCCCATTTTTTTTAATAATTCTTTTGTTTCATCTACTACAATTATTTCACCCTGGTTAATAACTCCTACTCTATCAGCTATAGCCTCTGCTTCTTCGATATAGTGTGTTGTAAGAATAATTGTTACACCAGTTTTTCTTAATGTTTCAACAACTTTCCACATATCCTGCCTTAGCTCAACATCTACACCTGCAGTAGGCTCGTCTAAAAATAAAATTGTTGGTTCATGTGATAATGCTTTAGCGATTAAAACCCTACGTTTCATTCCTCCTGATAATTGATTGAGTCTTAAGTTTTTTTTGTCCCATAGACTCAAATCTTTTAATACTTTTTCGATATATTCTGGATCAGGTTTTTTTCCATATAACCCTCTAGAGTAAGACACGTTGTTAAAAACAGTTTCAAATTGTTCCAAAGTTAACTCTTGTGGTACTAGTCCAATCCTTGATCTTGTTTCTCTGTAATCCTTGATAATATCGAAATCATCAACTGTAACTTTGCCTGATGATGGACGGACTATTCCACAAATAATGCTTATAAGTGTTGTTTTACCAGCACCATTTGGTCCCAGCATTGCAAAAATTTCACCCTTTTTAATGTTTAAGTTAATTTTCTTAAGTGCCTCAAAACCATTATCATAAATTTTTGATAAATTATCGATATTTATTAGATTACTAGACATAGGATTATCCATATATAGAGACAATTTATGGTATTACAATAAATTAAAATTTACATTAACTTTTTAATAATGAAAAAATTTTTAGTATTTATCTGTTTTGTATTAGCATTTAGCACAAATGCAATTGGGAAGGAAACCACTTACAGCAAAGAATTATTCGATAAAGCTTTATCGGAAGGAAAAGTTGTAGTTGTAAGTTCTTGGATTAAATATTGCACTTCTTGTGCAAGCCAAATGAAAGTTCTTGAAAAAGCAAAAAATGATTTTGATAATATGGAATACTTTGCTTTTGATGTAGCAAATAAAGAAATTGCTAAATTTTTTAACGTTCAATATCAAACAACACTTTTAATTTTTAAATACAATAAAGAAGTTTACAGAAGTATAGGTGAGACCACCAAAGAGCTTATTTATGATGCTTTAAAATCCTCTATATAAATTTAATTTTTAAAATTATTGCAGGCAAGAAAGTTGCAATCAAAAAAGATAAAAATAATAAAGATTGAGTTATAAAAGGTGAAAACAAGTCTTTAGACAAAAATACTCCTACTAACAAACTTTTAGAAAAATCTGGAAATGGAAACATTAAAAATCCAGCAACTAGGCCAATTATAATTGAAACATAAGCAGTTTTTTCATCCACTTTATTATAGAAACTATAAAAAACAGTCACTACGAACGCACAACAAAATAAATCTGCAAGTAAGAATAAATATAAAATATCAAATCCTTTTGAAGCAATACCAAAAGCAATTACAGACAAGATTAAAATAAAATATTTAGATATTTTTAAGTAATCAGTTTTTTTATCTAAGTCAAAAGTTGCTTTGCCATCAACTACACACAAACTGGAAATAGCATTAACCAAAGTATCAACAGTCGAAATTGTTAATGCAAGACCAAGGATAATAATCAATAAGGATAAAATTTCAGTTTGATCTTTTAATAATAAACTAAAAAATCCTAAATCAGGTCTAACAGATGGATCAATTGAAAATGAAACCATTCCAATAAAACCCATTAAAAAAACTATTGGAATAATAACAAAGAAAGAAATTATCAAACTACTTTTTAATGTTTGATAATCCTTTGCCGCATATACTCTTTGCCAATTTCCTTGATGAAATAAATTTGTTGCTGCAACTGCTATAAAGAAAGTTAATCCAGCAGTATATCCTGGAATATAATTTGAACTTAATAGTTGAGGGTTTTTCTCATTAATTAAAGATAAAGAAAAATTATCTCCTGAAGATGAACTAATAATTGAAATCAAAATAAATAATAAAACACTAATTACAATCATTTGAATATTATCAGTAAATATTGACGCTCTTAATCCGCCATAAAGGGTATAGCTTAAGGTAGTTACCAGGACTATTAATGCTGTAATCCACAATTCTGTTCCGGATATATAATTAATTAATACAGCAACTGCAGTTATTTCTGCGCAAAGAAAAATGAACATATAAAAGATTGTCATTAACAAAATTAACTTAAATAGACTTTTGCCAAATTTCTTTCTCATAAACTCAACTAAAGAAGATCCTTTTGGAAACTCATTTCTAATTCTTTTTCCAAAATAAATTAAGAAAATCATTGGAAAAGCTGTACCTAATGCATAACCAATAACAGCACCTACCCCGCCCCATGTTGCGGCCGCAACTGGACCAAATAAAATCCAAGCACCTAAAGCTGATGCTACAAGACTTGTGGTAAGTGAAAATAAACCGATGTTTCTATTTGCAGTTAAATAATTATTAATTCCTGTAAATTTTTTAGAATGAAGAATTCCTAAAAAAGCAAATATTAAACTAATTATGATTAATAATATTAATGATGTTGATTGAGTTAAAAAATATGTTTTATCCATTTTATCCCTTTCTGAATTACCGGACAGGTTCTTAGGGTATGATCTCAGTCTGTTAAGACACCCCTTTAAATAATTTTTATATTATATTAATCGATATAGCTAGTAATTTAAATTTTATTTATAAAATTATTTTTGACTCTTATGATTCATTATTTCAATCATGCATTGAGTAGCGTACTCTCTCCACTCAGATGAGGTTTTGTTCTTTAAGCTATTCAGATGATTTCTATTACTTTGAATATCATCTTTATGCTTTAATTTGTCAGCTCCATTTAAGTTTTTCTCCATTTCAGACAAATTAGTTTCCATTGCCTTTATCCACTCGTTTCCAAGCTCAACACATTTTTGATCATCTTTTTCATCACAAATTTGTTTAAAAAAATTAAAGATAACATCATCAGTATTTACTGAGGTATTCATTAATTATTGTTTGCAGGCACCAATAGATTCTGGACCGCAAGTTTGACCATTGGTCCAAGTAGCTCCGGTTAAATTAGCTCCATCAAAATTAGCATTAGTAATGTTGGATGATGTAAAATTAGCTTCCATTAAATTAGAGTTTTGAAAATTCGCTTCGATTAGTGTTGCCCCCATAAAATCAACTCTAGTTAAGTTGGCTCCAGTAAAGTTAGTTTTTTCAAAATTTGCGCCGATAGAAACAGACTCATAAAGATTAGCTCTTACAAAAGTAGATTCTGGAAAAGTTCCAAACGATAGATTTGAAGTCATCATAATACTTTTATCGAAATTAACTTGAATAAAACTTGCAAATGAAAGATTTGAATTTGGCAGATAGCTTCCTTGTAAGTCCTGAGCATCAGAAAATCTACAATTAGAATAATCTACACCTTCAGTTAAAGGATCATCGCAAGCAGCATTTGAATTTGTGAAAAATAACAAACTAAATAAAGCAAGTAAGATTATTTTTTTCATAGTTAAAGTTAACAAATAAAATATGTCAAAACAATGAATGATTTAAATTTTAATAAAAACTTTATATTTTAACTTTTTTGCCAGTTTTTGCACTTTTAGTTATTGCTGCAAAAATTTTGAGAGAAATTAAACCATCATTACCATTCACTTTTGGTTTAGCTTTTTTGGCAACTACATCAGCAAAATGATCAATTTGATTCACTAATGTATTGTCGTCTTTTTTGTTTTTATCTTCATTAACAAAAATCTTGTTCCACCAGCTTCGTTCTTTTTTATAGAACCAATATTTAAGGTTAGGAAATTGTAAAGAACCTTTGGTACCACCAA
Source organism: uncultured Pelagibacteraceae bacterium (assembly GCA_902590535.1). Taxonomy (GTDB): domain Bacteria; phylum Pseudomonadota; class Alphaproteobacteria; order Pelagibacterales; family Pelagibacteraceae; genus Pelagibacter. The sequence goes on from CACIXF010000005.1 coordinate 11,191, forward strand.
TCATATAAGCAGATTGGTTGGTAATTGGGTATGCAGGATTTTCTCCAGCAGTTAGTTCGTAACTCCACGGTGCAACAATTGTATCTGACAAATTTAGTGTGCAAAGTGCTCCTGAATTAAAGATTAAGCTTATTGTAGCTGTATCCTCTACTTGAAATTTTCTAGTTTTATTTGTTGTAAATGCTTGAACATATTTTATTGAACCCAATAAATAACAAATCATATCAATATCGTGGACTAAATTGATACCTAAAGGCCCACCACCTTTACTAACTCTCCATTTTTCTTTGTAATAGGCTTTGTGTTTATATAGCCAGCATAAAACGTTTGCAGAAACGATGTTACCCAATTTACCTTTGTTAATAACATCTTTTACCTTAGAGACTATTGAATTGTGTCTACGGTGATATCCAATCAGCAATGGAGTTTTATTCTTCTTGGAACTGCTTATAATTTTTTTTGCAGAATGAATGTTATCTGAAATAGGTTTTTCTAACAAAACAGGAATTTTATTTTTTAAAAAACTTACAGTATGTTTTTCATGCAACTGATTTGGGGTAGCAACTATTACAGCATTAAGTTTTTTTGAATTTAAAAGCTCTGATACATTTGAATACAATGGGATTTTATATTTTTTTGATAAATTTTTAGCATTATTACTAATGTCTACTATTGAATGAAGATTTGCTTTCTTTGATTTTTGAATAGCTTTAATGTGTTGTAAACCCATCAAACCTGTTCCAACTATAGAAACATTGATTTTTTTACTCATAAATTAATTAATTTTAATTTTTGTAAAGCATGTATACATTTTATTAGGTTTAATTAAAGTACTTGGAAAATTTTTTTTATTAGGTGCATCAGGAAAGTATTGGGTTTCTAAACAGATGCCTTGATAAGGAAATAATTTTTTTTTGTAATTTAGATTTTGTGCTGAATAAAGTTGGAGACCAGGTAAATTTGAAAAAAAATCAACTTGAATATTAGTATTATTATTTTTTAAAGTTCCAACTAAATTTCTATTATTTTTCTTTACAAAAAAAGTTGTGTCAAAACCTTTAAATTTAATATTAAGCTTTTTATTTTTAAAATAATCTAATTTTTTTCCAATGTTTTCAAAATTTGAAAAATCATAAATTGATTTTTTTACATTTTTAATTCTACCAGTTGGGATTAAATTTTTATTTATTTGAAGATATTTGGCTGAGTTTAATTTTAGCTCATGATTATAAATCATCTTTTTTTTATTTTTTTCTAAATTCCAATAACTGTGATTAGTTAAATTAACATGAGTGCTTTTATTGGATTTGTAATCATACTTTATTATCAGAAATTTATTTCTTAGCTGATAAGTGCAATTGACAACTAGATTTCCTGGAAAGCCTTGATCGTTATCACTTGAGTGGAGCTGATATACTATTTTGTCTTTTGTTTTATTTATTTTATTCCAAGCAAGAGCTGAAAAACCAATTTTTCCACCATGAAGTATATTTTTTCCCTCATTTGCATTTAAATTAAATTTTTTATTCCCTATCTTAAATTTTGCATTGGAAATTCTACCTGCATATCTTCCACAAGTAGATCCGACACTTGGATGTTTATACCGATAATTTTTTTTTGATCCTAAATTTAAAATTAAATTTATTTTGTTTTTCTTGTGATAAACTTCAAAAAGACTTGCCCCGTAATTAAGAGTTTGAACTCTTAGAAATTTATTTTGGATTATAGAGCTTTCAACTTTCACCTAGATCAAGTTATACCACCGTCAACAATAAAGCTTTGTTTTGTGCATCCAGATGATTGATCTGATGCTAAAAACATTACCATTTGAGCTACATCATTCGGTTTCAATTGTCTTTTTAAAGCCTGACTGTTCAAAATAAGCTTTTTATACTTTGGTGTTAACCAATGTTTTATTTGTCTTTCAGTTGCAATAGATCCAGGGACTACTGAGTTAGTTCTGATATTATATTTTCCATACTCTTGTGCGAAAGATCTAGTTAAGCCTACTACTGCTGATTTTGCAGTTTCATAAACAACCTTATCTCCCTCACCTAACATCCACGAAACTGAACTTAAATTTACAATCGATCCAGATTTCATTTTTTTCATAGATTTAACTACTGCTTTAGCTGCAAAAAAATAGTGCTTTAAGTTTATTGCCATTCTATTTTCCCAATATTTTTCATCTACTTGATCTGTTGTATGTCTATCATCATTGGCTGCATTATTTACTAAAGCATGAATTGGACCTTTTTTTGCAATAATATTTTTAATTGTTTTTTCTAATTTATTGATATCTAGCAAATTACATTCAATGAATGTTGGTGTTCTAAATTTATTTTTTTTAATTTTGTTTAAAAGCTTTTTTGTTTCTTTTAGATCAATATCTACAAAATAAACTTCACTCCCTTGTTCACAAAAATGTTCAACTATCGAACCACCTATGCCTGAACCTCCACCAGTTATAAATACTCTTTTATTTTTTAAATCAGAATATTTAACCTTCATCTTATATTCTCTCCTCAGTTTGAGCATCAAATAATGATGTTTGAGTTAAATCAAAATATAATTTTGTTTCTTTTGCTAATTCAATTTTAATTGTTGAAGGAAATTTGGCTAAGATTTCTTGATTAGCATAATCAAAAGTTATTATTTGTTCGTGACCGATATACTCGCTTAAATCCGCTCTCAAAGTAACTTCAAAATCACTTTCATTAGATTTTTTAAAATAAATATGCTCTGGTCTTATACCAAAGAAAACTTCTTTATTATTTAAATTAGATTTATCTTTAAATTCATATCCTTTTACTGGAATTTCAAAATTAGATCCGCTTGCTGTAAAAGATATTTCACCCGAGCTTTCTTTTAAACTTCCTTTAATTAAATTCATAGATGGTGATCCAATAAAGTCAGCTACAAAAGTATTGCTTGGTTTGTTGTAAATGTTTTCAGGTGTATCATTTTGTTGAATAACGCCATGATTCATAATTGCAATTCTTGTTCCTAAACTCATTGCTTCAGTTTGATCATGAGTTACGTATACAACTGTTGTTTTTAATTGTTGGTGAAGTTTTTTAATTTCTCTTCTCATCTCAACTCTTAATTTTGCATCTAAGTTAGACAAAGGTTCATCAAATAAAAATATTCTAGGTTCTCTTACTAATGCTCTTCCAATAGCAACCCTTTGTCTTTGTCCTCCAGACAATTGAGATGGTTTTCTTTCTAACAATTGATCAACTTGTAAAAATTTAGATACCTTTTCTAGCTGTTGCTCAATTTTTTCTTTTGAAGTCTTTGCTTGTTTCAGACCAAAAATCATATTCTCTCTTACATTCATTGAAGGATATAAAGCGTATGATTGGAAGACCATTGCGATATTTCTGTCTTTTGGCTCTACTTTGCTGACATTATAATCATCAATAAAAACGTTACCTTCGTTGATTGTCTCTAAACCTGCAATAATGTTTAGTAATGTAGATTTTCCACATCCTGAAGGACCTAATAAAACTAAAAAATTTCCCTCATCTATCTCTAAATTAATTTTTTTTAATACTTCTGTAGACCCAAAATTTTTTGATAGATCTTCAATTTTTAATGTTTTCATTGTTATCCTTTCACTGCTCCTGAAGTTAATCCTCTAATAAAATATTTACCTGCTAAAACATACACAATAAGTGTTGGCACTCCTGCTATGATTGCTGAAGCCATATCAACATTATATTCTTTAACACTTGTACTAGATAAAACCATGTTATTTAAAGCAACTTGAATTGGTGCCGCCTCACCAAATGAAAAAGTTGATCCAAATAAAAAGTCATTCCAAATTTGAGTAAACTGCCAAATAACTGTTACAACAATTATCGGTGCTGATATTGGAAGTAAAATTTTGAAAAATATTTTAAAGAAACCTGCTCCATCAATTCTTGCGGCTTTCACTAATTCCGTTGGAACTGATACATAGTAATTTCTAAAAAATAAAGTTGTAAATGGAATACCATAAACTGTATGAACCAAAACTAATCCAACAATAGAATTTGATATTCCTAATGCACCTAAAGTTCTAGCCATTGGAAGTAGTATTGCTTGAAAAGGAATAAAGCATCCAAATAATAAAAATAAGAAAACCCAACTGTCTCCTTTAAATCTCCATTTAGTTAAAACATATCCTGTCATTGCTCCAATAAAGGTAGAAAAAAATACGGCAGGTACAACCATCTTAATTGAATTCCAAAAATAAGGTTTTAAAAAAGTATCTCCTGCTCCATATCCTCTTCCTCCCCAAGCAACTGCCCAGGATTCAAAATTTAATCCACTCGGCCAAGATAAAAGTGTTCCTTGACGTATTTCTTCCATCGTTTTTAATGAAGTAACAACCATTACATATAATGGAAAAATAAAATAAGAAGCAAATAGAATTAAAATAAAATATAAAAACCATCTTAAAAACATGTTTGTGTATTTTGATTTTTGCTCAAGCTGTTGGTAAGAAGATGGTTTTAAATTATCTTGCATTTTCTCTCCTTAATTCTGAATATAAATACGGAATAATGACTGCAGCTACTGCCATAAACATCATCATCGCGCTTGCTGCAGATAATCCAACCTGACTTTTGTGAAATGCTGCTTGTGTCATAAATAAAGCTGGCATCGTGGTAGAGATACCTGGGCCACCTTGAGTTAAAGCAACAATTAAATCATAACTTTTAATTGAGATATGAACTAAAATTACAAAACTTGTAAAAAATACTGGTCTCATCATTGGCAACAATATTCTCCAGTAAACTGTAAACAAACCAGCACCATCAATTTTTGCAGCTTTGACAATTTCATCCTCAACAGATCTTAATCCTGCTAGAAATAAAGCCATCACAAATCCTGCCGATTGCCAAACACCTGCAATCACTATGGTGTAAATTGCCATTTCTCTATTAACCAACCAATCAAAAGTAAAATTTTCAAATCCCCATTCTATAAACATTTTTTGAATTCCAAGAGTTGGGTTTAAAATCCATTTCCAAGCAGTACCTGTTACTATAAATGATAAAGCCATTGGGTATAAATAGATTGTTCTTAAAACCCCTTCAGCTCTTATTTTTTGATCTAGAAAGATTGCTAAAATTATCCCAATCACAATACAAAAAATTAGAAATAAAGCCGTGAAAACAAGTAAATTATCTACTGATATGAGCCATTTTCGAGATGCCCATAACTTTTCATACTGTCCAAACCCCCACAATTCATATTTAGGTAAAATTTTAGAATTAGTAAAAGATATATATAAAGTCCAAAGTACAAAGCCATATACAAACCAACCTATTAACCCAACAGCAGGAGCCATTACAATTTTAGGTAAATTTTTTTCTAACCACTTGAACATTATAAATATTTTTTATTTAAGATTTAAAAAAAAGGCCACTTAATCAAAAGTGGCCTTTTAATTTTTATGTACTACATATTAGCTAAAACTGAGTCAGCTAAAGCGTTAGCAGCATCTACAGATGACATGTCAGAGTTAAAGTGCTCTGTGATGATATCTTGTAGGGCAGCTTTCATAGTATTACCTTGAGCCATACCATGAGCAAAGCTTGGAACTAGTCCACCGCTTGCACCTGCAGTTTTAATATCTGCATTAGATGTTTTTGCACACTTGTCAAATTCATCCATTGATACGTCTAAACGTGCCGGGATAGAACCTTTGTATAGGTTAAAAACTTTTTGAAAGTTTTTACCCATCATAAGCTTAGCTAATAACTTTTGGCCAGCTTGTTTATCTGGATCGCTAGATTTGTAAAAGATAAAACTATCTACGTTATATAAGTATCCATTGTTTGAAGGAGTTGCAGCACAGTAGTAATCTACACCTGGAACTTTTCCTGCAGCTGTAAATTCACCTTTTGCCCAGTCACCCATAATTTGGAAACCAGCTTTTCCTTCAATAACCATACCAGTAGCAACGTTCCAGTCTCTTCCTGGACTACCTTCGTCAGTAAACCCTTGTAGTTTTCTCATTTGATCAAAAACTTTAACTGTTGTTTCACTTCTTAAACAGCTTTCTTTAAGATCTACATAACAATTTTTGTAATAGTTATTTCCTCCAATGCCCATAGCAACTGCTTCAAATACTGTAGCATCTTGCCAAGCTTGACCACCATGTGCAAATGGAATTATGCCAGCAGCTTGTAATTTTTCAGCAGCAGTATTTAACTCATCCCAAGTAGTTGGAACTGAAATACCGTTTGCATCAAATACAGCTTTGTTTGCCCACATCCAGTCAATTCTGTGAATGTTTACTGGGGCAGCACAATAAGGTCCGCTATTATTTTCACACTTGTGAATTGCTGCAATCATTGGGTCTAATAAATTGTCCCAACCTTCTGCTTTAGCAACTTCATCAATGTTATATGGAGCTACAACACCTTCTTGGTCATACTCTTGAATTGTAGGTCCTTTAATTTGTGATGCTGATGGAGGATCTCCAGCAACGATTCTTGCTTTTAGTGCTACGTTAGCAGCGTCTCCACCACCACCTGTTACAGGCATGTCCATCCATTCACCACCGTTTGCAGCGAAATCATCTTTTAAAACTTTAAGTGCAGCAGCTTCACCACCAGACGTCCACCAGTGCAATACCTCGATCTTAGGTCCTGCAATTGATGAAGTAGATGTGAACGCTAAAGTAATTAAAGCGATCATTAGTTTTTTCATATCTTCTCTTCCTCTTTTTATTTAGTTAACTATTTTTTAAAAACGAAACTATAAGTAGAATAATTCTCAAATGATAACTAAAAAAAAGTTATTCAACTAAAAGTTGAAATTGTTTTTTTTTCTTATTTATTAATGTTTTTTTTAATTATAAAAAAAATTTTTTTTTTTGATTCTACTTTTAGTTGAAGTTCTAATATGTCGCGCTTCTTCCTAATCTAGCAGCGCCTCTAACTCCACTAGCATCTCCATATCTAGGTTTTAAAAAAACACCCTCATACTCTCTTCCAATAACAAATTTTCTAACCAATGAATCTATTTCATGCAAAAAATCAATTTCGTTTGAAACACCTCCTCCAAATATAAAAGCATCAGGATCTAAAATATTTATGATGCTTGAAAGAGACATTGCTAAATTTACTTTAAAATCATCTATAAATCTTTCAGCATCTAAATCATGTTTTCTATTTAATTCAAAAATTTCATTTGTTTTTAAATTTTTTCCATAAAGTTTCTTAAATCTTTTTGCTAAACTTAAACCAGATAAAAAACTTTCAATCTCTGCTTCTCTAGCATTACTTGAGTCAAAATTTTCTTTCTTAGCTGCAAAATATGGAATTTGGTTATGCCCCCATTCCCCTGCTACTCCATTAGAGCCAGTAATAATTTTTTTGTCTATTACTAAACCACCTCCAACTCCTGAACCTAATATAATTCCATAAACGATTTTATAATGTGTGCCAGCTCCATCTATTGCTTCAGATAAAGCAAAACAATTTGCATCATTTTCACAAAACACTTCTTTTCCAAGAGCTTTACGTAGATCGCTTTGAAATGGTTTTTTTTCTAACCAAGTTATATTTGGAGCATTTTTTACTAACCCTGTTTGAGGAGAATGAACTCCTGGATGACAAACACCAATTGGAAGTTCTTGTTTAAACTCTTGTTCTAATTTTCCATGAATATCTCTTATCGCAGTTATAATTTGAGTATACTCCTTAGGACACGATATTCTTGATCTGTGTTTTTCGTTCCCATTCTCTTCGAGTACAACACTCTCAATTTTAGTTGCTCCTACATCAATACCTACTTGCATAACTAATATGTGGCTCTTCCACCGCTTAAATCAAAAACTGCAGCTGTTGAAAATGAATTTTCTTCACTAGCTAACCAAGTTACTAATGAAGCTAATTCTTCAACTTTTGCAAATTTGTTTCTTGGAATTTTCGATAACATGTAATTTATATGTTCTTCAGTCATTTGATCAAAAATTCTTGTTTTAGCTGCTGCTGGGGTTACGCAATTTACAGCTATATTTTTTTGTGCAAGTTCTTTACCTAGAGATTTTGTTAAACCGATAACGCCAGCCTTAGAAGTGCTATATGCACTCGCATTAGGGTTCCCTTCTTTTCCTGCAATAGATGCGATGTTTACTATTCTACCGTAATCATTTTTCAACATGAATGGAACAACTGCTTTACAACAATAGAAAACTGAATTTAAATTTAAGTTCATTACTTTTTTCCATTCATCTAATGGATATTCAGCGACAGTAGTATTCATGCCTGCAATACCTGCGTTATTGACAAAAATATCTATTTTTCCATGTTTTTTCTCTACTTCTCCTAAATTTTTATTTACTATTTCAAAATTAGTTACGTCTACTACCTGATGACTTAGGTTTTCTGATTTAACTTTATCAATCGCTTCTTTAGCAGCATTCTCATCAATATCCCAAATTATAACTTTAGCTCCTGCTTCAATAAATCTTTCAGTTATTGCTAAACCAAAACCCTGGGCTCCACCAGTAACAACTGCCACTCGATCATTTAAATCGTACTTAATCATTATTTTTTTTTATTTTCCTCGATCTTATTAAAGGAAAAGCCAAAGCAATTAAAGACAAAATAAAGAATGTTAAAGCAATTGGTCTTGTGAAAAACATCAGCCAATTGCCATCAAATATAACTAGAGATTGTCTTAAAGTTCCTTCAACTAACTCACCCAAAATTAATCCAATAATAACTGGTACTACTGAAAAGCCATATCTTCTCATAAAGAAACCTAGTACTCCAAAAAATAACATTATCCAAACATCTATTATGGATTGATTTAAAGAATAAGTTCCGCATACTGAAACTGCGAATATCATTGGCCATAAAATTTTATTAGGTACTAAAGTAATTCTTGCAAATATTTTTGCTCCAAAAAATCCAAAAATAAAAAAAAGGATATTAGCTATTAGCATGGCGCCAAAAATTCCATATAAAAAATCTGGCTGTTCTCTAAACAAATCTGGTCCAGGTCTAACACCATGAATAATCAATCCTGTAAGTATAACCGCTGTTGTTGCGCTACCAGGAATACCTAGCGCTAAAGTTGGAACCATCGCGCCACCTGTTGCTGCGTTATTTGCAGCCTCAGCACCAGCAATGCCTTCAATAGATCCTTTTCCAAATTCTTCTGGATTTTTTGAAAATCTCTTTGCTTCAGAATAACCAATTAAAGATGCAACTGTTCCACCTTCTGCAGGAAGAACTCCAATAAATGATCCAATCCCACTTGATCGTAGTATCGTTTTCCAAGTTTTCTTATAATCATCTTTGCTAGGAAGCTTAATTGCTTTTAAAGCTATTCTGTTAAACACTTGATTGATTAAAGTTGATTGAGTTAACATTTCGCTCATTGCAAAAAGTCCAACCACTACTGGTATAAATCCTATTCCTTCAGTTAATTCATTGATCCCAAAAGTAAAACGATCAATTGAAGTCATAAAATCTTTACCTACTGTAGAAATCAATATTCCAAATGCACCTGCGATTAAATTTTTAATTGGACTACCTTCACCTATTGAAGCAAGCATCGTTAAACCAAATATTGCTAATGCAAAATATTCTGGCTGACCAAACTCATAAGCAAGTTGTGCTAGTATAGGAGCAAAGAAAACTAATATAACAACACTAAAAATACCTCCAACAGTACTTGAAACTGTTGCCATACCTAAAGCTCTTCCAGCTTCGCCTTTTTGTGCTAAAGGATAGCCATCTAAACAAGTGGCTGCAGCTGCTGGGGTCCCCGGTGTATTGATAAGTACAGCAGTTATTGCACCACCATAGGTTCCTGCACAATAAATAGAAGTTAATAAAACAATTGCAGATAATGGATCTAGAGTCATTGTGAAAGGTAAGATCAATGCTCCACCTGTTGTTGGTCCTAACCCCGGCAACACACCTAATATCAATCCAAATAAAGTTCCAAAAAATAAAACTAATAATAGTTTAGAACTGAAAAGTGGTGCCATCATTAATAATAAATTATCCATTTAACTATAGTAAATGTTAGTAATTATTCCCGGGGGAAATCTTAAACCTAAAATAGTTTCAAAAAATATAAAAACAATAATTGGGAAAATAATCCCAACTAGTAATAAATAAAATATTCTTTTTTCTCCCCAACAATAAGAAACAAATATAGATAAAGCTGAGATTGCTAAAAAGAAATCAAGTGTTTTAGAAACTACTACAAAAACAACAAAGCTTGATAAAGTTAGAAAGAATGATCTTGGTAATTTTTTTTCAACTTTCCAGGGATTTTTAGTTGCCAAATAATAGATTAACAATGTCATTACTATTATTAAGACCAAGAGCGCTTTTGGAAATGTTGCTGGCTGTATTCCTCTATTTAAAATTGGAGGAACAATATCAAAAGTAAAAGTTGTGATTAATAATGCTACAGATATTAAAATAATTACAAGAGAAACTCTAAACTCATCTTTAAAAAAAAAGGGCAAACTTTTGTTTGCCCTTTTTTGTTTTTGTACATTTTTCATATTTAAATGTACTTTTAATTAGATTAGTTGATGTAACCTAAAGCTTTAAGCTGCGCAGTCATCTCGGCAAGCATTTCTTCCATTTGCTTACCCCATTCATCTGCACCCACAACACTTGTCTCATCAAGACCAATTTCTGTTAAGAAATTTTTATAGTAATTGTGGCTCATAGCTTTCATCATTCCAGCTTCTAGTTGTTTTACTCTATCTGCTGGAGCACCTTTTTTAGTTACGAAACCTCTAACAGTAGATAAAGAAACAGGTATACCTAATTCTTTTGCTGTTGGAGAGTCCCCAATTTTAGCCATTCTATTATTTGCTAATACAACTGAAACACAAAGTTTACCTTCATTAATTTCAGTTAATGCTTCACCTAAGTTTAAAACACCTACATCAATATCTCCTTTGATAAGGTTAGTTTTAATTGGTGCAACACCTTTATATGCAACAATAGTTGGATCTTTTAATCCACCTTTTTTTGTAAATGCGATTGCACTAACATCATCAATACCACCAGTGTGAGTAGTTCCGTATTTTAGTGATTTTGATTTTTGTGTGCTAATAAACTTTTTAGCATCTTTGATGTCTGCTTTACAATTAACAACAAACAATTGAGGATCGTCAGTTCCTCTAGCAAGTGGTTGCATATCACTTAACTTAACTTTAGTTTTACCTAAAGCCATAGATACAGCATGACCTGTAGTCCAAGTTAAAGTGTGATTTCCATCGGCTGGTAAAGACATCATGTAATCCATAGATGTTGCTCCTCCACCACCTTTTTTGTTTACTAATTGCATATCCTGCTTAAGAACTCTTCTTGCTCTTAATAACATCATTCTAGTAGTAACGTCAGTTCCACCACCAAAACCAGCGTGAGTAATTGCTTGTATTGGGTGACCATCAGCTTTAGCTGATGTGATCATTAATGGAAGAGCTACAACAAAAAATTCAGTTACTAGAAAAGCAGCTGCTAAAAATAGTTTAAAGCTTTTTTTCATTATTTCCCTCTTTAGTTAATTTATATTTAATAATTTAAACATAATCTGCTACAAGACGTAAAGAAAAAAATGATTGAAAATAAATCTAACATTGCTCTTCTACTTGGTGATCCAGCAGGGATTGGACCAGAGTTAATTTCAAAGCTTTTAAATGATGAGATGACAAAAAAAGCAAACATTGTCATAATTGGTGAAAAGCAAGTATTTGAAAGTGGAAATAGTATTACAGGAATTTCACATAATATAGATGTTGTAGAAAATTTTGATGAAGTGAATTTTGATAAAGCAAATAGATTTTTGTTAGATATTTCGAAAGGAAAAAATCATAAATATAAATTAGCTGAACCATCAAAAGAATCTGGTGAAAGTGTATTGGAAGCTTTAGATTTAGCATTGACACTTGCAAAAGAAAAAAAAATAGATGCAATTAATTTTGCGCCAATGAATAAGACAAGTTTAAAACTTGGAGGGAACAAACATTCAGATGAATTACAATTAATGGCTGAGAAACTTGAGGTAAATAGTTTTTGTTGTGAATTTAATGTCATAGATAGTTTTTGGACAGCAAGAGTAACATCTCATATTCCAATAAAAGAAGTTGCTCAACATATTACAAAAGAAAATATCATGAAGCCAATAAAACTAATAAATGAAGTTATGGTATTAAATGGTATAAAAAATCCTCGAATAGCTATTCAGGCACTTAATCCTCACGCAGAGTTTGGTACAGAGGAAAAAGACGAAATCATTCCTGCAATTGAGGAAGCAAAAAAACTTGGTTACAACGTTGATGGGCCATTGCCATGCGATACCTCATTTGTTGTAGCCTACAAAAATAAAAACCATGATTGTATGGTTGGCATGTATCATGACGCGTTACAATCTGGTCTTAAAGCATTTGGTTTCGATAGAGGAGTAACAGTTCAGGGTGGATTAACTGTACCAGTAACGACTACTGCACATGGATCAGCATTTGCGATTGCAGGAAAAAATGAAGCTAACTTAGATCCAATTTTAAATTCTTTTAAAATTGCTTTATCGATGTCGCAAAATAAAAAAAACTAAATTAATCCTGCGTCCACTGTAAAGTTTTGTTTAGTACATCCTGATGAAACATCAGATGCTAAAAATAAAACCATTTTTGAAACATCGTCAGGTAATAATTGTTTTTTTAAAGCCTGATTTCTTAATATTTCCTTTTTAAATTTTGGGTTAAGCCATAATTTGGATTGTCTAGCTGTTGCGATTGAACCAGGTGCAATTGAGTTAATTCTTATATTATGTTTTCCTAAATCTCTTGCTAAAGATCTTGTTAATCCATGAATTCCTGCTTTTGCAGTACTATAAGCTGGGAACATTACTGCTCCCCTAACCCAACTAACAGAACCTAAATTTATTATTGATCCACCTTTATTTTTCACCATGCTTTTTTTAACCGTCTGTATAGCAAACAAATAATGCTTTAAATTAATGGCCATTCTGTCATCCCAATATTTTTCTGTTATTTTCTCTAAACTATGTCTTTGGTCGTTAGAGGCATTGTTAACTAAAATGTCAATAGGACCCTGTTTTTTAATAATGTTTAAAATTGATGATTTATATTTTTTAATATTTTTAATATTACATTCTACAAATGAGGGAGTTTTAAATTTTTTCTTTTTAATTTTATTTATAGTTTTTTTTGCTTCATTTTTATTAATATCAAAAAAATATACCTCAGCTCCTTGCTCACAAAGATGTTCAACAATTGATGATCCTATACCCGAAGCTCCACCTGAAACTAAAGCTCTTTTATTTTTAAGATCAAAATATTCAGTTTTCATTTTTGGAAATAGTATTAATAATTATTTAAATCTTCCATTGATGGCATTGAGGCTGCTGCGCCTTGTTTTGTAGTTGAAATTGCTCCTACCTTATTCGCAAAAGTGAGTACTTCTTTAATATCTAAATCTTTTGATAACCCAACAGCTAAAGCACCGTTGAAAGCATCTCCTGCACCAGTAGTATCAACGACTGGTTCTTTAAGTTTAAATGCATTCATGAAAAAATTTTCTTTATCATTTGCAAAATAGCATCCTTTTTCACCTAAAGTTATAACTATGTTTTTAATACCTTTTTTTAAAAATTCCTCTGAGGCAATTTTTATATCTTTTTCAGTTTCAATTTTTTTATTTAAATAAAATTCAGCCTCAGTTTCATTAGGTGTAAAAAAATCAATTAATTTAAAATCAACATCATTAATTTGGCACGCAGGTGCTGGATTTAATATTGTGGTCAATTTATTTTCTTTAGCTTTCTTTAAAGCATATTTCGTAACATCATATGGTGTTTCCATTTGTGTTAAAAATATATCTGTATTTGCAATAAAATTTAAATTTTTTTCAATATCATCATTGGTTAGTGTTCCAGCAGCACCTGGTATAATATTTATTGCGTTGTCTCCTGTTTTTTCATTGACCATTATTCCTGCAACTCCAGTTGATTGATTTTTATCTTGAATAATAGAAGCAATATCCATGCCCAATGATTTGTATAAATTTAAAGCCATCTCACCATTTTTGTCATTACCTATTTTTGTTATAAAATTTACTTTCCCGTTTAATTTAGCTGCAGCAATTGCTTGATTTGATCCTTTTCCACCTGGTCCAACAATGTGCTGTGAACCTAGAATTGTTTGACCTTTTTCAGGGATTGCATTAGCTATAAAGCAAAGGTCTGCTACAAATACACCAAATACTGATATGGTTTTCATTTTTTAAGTCCAAACGTTTCCGTCAGGTAAAATGACTCCTTTGGTAAGTATAAAACAACCAAACGGTCTTGCATCTGTTGTAGTAACTATACAATATGCTTTCTTGGCCTCTTCATAAAATTCTTGTCTTGAAATTGATCCTACATTCCAATTTTCGCCGGAGACTTTTTTTACAATATCAATAAATTCTTTATGTGTTTCAGTTAACTCTTCAGGTTTTTCATCTACTTCCATCCTTAAAGCTGGAGACCCTCCCTTTGAATTAATAAAACTATCAAGTGGAAAAACTGAAAGTATGGCAGAGGCTGCTTCTTTAATCCCTACTCCATCTAATCTAATTACTTTTTCATTTGTTGTATTTGCAGGAAAATTCGCATCAGCTAATATTAATTTTTCTCCATGACCCATAGATCTTAAATGAAAAAGCAAATCAGGGCTTAAAACTGGATCAATTTTAATAAGCATAAATTATTATATTACATAAAAAAAAAGGGTGGAATTAAATTCCACCCTTTTTTTAAAGTATATATATATATATATATATATATCGATTATTTAAAATCGTTAGCGTTTTCTTTTGTTACTAATTGTGTTCCTGTATCAATGTTTGGATCAATACTTCCACCATTAGCTAATTCTAGAGCATATTTAACTCCATATGCACCCATGTTGTAAGAAAACTGTGCAATTGTTGCTGTCATTTCTCCTTTTAAGATACTCGTAGCTGCATCTGGAGTAGCATCAAAACCTACAACAATAACATTATTCATATCTGCATCTTTAAGAGCTTGCATAGCACCTAAGCCCATATTATCGTTTGATGCAAATATTGCTTTGATGTTTGGATTTTTTAAGATGATTGACTCCGTTACAGATCTTCCTTTTGCAGTATCCCATTCAGCAGTTTGAGTTGCTACAATATTTAGACCACAATTTTTGAAACCTTTAATTGCACCATCTCTTCTAAGCAAAGCTGTAGATTGAGATTCAATACCAGTTAAAATTGCTACATCTGAACCTTTTGGAGTTTTGTCACAAATAAATTTAGCAGCTAACTCTGCACCATTCATGTTGTTTGTTCCAATAAAAGTTACTCCTTCATTTATTCCTTTTGTATCCACGAATACAACTGGAACACCACTTTTAATCGCATCATCTACGATTGGAGCAAAAGCATTTGGATCTCCTGGTGCTAAAGCTATTGCATCAACACCTTTTGCTAATTGGTCCTCAACTTGGTTAATCTGAGCTTGTACATCACCCTCTTGCGGTGGTGCAACCAAAACTAAATCAACACCTAATTTTGCTGCTTCTTCTTTAGCTCCTTTTTCTACAGATGCCCAAAAAGGATTACCTGATCCAGGTCCTTTAATGCTGAATAATATTTTTTTTCCAGCAAATGCCCCTGTTGAAAAACTTGCTAATAGAAAAACAGAAGTAATAATTACACTAATTATTTTTGTTAAGTTTTTCATATATTTCCCCTTAGTTGTTTTTTAAAGTTAAATTTAATCGAAATTTTAAAAAGAATTCAACTGTTAATAAGAACAATTCTAAATTAGATTAAAACAACTAACACGTGTAAATTATTTTCTTGTTCCAATATCTCTTCTTAACACGTCAATATAAACAGCTAACACTATAATTGAGCCGATTAACACTTGTTGCCAAAATGAACTTACATCCATTAAATTTAATCCATTACGAAGAATACCCATAATCATAACGCCAGCAAAAACTCCAAGCACAGTTCCTCTTCCTCCAAAAAAACTTGCTCCACCTATAATACAAGCAGCAATCGCATCAAGTTCTGACTGAAGTCCTGCATTTGGATATCCTGAGTCAGTTCTTCCAGCTAAAATTAAAGCACCAATACCAGATAAAAAACCACACAAAGAATAAACAATAATCAAAATTTTATTTACATTTATTCCTGAAGCTCTTGCTGCATTTGGATTGCCTCCAATTGCATAGATCCACTTACCGGTTTTACTCTTATTTAAAAAAATCCAAAAAATTATATAAACAATTGCAATTAATACTAAACTTACAGGTAAATATTGAGATTTTTCCAATCCTAACCATTGAAGATCAATTCTTCCATGTCCAAGATATCTAACTTCATCTGTAAAACCACTAATAGGAGTACCGCCTGAAATTAAATTTCCTGCGCCTCTAAATATATAAAGTGTACCCAAAGTCATTATAAAAGGATGAGGCATCCGCAATAAAGTAATACCTAAACCATTAAATAACCCACATAAAAAACCTGCAATCAATGGTGTAAGCACTACAATGAACCAGGGGGCTCCTGCTTTTGCAACTACAGCTAAAATCATAAGAGATAACATCATTATAGAGCCAACAGAAAGATCAATTCCTGCTGTTACAATTACCATAAATACTCCTAGAGCTAGCATTGATTGCCAGGATATTTGTTTAAAAACATTGGTTACATTTCTCCATGAAAGAAACACATCTGGTTGCAAAATATGCATTACCAGAATCATTAGAACTAACAAAAGAAGTATTCCATACTTTTCAAAGTACGGAATTAATTTTAAATGCAAACTTTCTATTTTTTTATCTTTATCTTCCATATTATTTTTTACCCATGATCCATCCAATTACTTCATCTCTTGAAGTATTTGAAAGAGTAGATTCTGCAAAATTAGTTCCTTGGAATAAAGCCATTACACGATCACAAACTGTAAAAATATCGTCCATTCTATGACTTATTACAATTACTCCAACACCTGTTTTTTTTAAACTATTAATAAGATCTAAAACTTTACCAACTTCTTTGATTGCTAATGCTGCAGTCGGTTCATCCATAATTACTACTTTAGCATTAAAGGCTGTTGATCTTGCGATTGCTACAGCTTGTCTTTGACCACCTGAAAGTTCTTCTACTTTTTGATCGGCGCTTTTAACATTTATTTTTAACTTATCTAAATGAGCATTAGTTAACTCTTTAATTTTATTAAAATCTAAAAGTTTTAAAAAACCTAAATTTTTAGTTGGCTCTCTTCCTAAAAAAATATTTTCACCAATAGGTAAATTACCTGCTAAAGCAAGATCTTGATAAACCATTTCTAAACCTAAATTTTGAGAGTCTCTTGGACTTTCTAATATTTCTTCTTTGCCTTGGAAAAATAAGGAACCTGCGCTTGGTTTATAAAGTCCCGACAAAACTTTCATTAAAGTTGATTTTCCTGCTCCGTTATCTCCAACTACACCCAAACATTCTCCAGCATGAACCTTTAAGTTAACATTTTCTAATGCAGTAATAGTTCCAAAATATTTTGTTATTCCTTTAGCTTCTAAGAGTGGATTGCTAGTTGACGACATAATTTATAAAATTATTAAAATATCAATTAATTGCAACTGGTTTTGAAGCTAATAATCCTACTGTTTTCAATTCAGCTTTTTTGCAAAATTTTGGTTTCAAATTTTTTGAAATTAGATGCATGTCCTTTAAAACTATATCCCCCATACTATAAAAGGCCTCTGTTAAAGCTCCTGCTCTGTGCGCAGAAAACAAAATATTTTTAACTTTCCTAATTGGGTCATTTTTTCTCACCGGTTCTTCGGGAAATACATCGGTAGCTACATATATATCTCCCTTTTTAACCCTCTTGATTAAATCTTTAAAATTTACAACCGCTGCTCGACTCATCAGTATAAATAATGAGTTAGGTTTCATTTTGTTAATTAAAATTTTATTAACTAAATTTTTATTATTAGTTGTAACAGCTGCTAATACGTAAATAATTTCACATGTTTTAAACATTTGATTTAAGCTAACAGGTTTAAATCCAAAGCTTTTAATTTTATTTTTGGATAACCAAGGGTCATAAACATTTATATCTTTAGTAAATGGAAGTAACATTGGATATAAAGATTTAGCTAAATCACCAAAACCCAGTAATCCAATTTTTTTTCCTGATAACAACGATGCTTTTAAATTACTTTCTAATCCATATTTTTCCAAACCTTTTACAAAATCAAAATGAGCATTGTGAATATTCCTTAATAGAGAAAGTGTCATTCCTAACGCAATTTCAGCGACAGGTTTTGAAAATACTGGAGAAGTTGCAATAACATGTATTCCCTTTTTAGCACAATAAACATAATCAACGTTATTCATAAAATTACTTTCAACATTGATTATTGCTTTTAATTTTTTTGCTTTTGACAAAATTTTTTTATCTAAATCTGGTTGACCCATAATAAAAGTAACATTATCAATATATTTTTCATAAAATTGTCTTTTGTTTTTGTTAGGTGCTATTAAAACCTTATATTTTGAATTTAATTCTTTTAATTTTTTTTTAGTAAAAATAAGATCTAATGTTCTTGGGAAAGGATCAGATATAACAATTGGTTTTTTCATTACTTGTATAACAAACTTATTAATTCATAATTTTTTTAATTTCTTCTAACGTAAATGGTTTTGGTTTCTTGCATGTTGTTTTTATTTCTTGTGGAATACCAGTTTGCGAAGCTCTCATAGTAGAATCTATTATATCTAAAACATGAAGAGATAGTTCTCCATTACATCTGTGCTCTAAATTATTTTCAATTGCATAAGCCATTTCTGATAAACCAGCACCTCTATAATTTGCGTTAGTAGGTGACTCATTTGCCCTGGAGCTTTGACTCTTTATATTAATCTTTCCTAAAGGCATCATATCTGTTTTATGTTCTCCCCAATTACCACCAGCAGTCACTGAAACAAAAGCTGATCCACCAAACATATTTGGATCTGGAACAATTATTGACCCTTTGTTTCCATAAAGCTCAATATGATTTCTTTGATGAGCAACAACATCAAATGATAAAGTTATTTGAATTATACAATCATTTTCAAATTGTATTGTTGCTAAGTAAGTTGTCGGCGTTTCAACTTTAAATTTTTGACCTTTTTTTGGACCAATTCCGATTTCTCTTTCTTCAAAAACTTTTGTACATCTTCCTTGAACTTGTTTTGCTGGTCCAATTAGATTCACTAATGCTGTCAAATAGTATGGCCCCATATCAATAACTGGTCCACCTTCATTTTCCGCAAACCAAGACTCTGGATTTGGATGATAAGATTGTACACCTGGAAAAGCAAATATAGCATTACCTAATTTAATATCCCCAATGACACCATTATCAATTAGCTCTCTAGTTTTTTGAATACCACCACCTAAAAAGGTATCTGGCGCGTTTCCTATGTAAAGATTTTTTTTATTAGCAAGTTCAACTAATTTTTTTCCATCTTCAAAATTAACTGCTAATGGTTTTTCAGCATAAGAATGTTTTCCATTTTCAAGAGCCAATTTAGAAACTTGATAATGTGCACCTGGTATTGTTAAATTTAAGATTATTTCAATTTCTTTATCTTTTAAAAGCTCATCAACCGTTACAGCCTCAATGTTGTAGTGAATTGCACATTTTTTAGCAGCATCCATGTTTATATCTGCACATTTGACTATTCTGATATTATTAAAGTACTCCTGGGCTCTAAAATAGGTTTCAGAAATATGACCACAGCCAATTAGACCGACTTTAAAAATTTTACTCATAAAGGTTTATACACCTTGTCTTTGTTTGCCTTTTCCTTCTTTATAAAGTTTTAAAGCCTCTTCATTTTCTTTAGTTTTAGGAATTTCAAGTGTTGGGCTGTCCCAAAAAGCAGAACCCTCAACCCACTTATAAGCATGAGTTTTTATTGAAATAACGTATGTTACATCAGATGCTTTTGCTCTCTTAAATGCAGCTTCAAGATCTGAAATTGAATTAACATGTTCAGATTTAGCTCCCATACTTTCTGCATGTTTTGCAAAATCAACATCAACTAATCCTGGAGTATTAGAGCTCTTTAATAAGTTATTATATTCTTTACCACCTTTAAATAGTTGAAGTCGATTGATAACTGCAAACCCACCATTATCACAAACTATAATTATCAATTTGTTTTTTGTAATAACTGATGAATAAATATCTGTATTATTTAGAAGATAAGAACCATCTCCTACAAAAGAAATTACTTCTTTACCAGGATTAGCCATTTTTATTCCAAGTGCTCCTGAAATTTCATAACTCATACAACTAAAACCCCACTCTGTTTCATGAGTATTTAATTCTCTAGGTCTCCAAACTTGAACAACTTCACCAACCAAACCTCCTGCTGCAGTAACAGCTATATCTGTTGGGTCAGAGTTTCTATAAATTGCACCAATTACCTGAACGTAACTTGGAACTTCTTGATTTGTTGGCGCACTCTCTTTATCTATATGTTCATTCCAAGATTTGAGTTCAGTTTGAGATTTTTTATTCCATTCTTCTCCAGCTTTCCAACTACCTAATGCTTGTGAAAGCTCTGTTAATGAAACTTTAGCATCTCCAATTACAGCTTGTGCTAAATGTTTGTTAGCATCAAATCTTGATACATTTATTGAAACTAGTTTAAAATCTTTGTTTTCAAAATTTGCCCATGATCCAGTTGTAAAATCTGCAAGTTTAGTTCCAACTGCAATTGCTAAATCTGTTTCTTTTGCTAATGTATTTGTATTTTTTCCACCTAAACCGCCAATCTGGCCTGCAAAATGAGAATGATCTCTTTTCATTGTAGAATATCCCATTACAGTTTGAGTGACTGGTATATTATGTTTAATCGCAAATTGACTTAACTCATCCATTGCATCTGAGTAAAAAACTCCACCACCAGAAATTATAATTGGATTTTTTGATGACTTAATTTTTTCTGCTGCCTCTTTGATTTGAAATTCATCTGGTCTTGGTCTTCTGATCGCGTGGACTCTTTCCTTAAAAAATTCTTCAGGATAATCAAAAGTTTGACCTTGTATATCTTGACTTAAAGCGATACATGCAGGACCACAATCTGCAGGATCTAACATTGTTTGAACTGCTGCCGGGAATGATTGAATAATCTGCTCTGGTCTTGTTATTCGATCAAAATATCTTGTAACTGGTTTAAATGCATCATTAGCTGTAATTCCAGGGTTATTAAAATGCTCAACTTGTTGCAATACTGGGTCCGGCATTCTATTTGCATAAGTGTCTCCAGGTAAAAATAAAATTGGTAATCTGTTACTCATAGCAACTGCAGCAGCTGTAACCATATTTGTTGCCCCAGGTCCAACAGAGGATGTTGCTACAAAAATTTGTTGTCTTCTTTTTGCTCTAGCATAACCAATTCCTGTAAGAGCCATATTTTGTTCATGGTGCCCTCTATATGTTGGAAGTTCTTTTTGATTTTCCTCTAGTGCTTGACCTAGACATGCTACATTTCCATGTCCAAAAATTCCAAAGACACCTGGAAATAAAGGTTCTTTTTTGCCGTTAATTAATATTTTCTGGGCAATTAAATATTTAACTATCGCATGAGCACATGTGAGGGTAATTTTTTTCATAAATATGTTTATCTTTTAATATGTATAGTGTTTATATATAATTCTATTTATAAATTAAAAAACCTTATTAAGTAAACTTAAAAATAAATTCTATGTACGAAAAATTTGGACAATTCATTGACGGTAAATGGCAACAAGCTGAAAAAAAAGAAACTTACGACGTAATCAACCCTGCAACAGAAGAAGTAATTGGAAAAGCATCAAAAGCTTCATCTATTGAAGTGCAAAAAGCATTAAAGTCTGCAGAAAAAGGTTTGGAAGTTTGGAAAAACACTGCACCATGGCAAAGAGCTTACGTGCTTAGAAAAATTGCAGACATGATGAGAGAGAAAAAAGATGTTATAGCAAAATGGTTAACTCTTGAAGTTGGAAAGCCTCTTGCAGAAGCAGTTGGTGAAGTTGGTGGTGGAGCTGATATTTTTGAGTGGAATGCTGAAGAAACAAAAAGAATTTATGGTCAAACACAACAAAGTAGATTTCCAGATACTAGAGTTCATGTTTATTATCAACCCGTGGGAGTTGTTGCAGCTTTAGTTCCTTGGAATTTCCCAATAGTTTTAGCATCTAGAAAAATTTCTACTGCCCTAGCTGCAGGATGTTCTGTAATTTGTAAGCCAGACGTAATTACCCCTGGTGCTGTAATGGAATTAGTAAACATTTGCAAAGAAGCTGGAGTACCTGATGGTGTTGTTAGTCTTTTGTCAGGTGATCCCGCTGAAATATCAAATGAATTAATGGAATCGGATATAATTAAAAAAGTTTCAGTTACTGGATCGACTAGAGTTGGTAAAATTATTTTAAAAAAAGCAGCTGATAAAGTTCAAAGAGTTACTATGGAGCTAAGCGGACACTCACCTTTTATTGTATGTGAAGATGTAGATATGAACAAAGTAGCTGATATAGCAATAACTGGTAAATTTAGAAATAACGGTCAGGTCTGTATTTCACCTAATAGATTTTATATCCAAGAAAATAGAAAAGAGGATTTTGTTAATGCCTTTATTGAAAGGGCAAAAAAATTAAAAATTGGAAACGGTATGGACGAAGGTGTAGATCTTGGACCTTTAACTACCGCTAAAAGATTGGAAGAAATAGAAAAACTAGTTGAAACTACTAAAAAAGAAGGAGCAAAAGTATTAATGGGTGGACAAAGACCTTCTGGTTTCAACAAGGGATACTATTATGAACCAACAGTCTTTGATGATGTTAAAGATAATTTTACAATCATGAAAGAAGAGCCTTTTGGTCCACTTGTACCAATTTTATCTTTTAAAACTTTTGATGAAGTAATTGAAAGAGCAAATGATAATGACTTGGGATTATGTAGTTATTTATACACTAACTCTATGGATAAAGCTCACATTGGATCTGAGAAATTAGAGTCTGGTTGTGTTGCAGTTAATACTGGAGTTGTTGCTATTGCTGAGGCACCTTTTGGAGGAATAAAACAAACTGGTTATGGTCGTGAAGGTGGTTCAGGAGCGATAAAAGATTATCTAAATGTGAAATATACTCACATGGGATTAAAAATCTAGGAAATGAGAAAAAATAAAATCAAACAAATGATGAAGGAAGGTAAGCCTGTTATTAACGGCTGGTGCGCGATTCCAAGTACAGCCTCAGTTGAAGCAATGGCTCATCAAGGTTGGGACTCTTTAACTATTGATATGCAGCATGGATTAGTTGACTACAGTAATGCGCTTCCTATGCTTCAAACAATATCAACAACGGATGTAACTCCTTTAGCTAGAGTTAATTGGAATGAACCAGGTCAAATTATGAAAATTTTAGATGCTGGATGTTATGGAATTGTTTGTCCAATGGTAAGTAATAAAAAAGAGGCAGAGAATTTTGTTCAAGCGTGCATGTATCCACCTGATGGTTACAGAAGTTTTGGTCCTATTAGAGGATTAATTTATGGTGGAGCTGATTATGCAGATCACGCTAATGAAGAAATACTTAAATTAGCAATGATAGAAACAAAAGAATCTTTAGAAAATCTTGATGAGATAATGTCTACACCAGGTGTCGATGGTATTTATATTGGACCAGCAGATTTAAGTTTAGCAATAGGTGAAAAACCTGGTTTTGATAGGTCCGAGACTACAAAAGCTTATTCTGAAATTTTAAGAATTCTAGAACACGCTAAAAAAAATAATATTTTCGCAGGAATTCATAACGGTACTACAGAATATGCTACTAAGATGATCGAAAAAGGTTTTGATTTTGTAACTATAGCATCTGATTTAAGAGCTTTAAGTGCTGGAGCTAAAGCTACAGTGGATAAAATGAAGGGTTCTTTATCAAAAAAAGACGACAACTCAACTTACTAATCAAGTTGTTCTAAAAATTCCTCGAATTGTTTTTTTTCTAAATTAGAAGATTGTTTTTTTCCTGGAAATTTTCCATTCATTGAGTCTTTTTTAAAAGCCTTCAGAGCCTTTACTCTTTCTAGTTTAATTTCATTTCTAAGTCTCAGTAAATTTCCATATGCTTTTGAATGTCTAGGGGGATTTTCTGTATCACCACAGATATCTTCCATAAATAAATACATTACATCAGCGTTTTTGCCTGAGCCTAATGAAACAGTAACTATATCTGTACGTTTTGAAATTTCCCCCATTACATTTTCAGGTATTACTTCACACTCAGCCGAAAAAGCACCTGCATCTTCTAATCTTTTAAACTTTTGAAAAAGTTCGTAAGCTTCATCAGCAGTTTTGCCTACTGCTCTTAAGCCACCAATCCAAGTGGATTTTCTTGGAACTAAACCTAAATGCCCCATTACTGGAACATCTTCCTTAGCCAACATTTCAACTATGTCCATACTTCTTGGCGTCATAACTGCATCAGCACCGTTCTCTAATGCTTTAAAAGCTCCACGCATAATATCTTCTGCAGTTACAAACTCATTCAACACCAAAGCAGCTGTTAAAAATAAATTTTTTGAACCTTCTCTTACAGGAATTACGTTTTTTGCATTTGATATAATCATGTCAAAGCCTGCCTTTTCAGCTGCATCGGCTTCTTCAACATTATTCGCTGTAACTTGTGTAAATTTTCTTTTTCCTTTTGCTGCTTTTAAATCCCCAACAGTCAAATTTCTTTTTGCTGGTTTAGCAGCCCACGTATAGATATTCTTCATTTAACCCCTTTATAAAGAATATCTCTCCTATCAATAAATTCCTCAAAGGTTTTAATGGTAATTACTGAAGGCAAAATAAATATAGATCTTTTGTCTCTCTCGTTTCTTATAATTCTAAAATAACCTTTTTTAATTGCTGTATCGATATAAACGTTCGAGGTCAAATATGATTTCTCGATTACTTTAAGTAATTGATTTTTAGTAATTGATTTATTTTTATAATAAGCAAGCATAACCATATGCAACATTATCCAATGTTGAGGGGTTAAGGAAAACCAATTCAATAATTCATTAGCCAATCTACCTTCAAAATCTCCAAGTGATATTTCTGCTAATTGAATTCTTTTTTGAGTAAGTTTTGGAATTTTTTTTTGTTCTTCAAAGTGCTTAGGATACTTGAACTGTCTTTTCATTTAAATAAATTTAAACTCATTGAGTTTTCTATTCAATACTATTTTTACTTAATAGTTCTTTATAAATGTTGTTAACTCTATGAACTTCTGTTGCGGTATTAAAATAACCTTCATATTCTATTTCTTCAGGTGATACATCAAAATGATAATGTCCTGCATCTCCGTCATGTTCGTAAGAATGAAAATGAGTATGTTCACCAGACTCTCTTAGATTTAATTCTCCTCCAGTAGGATCACCAGTCCAAAGAATAGAATAACATTGTAATTTTGGTCCAACCGGTTCATAAAATTGAAGAAAATCTTTTACACATTTCATTTGTTTTGGATCGTAATACTCGTGTTTAATATCTTTATAATCAGGCTGCACATGTGATCTTATTTTTCCATTTAATACTCTAAATACGCCAGCAAGAGACAAATGTTCATTATCTCTAATTTTTAAATTTTTTGATAAAGAAGACCTCATTGCTTGAGGCAAAGAACCTTGTTCTCCATTTCTACCTTTGATTTTTATTTTAATAACTTTTCCTTGTTTACCGTCTGTATAATAAATGTTTCCAAGTCCACCATGTTTTTTTGCTGAATACTTTTCAACAATACATTTTTTATCTGGACTTACTCTTGCTATTATTGATTTAGACTCATCGGTTATTAAGTTTTCATTAATAACTAATTCTCCACAATGACCATTTAAACATGACATTGCACCTGATCCAGCTCCTAAAGCATAAGATTTTTCAGAATCAATCATTTTAGATATTTCTTCATAGTCAAATTCTGCACCAATAAATTTTGGATCATGCATATAAGGCTCTCCACCAACATCTATTATTTTTTGATTTCCACTTATTCCTTCTGACGGACAATCCCAATCTCTTAGATTTGGGCAATCTACTACTTCTACCTCAACGTTTTTGAAATTTTCAGACAATCCTTTTCTTAACGCATCTGAAATATCTTCTAATGGATAATCTTTAAAAGTTCCTTTTTCTATTTTTAATTGCATGATGATAATAAGCTATAATTTATTTTGCATATTGTCTATAGATAATATATATAATTTCTATACATAAATAATTTTAAATAAGGTAACGATGATTAACAAAGATTTGAAAGTAGCTGTCCTTGGTGCAGGAGCGATGGGTTGCTTGTTTGGCGGTTTGCTTACAGAAAAAGGTTTAAATGTAATTTTAATTGATGTTTGGAAAGAGCATGTAGATGCAATTAATAAAGATGGTTTAAAAATGGATGGACATGGCGGTGATCGAGTAATAAAAGTTAAAGCCACTTCAGATCCATCCTCGTTAGATAAAGTAGATGCTGTAATAGTTATGTGTAAAGCTACAGCTTTAGAGCCAGCATTAAACAGTATTAAAAATATCATAGGAGATAAAACAGTATTTATGTCTTTTCAAAATGGTATTGGTCATGAAGCAATTATTCAAAGTATTGTGGGTAATGAAAAAGTAATTGGTGGGACAACTACTCAAGCTTCAAACATTTTAGGACCAGGTCATATAATGAATCATGGTTCGTTACCATCTTGGATTGGTGAGTACGAAGGAGGAATTACTGATAGAATTAAAGAAATAGCAGATACTTTTACAGCACATAATCTTGAAATGATTGCTGCAGAAGATGTAAAGAAAAGAAAATGGATGAAGCTTTTTGCTTTAACAGCAATTGGACCATTATCTGCAATTTTTGATCTTCATCATACTGATTTATATATAAATAATAAAGCAAACGAAGTATCTCGAGGATTGGGTAAAGAAATAATTTTAGAAACTAGGGAAGTTGCACTTGCTGATGGTGTAAATGTGTCTGAAGATGAATGCTTATTTATGTTCAATAAAATTGTAGATTCAATGCAAACTAACAAGTCATCTATGGCTTTTGATGTTCAATACAAGAGAAAAACTGAAATAGATTTTATTAGTGGTGCAGTTTCAAAAATAGGTAAAAAACATGGTGTAAAAACACCTTTAAATGATCTTATGTATAAAATGATTAAAGTGAAAGAAGGTATGTACAGCTAAATGCTCAGTACAAATAAATTAAAAAAAATCAAAAGTAACTTTCCTGTTTTAGTTGGAGACAACGTTGTTTCGAAAAAAATCTGTAATTTATTAATTAAAGAAATAAGCAACTCAAAATCATTTGATGATATGATTATGGGAGGTAGAAGCAGGATTAATAAAGGTTCTAAAAATTTTAATTTATATATTAAAAATTCAGTAAACTCTGCAAAACTTTTTAAGCTTTTTAATAGTAAGTCTTTTTATAAAAAAATTGAAAATCTTTTTACAAAAAATTTTAAGGATGGATCATGGATAAATTTACATAAACCAAAATCATTTAATCCTAAAAAGTTCACTATAAAAAAAAAATTAAATTCTAGTGAATTAAAAAAAATGTTGGGTAACAACTATACAAATCCTAAAGTAAATTTAGATATAGACTTTTCGGTATCAAAGGGAGGGTATAGATTGAGACCTCATCGAGATGATATAACTAGATTATATAATTTCTTAATTTATTTAACAGACATTCCAAAAAAGAATGGTGGGTCTCTCACTATTTATAGAAAAAAAGCAAAAAAAAATTTAAGAAAAAGCTTTAGAAGATTTCCAAAAATAACCGAACTTAAAATAGTGAAGTCTTTTACGCCAAAAAAAGGAACCGTTGTTTTTTTTCAGTCTACTCCAAATTCCTATCATGGCGTGAAGCGGTTTATAGAAAGAAATTGTCCAAAACGTTTTTTCATTTATGGAAGTTATGCCTTAAATAAACCGGTTATATGGAATTACAAAGGGATTTCATATTATCCGCACATAATTAGCACCAAAAAAAGAATGTTAACCTCTTTTCATGATGCGAACTATTTAACCACAGCACCAAAACATTGAAATATTGTTAATGATAAAATAAATTTTAATGATGACAAATAGTCTTCAAAAAAAATTATATGAGAATGGGTACTTGATTGTTAAAAATGTACTTAACTTTAGAAGAGACTTAAAACCAATTCTAAATGATATGGAATTTGTTATGGATTGTCTCATCCAAAAATATGCAAAAAAAAGAGATATAAAAAAAGTTCTTAATTTTGATTTTAAAAAAAAATATTCTTATATCTCAAAGCTTAAAATTTATGATTTGGATCAGTATTTTAATACCCGATTGCCAAGAGACCACGTAAAAAAAGATAGTGATTATTTTGCTACTCAATCATTATGGAATTTAATTACTAATAAAAAAATTTTGGATGTTGTAGAAAAAATTTTAGGTAAAGAAATAATGTCTAACCCTGTTCAAAATACTAGAATTAAACAACCTGAAAAAAAATTACCCGAGGGATCAATTCATGATGGTTTAAGCGGCAGAACACCATGGCATCAAGATGCTGCTGTTTTAAATTCAAGAGGACAAAAATTAACTGACATGGTTACTGTATGGATCCCTTTTACTAAAACAACTAAGAAAAATGGATGCATGATTACAGTAAAAAAGATAAATAAAATGGGATTATTAAATCATGTATCAGGATACAGAGGGCAAGTAGAATTAAAAAATAGTAAATTACTTGATGACATGGAGCATATTTATTTAGAAGCAAATGTTGGAGATGTAATATTATTGCATAAACATTCTATACATTGCTCTTTACCAAACAGATCAAATGATTTTAGGATAAGTGCTGATCTTAGATATAATGTTGCTGGACAACCATCAGGTAGAGAACCACTTCCAAATTTTTATGTAAGAAGTAAAAATAAAAAAAATCTCAAAGTTCAAAACTTTAAACAATGGTTATCTCTATGGGAAAAGGCAAAAGAAAAATGTATACCAAGAAAATATGCCTTTAAATATCCACTTCCAACGTATAAAAATAATAAAAGAGACTTATCTAATTTGGTTTAATATTTATAAATAATTAATGACTAAAATTTTAATTACTGAATTCATCAACCAAAATAGTTTAGAAAATTTAAATAAAAAATTTGATGTTAACTACGATGAAAAATTATGTGAAGATGAAAAAGAAATAATAAAAATAATTAGAGACTATGATGGTCTAATTGTAAGAAATAAAACTCAAGTAAATTCAGATATTTTAAAAAATGCATTTAAATTAAAATTTATTGGAAGGTTAGGTGTTGGTTTGGACAATATTGATACAGAATATTGTAAAAATAAAAACATTCATGTTCAGCCAGCTATAGGAATGAATGCAGACTCTGTTGCTGAATATGTTGTTTCTTCATCAATGTTTCTTATAAAAAAAATCCCAATGTTTCACAATGGAACTATTAAAGGTGAATGGCCAAGAACAACAATTAAGTCGACAGAAATAAAACAAAAGAATTTAGGAATAATTGGATTTGGCACAATTGGAAAAAAAGTTGCTGAGTATTCTTTAAAAAACGGTTTAAAGATTTTGGCCTACGATCCTTATATTAAGGAATTAAATGATAAAGAAATTGATGCTAAATTATCAAGTTTAAATGAGATATATGAAAAATCAGATATCATTTCCATACACCTGCCTTTAACAGATGAAACCAAAAATATGATAAATAAATCATCATTTTCTCAAATGAAAAATAAACCAATTATAATAAATACTTCTAGAGGAAGCATCATAAATGAAAGTGATTTAATTGAAGCTTACCATAAAAATATTATTTCTGGCTTTGCTCTAGACGTGTTTGAAAAAGAACCAATAGAGAGTGAATTTTATAACAAAATAAAACCAGGTATGAATTGCATATTAACACCTCATATTTCTGGTGTAACAACAGAGTCAAACATCCGAGTAAGTGACTTTATAGTTAAAAAAATTACAGATTTTTTTAACTAATTATTTCTTCTAGATTTATTAATCGACCTTGTTTTATTGATTGTTCTGCAGCCTCTCCCACAGCAACAGCAATTAAACCATCTTCTAATGAAACCTCTGGATCTGAATTATTTTCAATAGCTTTCAAAAAAGCTAAGTGTTCGTAGTAAGTAGATCCATGATGGTGGCCGGCCTCAAGAATTTTTTTATCTACTTCAATATTTTCGATATGTGTTTTACCATCTCTCATTCCAATTCTTATATTTGATGAGGTTTTACCTGAGTCATCGGAGGGCACTGAAGTTTCAATTTTTCCTTTATTTCCTGTGGCTACAAGCTCTTCTTGCATGTCAGAATTTTCTGCAAACATACAAAGCTCAAGCAAACTTCTTGCTCCATTTTCAAAATTTACAATTACATAGGCATTATCAATGATGTCTGGCTTTTTTCCATTATACACTTCATCTAAATGGTTAACGTCTTGACCACCACTTGCATAAACACTGAGTGGTTTACTTTGGATAATCAATCTCATTAAATCAAAGAAATGGCAGCATTTTTCAACAAGTGTACCACCGGTATTTTCTTCAAAACGATTCCAATCATTTACTTTTTTTAAAAAAGGAAATCTATGTTCCCTTATGGTTAAAGTTTTTAAATTACCAATTTTGTTATTATGAATTTCATTAATAAACTTTGAAACTGGCGGCATATATCTATACTCCATCGCAGTCCAAAATACTGAAGGATAATCTTTTGTCAGTTTTTTTATTTGTAAACAATCTTTTGTATTAGTGCATAATGGTTTTTCTACTAATATGTGTTTTTTAGTTTTGATTACATCTTTCAAGATTTCTATATGAGTAAAGTTAGGAGATGAAATTAAGTATACATCAACAATATTTTTTTCAATCATTTCTAAATGATTTTTAAAACAAAAAACTTTTGTTTTTAGAATTTCTTTACACTGATTTAATGAATCTTCATGAGGATCAGCAAGTGCAACTACTTCAGCATAATCAATTAATGATATATTTAAAATATGTTCTCGAGCCATTGTCCCTGCTCCAATAATTCCATATTTTATTTTTTTCATATTCTGTTTGTATCAGTTTAATTTAAAAACTTAATCAATACTTAGCCCGCTTGGCACTTTATCTGGTTTACCTAGCGGTCTCTGATTTCCACTTTTGCCAGTTAAAGATTTGAGAAAAGAAACAAGTTGATCAATTTCTTTATCATTCAATTCTATAGGCTGTATATCAATGCTTGATAGAATTCTGTCTTGTTCCCTTTTGTCTGAAAAAGTTACAAAATCAATTTCTTCTAACCAAGGTGCCTTAGGTAAATTTGCATATTCAGGTTTCCAATTCTTATTCATTTTTATTGGATTTAAATGATGTTTAATTATTGATTTTAAAGTTGGATAAGCACCATTATGACCGTAGGGAGCTGTTAAAGAAACGTTTCTTAATGCTGGCGTTTTAAATTTGTACATATCGTTTATATTGTTCGTTTCGACCATTCGTCCAACGTCACGTGCATAAGGATCAAAAGGCCGTGTCCTTCCAGGTCCAAATTGTGGAATTCCTATTGAATGAAATTTTTGATCTGACAACAAAGATCCTGAATGACAAGAACTACAGTTTGCTTTTCCATAAAATAAATTCATCCCATTTATTTGCTTTAAAGTTAAAGCTTTTTTATCTCCATTTAAATATTCATCAAATGGAGAGTCAAAAGATGTCCACTCATGAATTTCAAATGCAGCAATTGAATTAACAATATGTGTAATGTTAATATCTAAAGGGCTGTTAACATCATCAAAAGCATTTTTAAACAACTCAACATATTCTGGAATTCCTCTAATCCTGTGTGTTATCACAGGCCAAACTCTATCAATTCTCATACTATCTTTTCCAACTTTTGAGACTAAACCTATAATTTCATTTTCACCTGGATTTCCTGCCATCTCAAACTGTCTAGTCATCGGAAACAAAGCTTGAACTGCAACTATATTATCAAGCCCTTTAGGAAGAGCTTCTTGAGCAGGTGTATTAAAACCATTGCCAAATATATCAGATTTAGTCACTCTACCGTCATGAAGCAATGTTGTAATGTCTTTAAATCCTAAATTCCATAAAGCTAATGCATTTCTTGGAATTCGTTTTTTTATTTTATCATCGCCTTCACCTGCAGTTCTCTTTAGTCCTATACCATGACCTCCTTCACCAATACCTAACGAAAGTCCATCTGAACCACCTAGATCATGACTATGGCAGGTTGCGCAAGCAATGTTTCGATTTGCAGATAAAATTTTATCATGAAATAAAAGCCTTCCAATTTTAACTTTTTCTATATCAACTTCATGGAAATCTTCGCTCTTTAATGGTTTTGGTAAATCAGTTGCGTAAGTTTTATTTACTGAAATTAAAAATGGAATTATAAATATTATTATTTTTAAATGATTAAATATCTTTTTATACTTTTGTTTCTTCCATCCATAGTTTTTGCAGAAATAGAAAATGCTCGAGATTTGATGGAACAAGGAAAATTTAAAGAAGCTATGGAAGAACTTATGCCAGCAGCTAGATCTGGTAATGCTGATGCTGAAGAGCTTATTGGAATTATGTATGCTATGGGTCTTGGTGTTGAAAGAGATGATGTTAGAGCTTTTGAATGGTATCTCAGATCTTCTATGAAAGGTCATCCTGGCGCTCAATCTGGTGTTGGGTGGTATTACGAAATTGGTAGAGGACTTCCTGCTCCCGATCTTGTTAGAGCTTATATGTGGTACGGTTTGTCTGCTATTGGTGGAGATCCTGATGCTGCAATTTCTCAAGAAGAAGTAATTAAAAAAATGACTCCTGAACAAATTGAAAAAGCTCATATTCTCATAAAAGATTATAAATCTTGGATATATCCTTTTAGATAATGAGGCGAACTTAAATCCGCCCCATTATATTAATTTGAAATTACAAATCTTTTTTGTATGCGCTCGATGCTTTTTTCTCTGCTTTAGCTACTGCTTTAGTTAAAGCGTTGAAAATTTCTTTTCCACCTTTAACATTAGCTTTAAACCAATCATACACTGGGCTAGCTTCTTTTTTAAAACTAGCTTTTTGATCAGGCGTAGGAACATATAAATCTCCACCACCTGCTACAAAGTCCTCGTAAGCTTTGATTGATTTTCTCTTAGGAGAAGCAAAAGTTGCTTGTTGCAAAGCATAGAAACCATCAGTCACAACTTTTTTAAGATCTGTTGACATCGATTGATATTTTGCATTATTCATCCACCACAATGCGCCCATGTATGCATGACCGTCTAAAGTAACGTATTTTAGACCTGCATCAGGAAACTTCATGTTCATAATGTCAGTTATTCCATTTTTAGATCCTTCAACTACACCAGTTTGAAATGATGTAAACAATTCCGGCCATGGAATAGGAGTTGGAGATGCACCTAATGCTCTTACAAGTTCCTGAGGTAAATCAGCTACAACTGTTCTGATTTTTAAACCTTTCATGTCAGATGGATTTGCAACTCTTCTTTTTGTATTAGCAAAATTTCTCCATCCTCCAGTATTTCCAATTGTCATCAATCTAATTGAGTCATTAGAATCTTTTAGAGCCATTTTTCTCATTGTTCTTACAAAATCACCTTGCATTACATCTTCAGCAATTCTGTCATCAGCCATTAGATAAGGTAAATCTAAAACCTGAACATATGGGAATACGCCTGCAGCACCTCCAGAAGTAGAAATGTAAATATCTATACTTCCATCAGATACACCTTGTAAACACTCAGCACCTTTTGAACAAAGCTGCGTACCTACAAATAGTTCTACAGCTATTTTTCCATTTGAAGCTGCTTCTACATAGTTTTTAAATACTACAGCACCATCATAATCTTCATCTTGATCATTAGAGTTCATTGTCATTCTCAAGTTATAATCTGCAGCTGAGACAGATGCAGTAAAACTAATTAAGAATAATAATGAAAAAAATGATTTTATTATTTTACTCATAATTATTTCCCTCTCTTTAAATATTTATGTATATAAACTATACTTAAATTGATTTAGAGAGTCTATCGAGTAGTAAAAAAAATTATATTTATTTTGCGAAACCAGTAAGCAAAGGAATAGTCATCGATATTGATGGAAAATAGGTTATTAAAAATATAACTATAGCTTCTACTGCTAAGAATGGCAATATAGCTTTTGCTATTGTTTCAACTCTTTCCCCAGATACAGAGGATGCAACAAATAATACAAGACCCATTGGCGGAGTTGCTAAACCAACTGTTAAATTAACGGACATAATAATTGCAAAATGCACAGGATGAACTCCCAACTCAACAAACACTGGTCCAAGAATTGGTCCTAAGATGATTATCGCTGGACCTGCATCTAAAAACATTCCAACAACAAATAATAAAATATTTATAAGAAATAACAAAACATAAGGATTGTCAGTTAATCCCAAGACGAATGCAGCAAGATGCTCAGGTGCATGTGATAAACTTACAACTGTTTTAAAAGCCATTGCAGCACCAACTAAAAGAAGAACCACCGAAGATACCATCGCTGCTTTTGTCATCACTTTAGGAACATCTTTCCATTTTAATGATTTCAAAACAAATAGACCAATAAACATTGCGTAAGCTGCTGCTACTGCTGATGCTTCTGTTGGTGTAAAAATTCCTCCAAGGATACCTCCTAAAATTATTACAGGTGTCATCAAAGGGAAAAAAGCTTTAAGAGATGCTTTGCCTCTTTGGCTCCAAGTTGTTTTTTCAGTTACTGCTGGAAAATTATATCTCTTAGCCATAAATTTTATTGTAATCATCAAGCTAACCCCAACTAAAATACCAGGTACTATTCCTGCTAAAAATAATGCAGCAACACTCTCACCCATTACATATGCATAAATAATCATTATTCCAGAAGGTGGAATTATAGGTCCAATTACAGAACTCGCTGCTGTAATTGCAGCAGCAAATTTTTTTGTATAGCCTTGCTTTTCCATTGCAGGAATAAGCATTGATCCAATTGCTGATGTATCAGCTACAGCTGAACCAGATAAACCTGCAAACAACATTGAAGTCAGTACATTGACATGAGCCAATCCACCTTTTAAGTGACCCATCATCGCCTGACTAAATTCAACTAGTCGATGAGTAATTCCTCCTCTGTTCATTAACTCCCCTGCTAACATAAAAAATGGTATTGCCATCAAAGGGAAGCTATCTATTCCATTATAAATATTTCTATAAAGCATAGCTCCATCTCTAGCTTGATCATTTAGCCAAAGCAAAATTCCTGGTGCTGCTAACAATCCAAAAAATACAGGTAAACCAATTAACAAAAATAATAAAAATAAAGGAAGAAACCAAACTAACATTATTGCGTCTCCAACTTTTGTTTATCGTAATCTTCAGGCAAGTCTAACTTTGTAAAATTAGTAAGAATATTTCTTAAAATTAACTCTATATTCACAGAAATTAAAAAAATAATTCCCACAGGTAATGACATATACATCCAAGCTAATTTTATTGGTTCTGCTTTCCCGCCAATTAAATGAAAAGGAATCTTTATCGATGAAGAATTAAATATCCATCCAGCATTAATATGTTTAAATCCTAATTCCAAACCTATTACTAAGACAAAAAGAGAAACGATTAATAAAAATAAAGTTAATAATGTGGAGATAAGTTTTGGTAAAAATCTCTCTAATAAATCGATAGAAACAAATCCACCCCATCTATACGCAGTTGGTGCAATCAATCCTGTCATCCATAACATCAAAAATCTAGCAACCTCATCGGGCCATGGCAGTGCATTATTTAATACATATCTAAAAAATACTTGCACCAAGATGACAATCACCATCAAAAGTATTGCTATCCATGCAAACTGTCTTCCAATTCTTAAAAAAAAAGTATTTATTTTCTCAAGGGTCTTAAAAAAAAATAGGAGAATGTTAATTGTCAAATTCACAGCTAAATTTATTTTAAATATTTAATAAATACAACTTTAATCAAAAAACTAATTTACTTTATAGAATAATTCTCGTATTAAAAATGCTCTCTAAAAAAATGATATATAATTATGAGTGATAAAAAAAAGATATTAATTATTCAAAAAGTCCATGAAAAAGGCATAGAATTAATAAATAACCATCCTAATTTTGATGTTGAAGTAACTGATGACACTTCAATAGAGAATTTAAAATCAAAATTAAAAGATTGCGATGGTGCATCAATAAGAATTGCAAAACTTCCTGGTGAAACCTTTGAAGAAGCAAAAAATTTAAAAATTATTTCAAGACATGGTGTAGGTTACGACAATATCGATTTAAAAAAAGCTAAAGAAAAAGATATAAAAATAGCAATAACAGCTAATGCTAATGCTGTTACAGTTGCAGAACATGTAATGTTCGTTTTGTTAAATATTGCAAAAAGAAAAGACTTATTTGACAAAACAGTAAGAGATGGAAATTTTAAAGACAGAAATAAATTACCAAAAACAATAGAAGTTTGGAAAAAAAATTTTTTGATAATGGGTTTTGGAAGAATAGGAAAAGCCTTAATTAAAAGATGTCTGGGTTTTGAAATGAATGTATTCGTTTATGATCCATTTGTAGACAAAGATAAAATTGAAGAATTAGGAGGAAAAAAAGTAGAAGATCTAGCCGAAGCAGTAAAAACTATGGATGTTATTTCGCTCCATATGCCTTTGACAGATAAAACCGAAAATTTAATTAATTATGATTTATTAAAAACAATGAAAAAAAATTGCATTATTATTAATGCAGCAAGAGGTGGAATTATTCATGAAGAAGATCTTGATAAAGCACTCAATGAAAATTTAATTTTTGGAGCTGGAATTGATGTTTTTAAAAAAGAACCACCTGATGATAATAATCCACTTCTCAAAAATGAAAAAGTTTATTTAAGTCCACATACTGCAGCTTTTACCGATGAATGTATGACAAGAATGGGTAAAGAGACAATTCAAAATATTATTGATTTTTTTGAGGAAAAGTTAGAAAAATCTAAAATTGTAAAACTTTAATATGAAAATTAATTTCAAAAATTTTGGATTTTTAGAATTTTTAGTATCAGCATCTGCAATCTTTGTAGTTGGTATGTTAATTTGGACAGCAAGTACAAGACCAGCTGTTGAAGCTAAAGCTAATTTAGTAAAAGAAAATCACAACAAAGTCGTTGATCTAATTAATGATGAAATTAACAAATGTGGTAATAACGATGAAGGTAAATTCACTGTTTGGGGTGATCCATGTAATGGTGAATGGATAGCTGATAAAGTTGTTAATTTTATCAATGAAAATTTAAAAATAGAAAATCCATTTTCTGACGACTCAAAAGTAAAAACTGATCCTGATCCTAGAATAAAAGCTGAAGGTAAAGCTGGTCAATCAGTTGAGATGGGGGTAATCTTTGTTATGTCCTCAAATTTTTTGCCTGATCCTGGTTCTGAATGGATTGTTGGTACTTGTTTCAAATCTCCTTGTGTTGCAGCAGGAAATAACGAACTTACTTCTATTTATAGATAATTAATTTTTATAGATCTCTATATTACTTTTATTTAAGGTTTCGGTTAAATATTTATAACCAATCTTTGCATATTCAAAAGGATTTGCTTTTGCTGGATCTTGCTCAGCTTCAACTACCAACCAACCTGAATAATTTTTTTCTTTTAATACATCAAATAATGGTTTGTAATCAATACAACCATCTCCAGGTACCGTAAAAGCACCTTCTAAAAATGCGCCTCTAAAACTTAAATCTTCTTTTAATGATTTGTCTAAAACATTTTTTCTAATATCCTTACAATGAATATGAATAACTCTATCACCAAAATTTTTTAATATTTTAAGAGAGTTGCCTTGTGCAAAAAGCATATGACCAGTGTCTAAAGTAAGTTTTACGCTATCATCAGTGTTTTCTAGCAATCTTATAGTATCTTCCTCGGTTTCTATAACTGTCCCCATGTGATGATGGTAAGCAAGAGGCATTCCTTCATCTTCTAAATATTTTCCTATCTCTGAAATTTTTGCATAGTATTCTTTGGCTTCATCAAGACTCATTTTTGGCCTTGTAGAAAGTTTTCTATTTGGGTCTCCTTGAATTGAACCTGAGACTTCTGCAAAAACCATGCAGGGAGAGTTACAATCTTTGAATAATTTTAGCTGAGCTTGCATTAAATTTTTTTCCTCATTAACGGTATTTTTTCTTAAATTTGCACCATACCAACCTGAACAAAGATTTAAGCTAAACTCTTTTAATTTAGGAATTAATTCTTCAGAGTTTTTAGGAAATTTACCTCCAGACTCAATTCCAATAAAACCTGCTTGACTAGCTTCTGATAAGCATTGTTCCAAAGAAGTATCGCCCCCAAGTTCTGGCATGTCATCATTGCTCCATGCTATTGGTGCTATTCCTAATTTTACTGACATAAATATTTTTTTTGCTAAGATATATTCAATGTTTAAATCAAATAAAACTAAAAAATTAAGTTTAGGAATTGTTGGTGGTGGTCCTGGATCCTGGATTGGTCATGTTCATAGAATTTCATCTAGATTTGATGATCAGTACGAAATAGTAGCTGGTGTTTTTTCTAGAAATGTAAAAATTTCTACTAAGTTTGGAAAAAGCATAGGCATTTCACCTGACAGATGTTACTCAAATTACAAAGAAATGGCTGAAAAAGAATCTAAGAGAAAAGATGGAATTAACGTAGTTTCTATAATGACACCTCCATCAAGTCATCAAATTATTGCTGAAAAATTTATTTCAAAAAATGTAAATATAATTTCTGATAAACCTTTCGCTGGAAATTTAGAACAAGCGAAAAAACTTTTCAAATCAATTAAAAAAAATAAAAAAATTAAATATGCACTTACACATAACTACTCAGCTTATCCAATGGTTAGACAGGCAAAAATTCTTGTTGAGAGAGGTAAGATAGGAAAAGTAAGAATGATAAATGTTGAGTATGTGCAGGATTGGTCTGATGGATCATCTATCAATAGCAGAAATGCAAAAAAGAAATTAAAGTGGAAACTTGATAAAAATATTGTTGGTTCCTCAGCTGTATTAAATGAAATTGGATCTCATGCTTATCATTTAGCAATGTATATATCTGGTTTGAAAGGAATAAATGTTTTTGCTGATATAAAGCAAATTTCTCCAAAGATAAAAATGGATGATAATGCTCAAGTTATGATTAATTTTA
Source organism: uncultured Pelagibacteraceae bacterium (assembly GCA_902590535.1). Classification (GTDB taxonomy): domain Bacteria; phylum Pseudomonadota; class Alphaproteobacteria; order Pelagibacterales; family Pelagibacteraceae; genus Pelagibacter. The sequence continues at coordinate 50,563 of CACIXF010000005.1, forward strand.
CGAACGGTGCAAAAGGTATGTTTTGGACTAGCGTAATGTCTAGAGGAGGAGTTTATGGATTAAGAATAAGAGTCTATGGTGACAAAGGAAGTTTGGAATGGGTTCAAAATGATCCTGGATACTTAAAGTTAAACCCTTCCAAAGGTGCGGTAAAGCTTTTAGAAAGAGGTTTTCATAATGCAGATTTTTCAAAGAATTTTTCTAGAATTAAATTTGGACATCCAGAAGGATATTTAGATGCGTTTGCAAATATATATAAAGAATTTGCACAATCGTTAAAAAGTAAATCAAATAAGCGATATTTTTATCCTGATGAAGATGAAGGATTTGAAACTGCTAAATTTATTAATGCATGTAAGGTTTCATCAAGAAGTAAAAAATGGGTAAAAATCAAATAAACGTAGCATTACTTGGTCTAGGTAGAATAGGTCAAATGCATGCTGAAAACTTAATAAATCATAAAAGTTTCAAATTAAAATATACTTTTGATATCAGTAAGAAGTTAGCAAAAAATATTTCAAGAAAATTTAATACAGTTGATATTAGTACCCCTGAAAAAGCTTTTAGAGATAAGAATATAGATTTAATATTTATTGCATCTAGTACTTCTACTCATATTAAATTTATAAAAGAGGCAGCAAAACATAAAAAAGTAGTCTTTTGTGAAAAACCTTTAGATTTAAACATTGATAAGGTTAATAAATGTTCAAAAAAGATCAAAAAGTATAAACCTAAAATTCAATTAGGTTTTAACAGAAGATACGACCCAGGACATAGTTCAATAAAACAAGAATTAAGAAAAGGAAAAATTGGAAAACTAGAAAAAATAATTATCACCAGCCGGGATCCTGCCCCACCTTCATTAAATTATTTAAAAGTATCCGGTGGCATATTTAAAGACATGATGATTCATGACTTTGATTTGTTAAGATTTTATTTGGAAAAAGATGAGATAGAAAATATTTTTACTACAGCTAGTAATATTTCAGATAAAAGATTTGATAAAATTAAAGATTATGAACTAGCTTCATGTCTTTTGAAATCAAAACAAGGTGTGCAGTGTATAATTACAAATTCTAGACACTGTAGCTTTGGGTACGATCAAAGAGTAGAGTTATTTGGTTCAAAAGGAATGTTAATATCTGGAAATAAAAATGAGAATGAAACAGAGATTTTTACAAAAAACAACACATCACAGAAAAAACCACTTTTAAATTTTTTTATAGATAGATATGTTGATGCATACAGGCTTCAACTTGATGAATTAGCTTTATATTCAAGAAAGAAAAAGTCCCCAATTTCAAGTTTTGAGGATGGAAGAAGAGCTTTGATTATTGCTAACGCCGCTTCACAGTCCTTAAAACAAAGAAAACAAATAAAAATTAAGTTTTAATTCTAAATTATAATTATTCTAAGATATGTATATTTTCTATACATATTGTCCATGACACCTTTACAACCTACTTTTTTTTATGTTAACGTCCGCGCATAAAAAGTTAACTTTTATTTAAACGAGAGGGAAATAAATGAAAACATTATATAAATCATTATTAGCTTTTGTTGCTTGGGTTATGCTTTCAGTGTCTGCTTTAGCGGTAGACGTGATCGTTGTATCTCACGGACAAGCTAACGACCCGTTTTGGTCTGTTGCTAAGAATGGTGTAGATAAAGGATGTGCGGATATGGGAATATCTTGCAAGTACACTGCACCCGCTACTTTCGACATGGTTGAAATGGCTAAATTAATTGACAACGCAGTTTCACAAAAACCAAAAGGTATTGTGATTACTCTTCCAGATGCTGCTGCTTTAGGAAAATCTGTTAAAGCTGCTATAGCTGCTGGTATCCCAGTAATTTCAATGAACTCTGGTTCAGATGACTTTGCATCACTAGGTATCAGTGCTCACGTTGGACAAACTGAGTTTGAAGCTGGTGTAGGTGGCGGACAAAAAATGAAAGCTGCTGGTGGTAAAAAAGCACTATGTGTTAACCACGAAGTTGGAAACGTTGCGCTAGACAGAAGATGTGCTGGGTTCAAAAAAGGTTTTGGTGGATCAGTTGACATCTTAGGAACTTCTAATGACCCAACAGAAATTCAAAAAGCTGTTGCTGCTAAATTAGGTGGTGGATATGACACTATCCTAACTTTAGGTGCTGGTCTTGCAGGTGAAGCTGCTCTTAAAGCTTTAGAGTCTGCAGGAAAAGTTGGTAAAGTTAAACTTGGTACATTTGATATGTCACCAGGAATGTTAAAAGCTGCTGCTGCAGGTAAAGTAGAGTTTTTAATTGACCAACAACAATACCTACAAGGTTACTTACCAATAGCAATTTTTGGTCAGTACATGAGATATGGAACTATGCCAGCTGGAGTAGTTATGACTGGTCCTGGTTTCGTAACTCCTGACAATGCTGCTAAAGTAATTAAGTGGGCAGCTCAAGGTTACAGATAATAAATACTTTAAAAGGCCTAGCTAACTTTTAGTTAGGCCTTTTTTCTAAACAAAATTCATAACAAAATGTCTGAAAAAGCAAAAAGCATTTCATCAAAAAAAACTTCTGGTCAAGACGAAAGACTAAAAGAGGTTTCTAAATTAAGATTACTTTTAAATAGACCTGAATTAGGAGCTGTTGGTGGCGCAATTTTAGTATTTATATTTTTTGGAATAGTAGCGGGTGACACTGGAATGTTTAGTGCTTATGGAACTCTTAACTTTTTAGATGTCTCTGCAAATTTAGGAATAATTGCAATTGCAGCAGCAATGCTAATGATTGGTGGAGAATTTGATTTATCAATTGGATCAATGATTGGTTTTGCAGGAATATGTATAGCAATTCCTGCTATTTATTGGGGTTGGCCTTTATGGATAAGTATAATTTTTGCTTTTGCAATGGCAGTATTAGTTGGTTATTTCAATGGTATCCTTGTTGTTAAAACAGGACTTCCATCTTTTATCGTAACTCTAGCGATGTTGTTTATTTTAAGAGGAGCAACATTAGCAATCACAAGATTAATTACGGGAAGAACTCAAGTTCCAGGTTTAAGAGTTTTAATTGAGAATGATCCAATCGCATGGATGTTTGCAACTGATACATTTAAATGGTTATTTACATGGTTGGGTTCAATGAATTTAATTGCATTAAGAACTGATGGAACTCCATTAGCTACTGGTATTCCTCCATCAGTAATATGGTTTATTGCAGCTACACTTTTTGCAACATGGATATTAATGAAGACTAGATATGGAAACTGGATTTTTGCATCAGGAGGAGACAAAAACGGTGCAACAAATGTTGGTGTGCCTGTTGGCAGAGTGAAAATAAGTTTATTTATTGGTACTGCAGTTGCAGCCACAATTTTTGCAACTATTCAAGTTTTAGACGCTGGTTCAGCAGATACTATGAGAGGAAATTTAAAAGAGTTAGAAGCAATTGCAGCAGCAGTTGTTGGCGGTTGTTTGCTAACCGGTGGGTACGGTTCTGCAATTGGTGCAGCTTTTGGAGCATTAATATTTGGAACTGTATCAATGGGAATATTTTATACAGACGTTGATACTGATTGGTTTAAAGTATTTTTGGGAGCAATGATGTTGATTGCTGTGGTCTTTAATAATTATATAAGAAAAAGAGTAACAGAGAGTAAATAATGTCAGAAAATTTAATAGAGTTTAACAACATTAGTAAATTTTTTGGAAAAGTAATTGCTCTTAAAGATGTCACTATGAAATTAAAAAAAGGTGAGATCATGTGTTTACTTGGTGACAATGGTGCTGGAAAATCTACATTGATTAAAACTTTAGCTGGTGTTCATAAACCAGATGAAGGTGAGATAGTAATCGAAGGTAAAAAAACTGTTTTTGACTCACCAAAAGATGCTTTGGATATGGGTATTGGAACAGTTTACCAAGACTTAGCTTTAGTTCCATTAATGAGTGTTACAAGAAATTTTTTTATGGGAAGAGAACCATTAAAAGGACTGCCTTTTTTAAAAACTTTTGATATTGAAAAAGCAAATCAAATTGCTGCTGAGAGAATGGGTCAAATTGGAATTGACGTAAGAGATCCTTCACAAGCTGTAGGAACAATGTCTGGAGGTGAAAGACAATGTTTAGCAATATCAAGAGCTATATATTTTGGAGCAAAAGTTTTGGTTTTAGATGAACCAACTTCTGCATTAGGTGTTCATCAAGCATCAATGGTTTTAAAATATGTTGTAAAAGCAGCCTCACAAGGATTAGCTGTAATTTTAATTACACATAACGTTCATCATGCATATCCAGTTGGAAATAGTTTTACAGTTTTAAATAGAGGTAAAAGTTTAGGAACTTTTAATAAAAAAGATATTAGTCGTGAAGAGCTTTTAGGGATGATGGCTGGTGGTGAAGAGCTTGATAAGCTTGAAGTTGAACTTGAAGAAATGAATAGGATTAACAATTAATCTAAAGCTTCATATAGTGTAGGGAACATTTCTCCATCAACAGGATCTCCATTTTTATAACCTGCTTCTTGCATAGCTTTCCTGTAATTAAAACTTGTCCAGTCTCCATCATAACTGATTTTTGCATCCTCTTTGGAAACTCTTAAGGTGTATCTACTTAAAGTTTTATCAGGAATGCTCTCATTCAAACTTCCATGAAGTGTTCTCATATCAAAAACTACTGCATCCCCTAATTCACAATCCCATTGTAAAAACTCATATTTATCTTTATTTCCTAAAATATCTGGAGGTAATTCATATTTTTTTCCATTAACTAAACATTCATTACCTTCAATTTTGTGCCCATCCTTAAACAAAACTCTCAAAAAAAATTTATTCCATAAATGTGAGCCTCTCACCCAAACAACTCCCTCATTTTTTTTTGTTGGTTGAAGTGGAAGCCACAAAACACACATTGTTCCATCCATATCGAAATAACTAATATCGTGATGAAAAGGTGTTGAAGATTTTGATCCTGCCTCTCTTAAAAACCAATTATCCATTACTAAATTAATTTTTTTTGCAGACATTAATTCTGCAGCTATCTGTGCATATGGAGATTTATAAACAAATTCTTTAAATTCGGGAATTAGATGCCAAGTCCAGTAATCCTCAAGGTAAGCTGGAACATTTTTTTTAGTTGTGTGAGATTTAAATCTAGGACTAGGGTTAGAAATATCTTTTTCTATACCTGTCTTAAGTTTATTAATCCAATTAATATCGAACTTGTTTTCTAGAAATACTGCGCCATCTTCTTTAAATTTTTTTATTTCATTTTCTGTAAGAATTTTGTTCATAATAATAAAAGTTAAGTTTTATAGTATTTTAATGCATTAAAGTGTCTAGTAATAGTTGAAATTATTATATTTAAAATCCACATAACTAATATTTGATTTTTTCATTAATTGTTTTTCTTCTATAATGTTACTTTATAAGAAGGAGGTAACTATGGCTAAATTTATAGTAATGGGCAATTATACAGCTCAAGCTTTTAAAGGATTTATTGGTAATCCAGACCAAGACAGAGCTGCAGCTGCTACTGCTTTATCAGAGGCAGTAGGAGGAAAAATGGAGTCTTTTATGATCACAAGAGGAGCTTATGATTTTGTTGGAGTTGTGAGTGGTGATATTGGATTTGAAGGCGCAGCAGCAGTTAAGCTAGCAGTTGAAGCTTCTGGAGCTATAACAAATTTTACCATATTAGAGGAAATGGATATGGGTAAAGCTGCAGGCATGGCATCAAAAGCTATGGCTAATTATAAACCAGCAGGTTAAAGCTAGATTTTAAGTTAATTCTATCATGATTAATTTTATTAATTATGATAGCTTTAACTTAAATGAAAATATTAAGAGATAGTTTTGGTAGGTCTTTTCCTTATATAAGACTTTCGATTACCGATGTATGTAATTTTAAGTGTGGGTATTGTTTACCTAATGGTTATCAAGTTGATAAGAGTGATAATAGAAAATTTCTTCACTTAGAGGAAATCAGACGTCTAGCAAAAGTTTTTTCAAAATTGGGTGTATGCAAAATTAGACTTACTGGAGGCGAACCAACTGTAAGAAAAGATTTTTTTGATATAATCAAGATCTTAAAAAATGAAGCTGGAATAAAAAAAGTTGTAATTACCACAAACGGTTATCATTTAGATGAAAAAGCAAAGATGTTAGCAGATAGTGGCTTAAACGGTATTAATATTAGCATTGATAGTCTAGATAGAAATATATTCAAAAATGTTACAGGTCATGATCGATTACCAGAGATTTTAAAAGGAATTAACATCCTTCAAGATTTAAATTTTGAAAATATTAAGATTAATGCAGTTCTTTTAAATGGAATAAATGCATCAGAAAAAGATTTTGAGTCTTGGGGAGAATTTATAAAAAAAAACAAAGTGGATTTTCGATATATAGAACTAATGCAAACAGGCGATAACCTAGATTATTTTAAAAAATATCATGTATCTTCAAAAATTTTCAAAGATTACTTAAATAAAAATAATTGGATTTATCAAACCTTAGGTAAAGATGCAGGGCCGTCACTAAATTATATCAATCCAGAATACAAAGGGAAATTTGGAATTATAGCGCCCTACTCTAAAGATTTTTGTAGAAGTTGTAACAGATTAAGAATTACATCAAGAGGAGATCTTAGATTATGCCTGTTTGGAAATACTGGAATAAGTATAAGACATTTATTACAAAAAGATGATCAAATTGAAGAATTACAAGACCTTATAATGGGTCAAATGAAATTTAAAAAAGAATCTCACCATTTAGAACTAGGCGAAACTGGTTTCACTAAAAATTTATCTACCACGGGTGGCTAATGTCAAAATTAAAAATTATAAATCAAGAAGAACTTAAAGATTGGGCGAAAGAAATATTTCAAAAAAACTCTTTCAATATGGTTGATGTGTCTTCAAAAAAAGAAACTTTTAGAAGAGCACTTGCGTCAGGTAAAATTTATGTTGGAAAAGAGGTTTTTGATCTAATTAAAAATAAGAAGATGCCTAAAGGAGATCCTATTACTTTAGCTGAGGTATCAGCTGTGTTGGGTGTAAAAAAAACAAGTGAACTTATTCCTCTATGTCACCCACTTCCAATTGACCATACGGCTACTAAAATAATTATGAATGAATTAGACAGTTCATTAGAAGTTTTTTGCGTAGTTTCTGCAGTAGCAAAAACAGGTGTTGAAATGGAAGCTATAATGGGTGTTAACTCTGCCTTAATCACAATTTATGATTTAAGCAAAATAGTAAATCCACATCTTAAAATTGATAATGTAAAATTATTAATTAAAGAAGGTGGAAAAAGTGGATTATGGAAAAACCCTGATGGTCTCCCAGATTTTTTAAAAAATATTTTTCAATGAAAATATCAGTTGAACTATTTGGCGCAGCTAGAGAATTTAGTACTAAATCCCATTTAGACTTTGAATTAATTGAAAATTCCTCAATAAAAGATCTTAGAAACCACATGATAGAGTTTATTGATATAAAATTTAAAGGAAATGAAACTTTTAAAAAAATTATTAAATCATCAGCTTTTTGTTCTTCTGATGATAAAATTGTCTCAGACAATTATAAAATAGTTAAAAAACAAAACTTTAGCATTATACCTCCTATAGGAGGCGGTTAATGCTACATACTAAAATTATTGATGCTTCAAAAAAAGAGAAGATAGAAATTTCAAAAGCAGAAAATTTTTTAAATCAATCGAAATTTGGCGCTGTAATATATTTTGTTGGGACTGTAAGAGATTTAAATGAAAATAAAACAGTTACTGGTATTACCTATGATGCCAAAGAAAGTATGGTTATAAAAAGTTTTGAAGAAATTTATGAAGAAGCCGATAACAAGCTAAATATTAGAGAAAAAGCAGTATTTATTGAGCATGTTAAAGGATATGTAGGTTTAAAAGAAAAAAGCATCATTATTGGTGTAGCTTGCAAACATAGGGATCAAGCTTTTGTA
>CACIXF010000006.1 GCA_902590535.1 uncultured Pelagibacteraceae bacterium
TAATAAGCGGATGTAAATTTCCATCACCTGCGTGAAAACAATTTGCAACCGGTAATTCATATTTTTCTGATAATTTTTTTATTTCTAATAATGCTTCAGCAAGCTTACCTCTTGGAATAGATCCATCCATACAATAATAATCAGGGGCCATAGCTCCACAAGCTGGGAAAGCAGCTTTTCTTCCAGCCCAGAATGAAAGTCTTTCTTTCTCACTATTGCTAAGTTTAAGACTAGAACAATTATTTTTTTTGCAGATTGCCTCTACTTTTTTAATTAATTCATTAACCTCTGAGGATGTACCATCAAGTTCCACTATTAATAATAATTCTGCATCTCGCGGATATCCTGCTTTACTAAAATTATCTGTCGCTTCAATTAAAGCTTTATCCATTATCTCCATTCCTGCTGGAACTATTCCACTTGAAATAATTTCTGAAGCTGCATCTCCACCTTCTTTAATAGATGGAAAACCTATCAAAGCAGCTCGTACCACTTCAGGTGTTTTTAAAATTTTAACTGTTACTTCAGTAACAACTCCCAATAAACCTTCTGAACCACAGATTAAACCCATAAGATCATATCCCTCTTGGTCAAAAGATTTTCCTCCAAATCTACAAATAGTTCCATCCATCATAACCATTTGTACACCTAAAATATTGTTTGTAGTCGTTCCGTACTTTAAAGAATGAACTCCGCCTGAATTTTCAGCAACATTTCCACCTATAGAGCAGGCTAACTGGCTCGAAGGATCTGGAGCGTAATAAAATCCTTTGTTTTGAACTGCATGAGTAATTCCTAGATTTGTAACTCCTGGCTGTGTCACAACACATTTATTTTCGTAATCAATTTCTAATATTTTATTAAATTTCCCTAAACCAAGTAGAATAGCATCTTGAAGAGGTAATGCTCCACCGGACAATCCAGTACCAGCACCTCTTGGTACAACTTTGATATTTTCACTATGACAATATTTTAATATCTCACTAACTTCCTCGGTGTTTTCTGGAAGTACTACTGCTAATGGTGTTTGTGTATAAACTGACAAGGCATCTGTTTCATATGGTCTTAGTTCATCAGACTCACTAAGAACGTTTTCTTTGTCAGTTAATTTAGATATCTTTTTTACTATTTCACTTTTTCTATTTAAAATAGAACTATCAATTTTTGGTAAAGCTATTTCAGACATAGCTTAGCCTAACATTTTTTTGATATTTTCCAATGCGTTAGAAATGTTATCTCGAGAGGCTGCAAAGCTAAATCTTACGTAATCTTTGCATGTTTTTCCAAAAGCTGTACCTGGAACTATAGCAACACCTGCCTCATGCATAGCTCTTTTACAAAATTCGCCACCATCCATTCCAGTTCCAATAACTTTAGGGAATGCATAAAATGCTCCACCAGGTAAACTACACTCTACACCAGGTAAACTATTCAAACCTTCATGAATTAATTTTCTTCTTAATGTGAACTTTTCCATCATCTCATCAATTGAGTCATCAGGTCCATCTAGGGCAGCAATACCTGCAAACTGTGCTGCAGCATTTACACATGAAACGCTATTGATTAATAATTTATTTACATGCTCAACTAAATTCTCTGGCCAAAAACTCCAACCAAGTCTCCAACCCGTCATAGAATAAGCTTTACTCCAACCTTCTAAAACTATTAATCTTTCTCTTAACTCAGGATAATTAAAAAATGTTGGCATTTCTTTATCATCAAAAATTTGTCTACTATAAATTTCATCACTTAAAATAGTCACATGAGGATGTTTTTTTAAACCCTCAGCTAATTTGTCTATTTCTGATTTTTCTACAAAACTTCCAGTAGGATTATTTGGATTTATTAAAATTAATAATCTAGTTTTATCAGTAATTAGAGATAAAATTTTATCTGCACTAAACTTTAAATCTTTATCTTCAGTTAGATCGTAAGGCACTGCAGTAGAACCAGTATAATTAATCATTGATTCATAAATAGGAAACGCTGGAGTTGGATGAATTATCTCCGCGCCTGGCTCACCAAAACACTGAATTGCATAATGCATTGTTGGTTTTCCACCTGGCATAATAATAATTCTCTCAGGATCTACGTCTGCGCTATATCTTTTCTTTATCCATCTGGTAACTGACTGTCTACATTCTAAAATTCCATTTGAAAGCACATATCCGTGATGACCATCATCTAAAGCTTTTTTTGCTGCGTCAACTACATGTTTTGGAGTTTTGAAATCAGGTTGACCCAATCCTAAGTGGATCATAGGTTTACCTTGAGCCTCAAGTTTTTTTGCTTCAGCTAAAACAGAAAAAGCGCTTTCAGTTCCAAGCCTATTTAAAGATTTTGCAAGTTCCATAACAATTTAAAAATTAAAATCGACAAATTAAACGAAAATTAGTTTTTTGTCTATTTAGTTTGAAAGTTTAATTTATCAAATAAATGCTTAAAATTCTTATATTTTAGTCTCTATATATTATTTTTGACGCATCAAGATCTTTAACAGACTTACAGCCCATTAAAATCATATTTCTTCTAATTTCTTTTTGCATATTTTCTAAAAGTCTCTCAACACCTTTTTGTCCACCTGCGCCTAAACTAAAAAGAAATGCTTTTCCAAAACTGCAAGCTGTTGCTCCAGCAGCTAGAGCTTTGAGAACATGGGTTCCTCTTCTTACACCACCATCAAGAATAATTTCTAATTTATCACCAACTGCGTCTGAAATTGCTTTAACTTGATCAAATGGAGATCTTGATCCATCAAGTTGTCTTCCTCCATGATTTGAAATCATAATTGCTGTACAACCAATATCTATTGCTCTTTTTGCATCTTCAACCGACATAACTCCTTTAAGTGCTATTGGTTTGTTCCATTTTTTAATACAATATTCTGCATCTTTCCAATTCATTGCTGGATCATATTGTTCATTAATATAATCCATAACTGATTTTGCAATATTTGTTCCTTTATCAGTTTTGTTTTTTATGTTTGCTAATTCAAATTTTTTATTTGTAAAGTATTTAAAAACCCATCCTGGTCTCATTGCAAAACTCAATAAGCTAGCCAGAGTAAATTTAGGTGGAGTCGTAAATCCAGTTCTGTGATCTCTTTCTCGATTTCCAGCAACTAGTGTATCGACAGTAATACACATTCCATCAAAATTTGCTCTAACACATCTTTCGATTAAATCATCAGTTATTGATTTGTCTTTGTGAATATAAAGTTGAAAAAGTTTTGGCCCACTAGAGATATTTGCAACTTCTTCAATTGAAAAAGATGCCATTGTAGACATGCTGTAAATTGTATCAAACTTCTCTGCAGCTCTAGCAGAAGCTTTATCTCCCTCAGGATCATACAAACTTTGCATCGCCGTAGGAGACAAAAATAATGGCATACTAATTTTTCTACCAAAAATAGTAGTGGATAAATCTGGTTCACCAACACTATTAAGAATGTTGGGAACTAAATCACAATCATTAAAAGCATCAGTATTTCTATTTAATGTAACTTCATCATCTGCGCCACCATCAATATAGTGGAATATAGGAGCTGGTAATTTTTTTTTTGCTAATTTTCTAAAATCATCAAAATTATAACAGTCATTGATATTCATGATGTATCTTTATTAAAAGTTTTTCAAGAAATTAAACATATAACTATTTGCCCCAGGATTTTTATCACCAAGACTAGCATTAGATATATGATTATAAGAAAAACCTAATTGACTGTTTCCTGATAAATCAAGTGAAAATTGTAATTCACTTTTAAATTCAATTATATGACCTAAATCTTTACCATCACCTTCATGATACAAACCTGGAGTAAAACTTGGAGTAAAATTTATTGAACCAATTTTATATTGTGCTTCAACACCTGTATAAAAATATCCCGCATTATCAGCTGTAATTAATGCACCAGTAATTGGTGATAAATTTCCTAAAAAAGTATCTCTATTTAAATTTTCATTTTGATGTTCAAAACCAATTAAAGTAGATTTTTTTCCATCGTCACTGAAATCAAACATTCCTGAATAAAAACTAAATTCTGTATTATAATCTTCTGATTTTTTTTCTTCTGCAATTGAAGGAAATGTAAATATTGTAATAAATAGAATAATTAATATTTTTTTTGAATTCATCGAAGGTTAATTTATTTTTTAAATTTAAAACTATTACGGATTATTGCACCTCCAATTAAAAATATCAATAATGGCAATAACCAAAGAATATATGTGTTTTTATTTAAACCAGGATCGTAAAGTATCCATTCTCCATATTTAGTTTTAAAATATTCATAAATTTGATCTTCAGAAAGACCTTCTTGAAGCTTTTTATCAACTACAATTTTTAAACTGTTTGCAAATTCAGAGTCTGAATCATAAACCGATTGACCTTGACATATAAGACATCGTAAATTTTTAGTTATTTTATTTCTTTTATCGTTCTCCTCAGCATTAACACTACTTAAAGGGAATAATATTATAACAATTAAAAAAAATTTTAGAAATTTCATTTTATCAATAAATTAATTTCGTCAACTAATTCTTGGTTAAGAGGTCCAATATATTTTTTAATAATTTCATTATTATAAATTAAAAATGATTCAGGAACCCCATATGCTCCCCACTCAATTGCAATTGTACCATCTAAATCAATAAAGATTTCTTTATAAGGGTTTCCTAGTTCTTTTAAAAAATTTTCCGCATTTTTTAAATTATCTTTATAATTCATTCCAATAATATTTAATTTATTCTCTAAATTTAAATTCATCAAAAGAGGATGCTCTTGTCGACATGGTACACACCAAGATGACCAAATATTTAATAAATAAACTTTATCTACCTCAAAGATTCTTGATGATTTCACATTTTCTCCAGAAAAAAATTCTTTAGTATTAAACACTGGTATCTCTTTTTTTGTATTAAAATCTGGAGTGTATATTTTTGAGTCTTCTAAACCTTTATAAAAAATAAAAAATATTATTCCAAAAATAATAATAACTGAAAAAGGTAATATTTTATTTTTCATGATCTTTTTTGTAAAAAGCTAACAATGCCACCAAAAGATATTAGAATTACTGATAACCAAATCCATAACATAAATGGTTTAACTTGATATCTTACGTTGAAAAAATCTTTATTTTGAACCAGATTAATTACAATAAATTTATCTGACATAAGTGTTGTTTTAATATCAGCTTCGCTTGTGGCAATGACAGGTTGATTATAAATTCTTAGCTCAGGCGAAAATCTATCCTCTTCACCATTTAAATTGCTTATAGAAAAATTCGCAATAATTGCATTATAATTTTTTTCTTTTTTTTGATCAACACTTTCAAAAACTATCTTGGTTTTCGAATTTTCAAAAGTTTCACCAACCTTTAGATTTGTTATAATTTCGCTTGCAAATATATTGTTAAACAAGATACTTAGGATCAATAAACTAAATCCAAAATGAGCAATATTTTGTGAGATATTTTTATATTTTTTTACAAAAAAATCTCGCAAGGTAATAAAGAATAAATAAAGCGCACTCGATATCAAAATTGTATTTATTAAAATATTTTGATTAAAATTTTTTAATACTAAAAATGCTAATAAAATTGAGATAATTAAAAAAGAAATTAAATAAATCTTATCTTCTAGTTGAGATTTGATCCATTTTAATTTTGGACCTATCGCCATCATAAGTAAAAATGGAATTAAAAAAGGAATTATCAATTTATGATAAAATGGTGGTCCGACAGATATTTTTTGAGAAGAAATTACATCTAAAAAAATTGGATAAACGGTACCTATTAATATGACAGATAAAAAATACATCATGAACCAGTTATTAATTAATATTGAAGTTTCTTTGCTCAACCAAAAAAAACTATAAGATTTTCTGTCATTATCTTTATGAAAAAAGAAAAAAATTAAAATAGATAAAAAAATCAAAATGAATAAAAAAACAAGAATAAATAAACCTCTTTCGGGATCATTAGCAAATGTATGAACTGAATTTAATATTCCTGATCTTACTAAAAATGTTCCACACATACTTAATGTAAATGTTGCAATAGAAAGAATTATTACCCATGAAGTTAAAATAGATTTTTTCTCTAATACTAAAATACAATGTAAAAGAGTGGTTAATGCAAGCCATGGCATTAGAGAAACATTCTCAACTGGATCCCAAAACCAAAAACCTCCCCAGCCCAATTCGTAATAAGCCCAAATTGATCCGAGCAATATTCCTAAAGTTAAAAATATCCATGAAATTAAGATCCATTTTTTTATATGGGATGCCCAACTAGTAGAAATAATTTTTAAACTTGTTGCTGCTAAAACAGATGAAAAAATAATTGAAGAACCAACATAGCCTAAATATAAAACAGGTGGATGAATTGCTAAAGCAGGGTCTTGTAAAATTGGGTTTAATCCAAGACCTTCGGTAGGTATTGGAAAAATATAATTAAATGGATTTGATGTTTTGATTAAAAATAAAAAGAAACCAACTATTATTATTTGTTGAAAAACTAGAGTTAAAATTTTGTATTTTACTGGTTGATTTTTAGTTCTTACTAAAAATAAGAAAATAAACAACGTTAAAACAAGTAACCATAATAATAAACTACCTTCATGATTTCCCCAAGTTCCACTTATTTTGTAAAATAATGGTTTGGTAGTGTGAGAATTATTAAATACTGTTTCATTACTAAAATCCGAAATAACAAAAGAAAGAATCAAACACAAAAAACTAATGACAACAAAAAATAATTGTAAAAAAGTAAATGATAATATTTTGCTATCTAAAGTGTTTGAGTTATTAAAATTTTTATATGAAAAATAAAATAATGATAATCCAATAATTAATCCTATTACTAATGAATAATATCCAATAAGATTATAAATCAATTTATTTTTCTCCTAATGCTTCTTTTACTTCTGGAGGCATATAATTTTCATCATGCTTCGCTAAAATTTTTGTTGCAGAGAAAAAGTTTCTATCTTTCAAAAAACCTTCTGCAACAACCCCTTTTCCTTCAGCAAATAAATTTGGTACTGCTCCTGAGTAAGTAACATTTATTTCATTTTTAAAGTCTGTAATTATAAAATTAACTTCATTTGAACTTATGGAAATAGAGTTTTTTTTAACCATTCCTCCAACTCTTATTTTGCTTTTATCTATTTCAGAAAGTGATTTTATCTCGGAAGGAGATTGAAAATATACAACATTTTCCTCTAATGATTTTAAAATCAAAAATGTTGTTAGAATTAAAGTAATTAAGATTATTACTACAAACACTAATCTTAATTTAACTTTTCGACCATACATGGTTTAAAAGTTAATTATTTGTTACGTTTGCTAAAATTTCTTTATTTATTCTTTGTGATTTTGCAGAATTAGCTTGCTCAGCAGTAAGTAATCCAAATTTAGCAACAAATTTGTTTTGTTCTTTAACAAATTGCATTTTAGTTACCAAATATAAACCTAGGAAACTTAATAAGGTAAAACTAAAAGCAGATAACACGTACACCGCATATCCATTCATAAAAAGTAATTCATTTATCATAATCTATCTAAGCCTTTATTTTTAATTTTTATCAGTTCTGTATTATATTTCATTAAGAAAATTAACAATGAAAAAAGAGCAAATGCCGCAGTCATTATCAATAATGGGTAAAGCATTGATGAATGAATAGAGCTTTTTGACAAAATATTAATAGATGCAGGTTGATGGAGTGTATTCCACCAATCAACTGAGTACTTTATAATTGGAACATTAATAATTCCTAAAATAGTTATAAAAGTTGAAATCTTATAGACTTTTTCTTCCTTATCATAAATTCTCCATACAATTAAATACATTGCATAGAACAAAGCTAATATTAGCATTGAAGTAATTCTTGCATCCCAAGCCCACCAAGTTCCCCAAGTTGGTTTTCCCCAAATTGATCCTGTAACTAAAGCTATAATATTAAAAACAAATCCTGAAGGAGCTAAACTTTTAGAAATTAAAAAAAAGTTTTTGTTTCTAAATACAAAACCACAAATAGATAACAAAGTTAAAGAAGAAAATATTCCAAGTGAAATCCAAGCGGCAGGAACGTGAACATACATAATCCTAACTGCATCACTTTGTTTGTAATCTTCAGGAGATATGACTAATGCTTCAACTAAACCTACACTTAATACAACAATAAACAAAAATAAAACGTACTTAGGTGCTTTTGACGTGATTTTGAAAATCTTGTTAGGTTCAAAAAGTTTAAACATATTTTAATTTAGAATTTTTTTTGGTGATTTCTATTATGAAATAGTTTTCTGATCAAGAATGCAGAGGGGAGATAATAAGATTGAAATTAACGTTTAACACTCTTGACCAGAAGATACTAAAAATATAGCTAATTTGTATGGCCTAGATTTGAGCTAAATGTGGTTGAATGATGGTTGCCTTAATTAGAAAGCTTGAAATAACTAGAGCCTTTTTTTCCTGAAAAAATCTCTTCAATTAAAGGGTGTTTTATTGGTTCATCAGAGTCATCCATCAGCAAGTTTTGCTCAGAAACATAAGCTTCATAAGTTATCTCATCATTTTCTGCTAATAAGTGATAAAATGGTTGATCTTTTCTTGGTCTAACATTTTTTGGAATAGACTGATACCATTCTTCAGAATTATTAAACTCAAAATCAACATCATAAATCACACCTCTAAATTCAAAGTGTTTATGCTTTACAATGTCTCCAATTGAAAATTTAGCTTTTTGAACTGGCATTGATCTTAGTATGGGTATTTAGAAATAAAAATCAATGCTAAAAATATAAATGTTTTGTGATGTGGCAAATATGTTAATATCTTTTTGGTGAATAAATCTTTTTTAAAATTTGTTACTGATTTCGGTCCTTTAGCAATATTTTTTTTCTATTATTACAATAGTGGTAAGAATTTATCAGTAGCAATACCTCCACTGATAGTTGCAACTTTAGTTGCATTAGCAGTAGTTTGGTTTTTTGAAAAAAAAATTCCTCCAATGCCTTTGGTAAGTGGAATTTTAATTACTTTTTTTGGTGGATTAACAATCTACTTTAATGATCCTATATTTATTTATGTAAAACCAACTATCATTAATATTATGTTTGCTCTTGCATTATTTTTTGGGAAATATTTTACCAATGAACCTATTCTTAAAAAAATTATGGGTAAATCTATTCCTCTAAATGATATTGGTTGGGAAATTCTTAATAAACGATGGATGTATTTTTTCTTTGGTCTTGCTTTATTAAATGAAATAGTTTGGAGAACTCAAACAGAAGAATTTTGGGTTAATTTTAAAGTATGGGGAATGCTTCCAATAACAATAATATTTACAGGGTTTCAGGTACCATTAATTAATAAACATAAGATTGATGCGTAGTAATTTAAAATTAGTAGTAAATAATCCGCATAATAAAATAGAAGAAAAACATTTTTTTGAAAAAGATGAGCTAAAAATTATATTAGACTTATATGCCAAGATGGTTTCTGAAGGTTCTTGGAAAGATTACGGTTTAAGTATTTCAAGTAAGCAAGTGGGATTTAGTGTTTTTAGAAATGCTACTGAAAATGCTCTTTATAAAATTTGCAAAAATTTTAAGCCTAAAAATAAAAATCTTAAATATTTGATTACTGATACAAGTGGTAAAATATTAAAAAATTCTCACGATCTTAGAATTTTATTAAAAAATACCAACTGGAAAAAACTTCAAAAATAAATTTATCTTCTTTGCCCAAATAATCTTAATAACATTATAAATAAATTGATAAAATCTAGATATAAAGTTAAAGCGCCCATTACAGCTTTTTTGCCCATTAACTCACCTGAGTCTGAAGCAACATACATATTTTTGATTTTTTGAGTGTCATAAGCTGTTAAACCAACAAATATTAAAACACCTAGAATTGAAATCACAAAATACATCATTGAAGATTTCATAAAGATATTAACAATTGAAGCTATAATTATTCCAATTAGACCCATCATTAAAAAAGATCCAAACTTTGTAAGATCTCTTTTAGTTGTATATCCGTAGATACTCATCGCTCCAAACGTTGCGGATGTGATGAAGAAAACTCTTGTCACACTCATTCCAGTGTAAACTAATAAGATTGAAGATAAAGATAGACCCATCAAAGCTGCGAAAACCCAAAACGTAGTTTGTGCTTTTGATGCGCTCATCTTATTAATTCCAAAACTCATGTAAAAAACGATACCTAGAGGAGCTAACATTACAAGCCACTTAAGACCTGATAAATAAATTGCATTCCCCATCTGCGTTAAACCAACGATTGAACCTGTATCGTTAGTAACAACAGACATTTTGAATGTTAATAATGCTACTATTCCAGTTAGCAATATACCTGTTGCCATATAATTATAAACTTTTAGCATGTAGGCTCTTAAGCCTTCATCCATTACAGCAGCTGTTTGTTGTGCTGCTTTTGCTCTATTTAGTATTCCGTTTTTATTAAATTCCATAATAAGTAATATATATATTCTTTTACTAATTATTCAAGATACCTTAAAAGATTAACAAAATTTTAACTTAATATTTCAAATGAATTACAAAAATTTAGGTAATACCGATATTAAAGTAAGTACAATTTGTCTCGGTACTATGACTTGGGGAGAGCAAAATACTGAGCTTGAAGCATTTGAACAAATGGATTTTGCTTTAGATCAAGGAGTAAACTTTTGGGACACTGCCGAATTATATGCAGTACCTCCGAGAAAAGAAACCTACGGTGATACAGAAGAAATTATTGGGAACTGGTTTCAAAATACAAAAAAAAGAGGCAAAGTTATTCTTGCAACAAAAGTTGCTGGCCCAGCAAGAGATTATTTAAGAAGTGGAGAAAATAGTTTTACAGGTCCGAATTTAGAATCTGCTTTAAATGACAGTCTTAAAAGACTTAAAACCGATTATATAGATTTATATCAACTTCATTGGCCAGAAAGAAATGTAAATAATTTTGGAAGACTTGGTTATGTACATAAGGAAAATGGATGGAATAAATTTGAAGATGTTCTTTCAGAATTAAATAAATATATTGATCAGGGAAAAATAAGATATGTTGGTTTATCAAATGAAACCCCGTGGGGAGTTTTAAATTATCTTCAACTATCTAAAGATAAAGAATTACCAAGGATGATGTCAATTCAAAATCCTTATAGCTTATTAAACAGATCTTACGAAGTTGGATTAGCTGAAGTTTCTATAAGAGAAAATATTGGTTGCTTAGCTTACTCTCCACTTGCAAGTGGATATTTAAGTGGGAAATATAGAAACAAAAGTTTTCCTAAAGGATCAAGAATGGAGAGAGATTTTGATTTTTGGACAAGGTATAGAAAGCCGAATACTGAGGATGCAGTTGAACATTATTACAAAATTAGTGAAAAATTTGATCTAGATATGAGTCAAATGTCTATTAAATTTTGTGAAATCCAAGACTTTATGACCAGTGTAATAATTGGAGCAACTACAATGGAGCAGTTGAAAACAAATATAGAAAGTGTAAATGTAAACTTATCTAATGATGTCATTAAAGAAATTAACCAAGTACAAACAATTTATCCAAATCCATGTCCATAATTAAAAAAATTACAATATTTTTAGGAATATTTTTTATAAGTGGTGTTACTCAACTTTCAGCCCAAGAAATTAAAAAAATTGGCAAATATAAAGATTGGGAAGCAATGGTTGTTATGGAAACTGATGGCAAAGTATGCTTTGCTCAATCATTGCCTATTTTACAAGCACCCAAAACTAATAAAAGAGATGCAAAATTATTTGTAGCATTCAGACCAAACGACAACATAAAAAATGAGGTAAGTGTTACCCCGGGTTATGAATTTAACAAAAATAATTCAGTAACTGCTGCTTCAGGAAAAAACAAATTTAAATTTGATATTAAAGAACAAGGCTTTGCGTGGATTGCTGACAATAAAGTTGAACTAAAAATGATCAAACAGATGAGAAAAGGATCTAGAATTATGATTACTGGATACAATCAACAAGGTTCTCAGACAATTGATCATTACTCATTACTAGGATTTACTAAAGCTTATAACGCTTCAAGAAAAGCTTGCAGTTAATTCGATGAAATCAAAAAAGAAAATTGTTCTAGCTTATTCTGGAGGGCTCGATACCTCTATAATTTTAAAATGGCTTCAAGAAAATTATGATGCAGATGTGATTTGTTACACGGCAGATGTAGGACAAGAAATTGATAGAAAAAAAATTATAACTAATGCAAAAAAATTTGGTGTTAAAAATATAATTATTAAAGATTTAAAAGATATTTTTGTTAAGGATTATGTTTATCCCATGATCAGAGGACATGCAGTCTATGAGGGTGTTTATTTATTAGGGACATCAATAGCAAGACCTCTTATTGCAAAAGATCAAATAAGAGTAGCTAAAAAATTTAAGGCCTATGCAGTTTCGCATGGAGCAACTGGTAAAGGCAATGACCAAGTTAGATTTGAACTAGGCTATCATTATTTTGGGCCTAAAATTAAAATCATAGCTCCGTGGAGAATTTGGAAACTAAAATCTAGAACAGACTTAATTGATTATGCAAAAAAACACGGCATAGCTATACCTAAAGATAAAAAAGGTGCGCCTCCTTTTTCAGTAGATGACAATTTATTTCATACATCAACTGAAGGTAAGGTTTTAGAAAATCCAAAAAATTCAGCACCAGAATTTATTTTCCAGCGAACAATTTCTCCAGAAAAGGCACCAAACAAATCATCGTTTATTACTATCAATTTTAAAAACGGTGATCCTTGTGGAATAAATGGAAAAAAAATGTCTCCAGCTAAATTATTAACTAAGCTCAATGACATCGCAGGTAAAAATGGAATTGGAAGAGTTGACTTAGTGGAGAATAGATTTTTAGGTATCAAATCTAGAGGTGTATATGAAACGCCCGGTGGTACTCTTTTAATCAATGCTCATCGAGCAATTGAGTCAGTTACTTTAGACAAAGAAACTATGCACAAAAAAGATCAAATAATGTCTAGATATGCAGAGTTAATTTACAATGGTTATTGGTACTCAAAAGAAAGATTTAAACTTCAAAAAATTGTAGATTTAAAAAGAAGTAAAGTTAATGGCTCAGTTAAACTTAAATTGTATAAAGGAAATATTACAATTCAATCTAGAGTTACTAATAGCAGCGCATATTCAATGAAGAAGGTATCTTTTGAAGAAAATAAATCATTTAATAAATCTAACGTTGAAAGATTTATCAATTTTCATAAGAAAAAGCTTCGTACTTAGATTGCTTTAGGACAAATTGACATTTGTTTAAATCACTAAAAATTATATCCTTAGACCATGGAATCAATAAAGAATTGGATGAGAGATGCTGCAAATATTTTATTTGATGATAGTAAGAATGATCTACGCGCACTTCCTAAGACAGTTAGATTACAAATTCTTTTAGTTTTAAGTTTTATTTGGACTACTGTTTTTAGTTTATATGTTTTTTCTTACACAACTTTCGCATTTGGATGGGCTGGACTTTTTTTAGCTCATATAGGTTTAATATTTGCCGTTTATATGACTTTTAAACAATTCCATAGAGCAGAAGAGAAGTCTGCAAGTGTTTTTCAAACAAAAAATTTTGATCCTTTTAAAATCATGGTCATCGTATTTGTAATAGTATTTATATTTGTATTTTCAAAAGGAATTGAGGTTTTGACAAGTCCAAACCCTAACTCTTATTCAATCCCTTATGATGGTCCCTTAAAATCTGCAATTGAAAAATGGTTACCTTTTAGTAAAGATAAATAATGGATAAGATAGCAAAAAACTTACAGTTAGCACTAATGGTTATTATCTTAATCAGTACTGTTATTGCTGTTGGGATTGAAATGAAAAACATGTTCTTAAATCAATCTGTTACATTAGCAGATTTGCTTTTAATGTTTCTTTATTTGGAGGTACTAGCAATGGTTAGGGTTTTTTGGAACCAACAATCTATTAGTATTACCCTTCCACTTCTTATTGCAATTACAGCGCTTGCACGATTTATTATTCTACAAGGTAAAGAAATGGATCCTACTGCACTTGTGTACGAAGCAGTTGCTATTTTGTTAATAGCTGGAGCAATTGTTGTTTTAAGATTAAGACATAGTGACAAATTAGGTCTTAAGAAAAAAAAATCAAAATAATTTAAAATGATATTTGAAGCTTCAAGGGCTAAGGCCTTAAATCAATTAAATAATTTTGTTGAGAGTAATCTTGGAGAATATTCAAAATTAAGAAATTTTGATTTTGGACCTGAAAAAAGATCTAATATATCTTGCTTATCACCATATATAACTCATGGAATAATTAATGAACAAGAAGTCATTCAGAAAGCTCTAAGTAAATTTTCTTTTTCAAAAAATGAAAAGTTTATTCAAGAAGTTCTATGGCGAACTTATTGGAAAGGTTGGTTAGAACTTAGACCAAATGTTTGGGCTGATTATCTTATCGAATTAAATCAAATCAAAAATGAATTTAAAGATAATAAAGATTATATTGCAGCAATCGAAGGAAAAACAAAAGTAGATTGCTTTAATGAGTGGGTGAAAGAGCTTAAAGAAAACAATTATTTGCATAATCACACAAGAATGTGGTTTGCTAGTATTTGGATTTTTACTTTAGAATTGCCTTGGCAATTAGGTGCAGAATTTTTTATGCAACATCTTTATGATGGAGATGCTGCATCAAATACTCTTGGGTGGCGATGGGTTGCGGGTGTTCAAACTCAAGGAAAACATTACCTTGCAAGTGAATGGAATATTAAAAAATTCACTAACAATAGATTTCAAAATGTAAAATTAAATGAAAATGCTCTTCCAAAAGTATCTGAAAAATCTTATCAAATAATTAAACAGGATTTCAATAACCCACAAAAGATTGAGAATAAGAATCTTTTAATTTTTGAAAATAATCTCTCGTTTGAAATCACTGACTTTAAGGAGAAGAACTTTGAAAAAATTTACTTAGTTTCTAATAAAAATGAAAATAGAGCAATAAAACTCAGTGAAAAGTTAGTGAAATTTAAATCTCATTTAATAGAAGACCAAGAACAAAGATTAAAAAATCAATCTATTGATTGTCAAATTATAGATATAAGTGAATTAACAAATATTGAAAATTATTACGGTTTGTATCCAACAGTAGGTGAAAATTTAGATTTTTTAAATTCTAATAATTTAAAGATAGATTTTTTATATAGAAATCTTGATCAATTAGCTTGGCAATACTGTAATAAAGGTTTTTTTAATTTTAAAAATTATATTCCTAAAATAGTTTCAAGCTTTAATTAAAACCAACGAACCATTCCAATAATTCCAGCGGTTGCATAAAAAAATTGCAAAAATAAAATTCCTTTATGACCACCTCTATAGGCCCAAATTCCAATTAAAATGGCTGACAATAACAGTAGACAAAAACCAAAAAATTCTATGCCTATATTTAAAGCTACAAACAAAGAATACAATATTGCAGTTATAACTCCTGCCCATTCAAAAATTTTATTATTCATAAAAGTTTTTTAAAATTATTATAAAGGATTGTAGAGTAGTTATTCATATCTTCCATGTTATCTTTTGCAGATTGATCAAACTTTTCTAACGCACCATCACCAAGCTGATCTTCCAAAGCTATTTTATACTCCGGAACACACCCCCATTCATTAACGGTAGAATCTTTTATTTCTATATGAAATTGAATTCCATAAGCATGGTTTTGATATTTAAAGATTTGATACTTGGTGATTGGGGACGAAGCTAATAAAGTTACATCTTTATTATTTTCAATGCCTTGAACCTCATAAGAATGCCATTGTAAACTTTTAATCGTATTAGGAAATTTTGAAAATAATTTATCTTCATCTTTTTCATTAGAAAAATTAATATCCATAATTCCTATTTCTGCTGGTTTGGATTTAACCACTTTTCCACCAACTACTTCTCCTAAAAGCTGACAACCTAAACAAAAACCTAAATAAGGTTTTTTTAAATTCACAACAAATTCTTTAATTCTTTTCTTTTCTTCTATTAACCAAGGATATTCTTGTTCCATATAGGTATCCATTGGACCCCCCATACAAAACATTCCATCAAATTTACTTAAATCGTTTGGTATTTTTTCACCTTCATCTAACTCAATGGTAGTTAAGTTAAATCCATCAGCTAACATTAAATCTTTAATGTAACCTGGATCTTCTATTTTGATATGTTGTAATACTATTATGTTCACTAAGCTTAGCTTAGCTTAGAACACTTCTTGGAACAATATTTTACACTATCCCAATTTAACTTCCATTTTTTTCGCCAAGTAAATGGTCTTTTACAAACTGGACAAATTTTTGTTGGTAAATTTTCTTTTTTCATCAAATTGTATTTAGTTTAATAAATTTATCAGCTTCAGATAAAATTAATTTTTTTCTATCAGATTTCATTTTATCAAATATTCTTACCATCATCGAAAGACGAGGATTTTTTAAAAAAAATTTTCTATTTCGGTCAATAAATCTCCAATAAAGACCATCCATAGTGTTACACCACTCACCTTTTTTAAAATCCATCATTTTCATAAAATATGCAGATCCACAAATATAAGGTTTGGTCGCAAAAATTCCTCCATCACTAAATAATCCCATTCCATAAACATTAGGAACCATCACCCAATCTGAAGAGTCTACGAACATTTCCATGAACCATTTGTAAACAATTGTTGGCTTAATTTCACAAAGGTTCATAATGTTTGATAAGATCATTAACCTTTCAATGTGATGTGACCAACCATGATTAACTGCATTTTTAATTGCATAATCCAAAGGTGGAAGACCAGTGGTCCCATCATACCAAGAACTTTTCATTTTTCTATTTTGTTTAAAAAAATTTCCAGTTTCCATTTCTTGAGAATAGGACTGATAAATTCCACGCATAAATTCTCGCCAACCAATCACCTGGCGAATGTAGCCCTCTAAAGAATTCATTCTAATTTTATTTTTTTTATGAAAATCTAAAATTTTTTGGATAACAAATTCAGGTGTAATTAAACCTAAATTTATATAGGGACTTAATGCACTATGAAATAGAATATTATCTTTTTGATCAACTGCATCCTCATAATCACCAAATAAGTTTGATTTTTCTTTTATAAAAAAATTTAAAAGTTTAACAACGTCCTCGTATTCAGTTGCAAACCAAAAATTATTTGTACTCCCTGGGTTATTTTTAAATTCCTTTTCAATAATAGGCTTTAGTTTTTTTGTATGATTGGTTTCATTTATTTTTGGAAATTTAGGAATTGAAATGTTTTTAGGTAATTTATTTCTGTTATCTTCATCAAAGCTCCATTTCCCCCCGATTGGATTACCATCTGAACCCATCAATATCCCTGATTTTTTTCTAACATCTTTATAGAAAGTTGCCATAAAAGGTTTTTTTGATTTTGATAAATAATTTTTAAATTCAGCTCTTGAATTTAAAAACATAGGTGTTTGAACAATATTCCAATGTATTTTTTCTTTTTTTAAAAATTGTGAAATTTTTTTTTCAAAAAATTTATCCTCTACTTCAAAACTTGAAATGTCTCTTACCTTTTTTTGTGTAATTATTTTTTTTAATTTTTTTAAATAATCATCATTAAATTCTTTGTCTTCAATTTTAAAATAATCTAATTTAAATTTGTTTTTTCTTAACGCGTCAGCATAAGAACGCATTGAAGATAAAAATAGTAAAATTTTTTGTTTATGATGCTTTTCATAAGTGCATAAACCCTTATCTTCAGCCATAAAAAATAGGTGGTCTTTTTTGAAGCGGTTTAGGTATTTTATTGGAAATAATTGATTACCAAGTATAAAAAATAACTTCATAATTAAATATAACTAATAAAATTTTTTATGTCAGAAAAATATGTAATTTTTGGTGCGACAGGTTCTATTGGATCAAGTTTAGCGGAACAATTAAAAAACTCTGGAAACAATATTCATTTAGTTGGAAGAAATGAAAGTGAACTTAGTTCTATCTCTGAAAAACTTGGATGCTCACATACCGTTGCAGATGTTTTAGAGGATGGGTTTATAGAAAAAGTTAAATCAGATATTTCTGAAATTAAAGGCCTAGCTTATTGCGTGGGTTCAATTGATTTAAAACCATTAAGAATGGTGAATGAACAAGACTTTCAAAAATGCATGAAACTCAACCTTTATTCTGCTGTAGAAGCTATTAAAGGATATCAGGAAAGTTTAAAAAAAAATAAAGGTTCAATAGTGTTATTTTCAACTGTTGCTGCTCAAAGAGGTTTTGCCAATCATGCAATCATAGCTTCAGCAAAAGCTGCTGTTGAAGGATTGACGGTTTCTCTTGCAGCAGAATTCGCTCCCAACATAAGAGTAAATTGTGTGGCACCAAGTTTAACAAAATCTAAAATAGCAGAACCAATGTTAAAAAACACTGCTATAGCTGAAGGTATTGCAAAAGCACATCCTCTTAAAAGATTGGGCGAAGGTAAAGACTCAGCAGCTCTTGCTAAATTCTTACTTACAGAAGATAGTTCTTGGGTTACAGGCCAAATAATTGCTGTTGATGGTGGTAGGTCTAAACTTTCATAAAGTGATCAAATATTTTTTATCTATATTTTTCTTTTTTTTACTTTCATCAAAAAGTTTTTCTGAAAATTTTACTTTTAAAAAATTGGCAGACTTAAATGATCCGTGGGGATCGTCTTTCATAAATGATGAAGAGCTTATTATCACTGAAAAAACTGGAAAAATAAGAATAGTAAATATTGTTTCTAAAGAAGTTTATGAAGTTGAACATAACTTAAATTATTTTGTACACGGACAAGGAGGTTTATTAGATATTATTTATCAAAATAATTACTTATGGATTTCTTATTCAGAAAATCGAGGGGATTGGAAAACAAGCACCTCGATTGCAAAAGCTGAATTAAATAAAAAAAATTTAGATTTTAAAAATATATTTCAAGCTGAACCACCAATAGAATCTGGTTATCACTTCGGTTCAAGACTGGCTATAAAAGATAATTATCTTTTTGCATCTGCTGGTGAAAGAGGTGGTGGCATGATTGCTCAAGATCCAACAACCCATCCTGGAAGTATTATCAGAATTCATTTGGATGGCAGTATACCAAAAGATAACCCTAAGTTTGATGGTAAATCAGATTGGTTACCAGAAATTTATCAAATTGGTGTTCGTAATCCTCAAGGCCTAACCTATTCTTCTTTTGATGGAAAAATTTATGCAAGCAACCATGGTGCAAAAGGTGGTGATTGGTTTGGTGAAGTAAAAAAGGGAGAGAATTATGGTTGGAAAATTTTAGGTTGGGGTGGAACAAATTATTCAGGGTCAAAGATTGGACCTAAATGGAAAACAGGTTTTACTAAAGCAATCCAATACTGGGTGCCTTCAATAGCTGCAAGTGCGATAACTATTTATAAGGGAAAAGAATTTAATGAATGGAATGGCGAAGCGCTCATTACTTCTTTAAAAGATAAATCTATGAGAAAATTAGACTTTAAAAATTCATCTAAGATTGAAGAAACAATTGTTTTCAAAGATAAAATTGGGAGAATAAGAGATATACAAGTTCACCCAGTTAATGGAAAAATATATTTTCTTGCGGGAAATAGCTTATGGTTAATGGAGAAAAAAAAATAATATGAAAGAAAGACCTTATCACCATTTACCTGATGGTACTTTCAGGAACCCAAAAGGATCTCCAGTGATAATATCTAGGTCAGGAAAATTTTCTTATAGAACTTTCAGTAAATTACGAAAAAAGGTTAATTTATCATATCCAAAAGAACATGTTATTGAAAAACAAAAAGTATTAGCTGATTTAGAAAAATATAAAGATAATGATTATATTGCTTGGATAGGTCACGCAACATACCTTATAAAATTAGGTAAAACGACTATTATAACAGATCCTGTATTTTCAAAGAATGCTGGACCACTCATTTTTGGTCCAAAAAGATTTACTAATCCTGCAATAAAATTAAATGAGATACCCCAAACAGATGTATTTTTACTCACTCATAATCATTACGATCATCAGGACATGTCAACAATTAGAAATTTTCCTTTTAAGGGGGCAAAAGTATTAACACCACTTAACCTTGGTAAATATTTTAAAGGATATAAAGATGTAAATGAAATGGATTGGTATGATAAAATAATTATAAATGAGGATTTGAAAATTTCTTTACTTCCCGCAGTCCATTGGTCAAAGAGAAGTTTAACAGATACTAATAAAACTTTGTGGGGTAATTTTTTAATAGAACATAAAAATAAAAAAATTTTATTTGCATGTGACACTGGATATGGGGAAGTCTACAAAGAACTAGGTGAAAAATATGGTCCTATAGATCTAACAATGATTAATATTGGAGCTTATAAT
Organism: uncultured Pelagibacteraceae bacterium; assembly: GCA_902590535.1. Taxonomy (GTDB): domain Bacteria; phylum Pseudomonadota; class Alphaproteobacteria; order Pelagibacterales; family Pelagibacteraceae; genus Pelagibacter. Next base: position 20,455 of record CACIXF010000006.1, read on the forward strand.
TTCAAACCAATGTTTGATAAAACTATTTATCATACTACACCAGAAGAAGCCCTGAATGTCGCGCAAGACCTAAAAAGTAAAAAAGTATTAGGAATGCATTGGGGAACATTTGTTTTGTCATTAGAGCCAATTATGGAACCCCCAATTAGATTTAAAGATAGTGCTGAAAAATATGGTTTTAGTAAAGAAGATGCTATTATTTTTAAAATTGGAGAAGTTAGTCCTCTAGATAAATTGTTATAGAGTTAAATACTTAATTGAAAAAAATATAGTCCCTATAGAAGCAATAGTAGAAACAAAAATTGCTTTAATTATATTTTCTGGACTTACATTATACGCAGCACATAAAACTATAGAAGTAACTCCACAAGGCGCAACACTCACAAAGAAAGCACCTGGTATTTCAGTTGGCAATCCTGCATTAAAAATCACTAATCCAATTAACAATAAAATTATGGGGGAAATGACTAATTTTAAAACTGAAATAGAAACAGATAATTTATTAATTACATTTTTAGTATAAAACGAAAGAATTATGCCAATTGCAAACAATCCAACTGGTGAAACACATGCTGCAAGTTTAGACAAAGTGTATTCAATCGGTGTTTGATCAATATTAAAATTTAATAATAAAAATAATAAACCTATAATTATTGAAAGAATAAATGGGTTTAAAAATAAATTTTTAATAAAATTAAATAAATTAACATTTTTTTTTGTGTATAATTCTAGAAAAAAAGCAATTACAGATAATAAAATTATCCCATCCATTAATATGATACTTGCAACTTGTGTAATTACATTTTGTTGAAAATAAATTTCTGTTATTGGTAAGAGCAAAGTCACATGGTTTGATAATGCAACTGTTAAAGCCCAAATAATTGACTCTGGGATTGATCTTTTAAAATATTTTGAAGTAATTAAGTAAGCGATAATTCCACATATCGATTGCATAATTAAGTAAGAAAAAATTTGTTTGAAATCTACTTGTCCAATTTCATTTTGTGCTATTAGTTTAATTATCAATGCCGGAACTGCAATATAGAACAAAAAAAGATTTAGAATTTTAGCATGACTAAGGTCTAAGACTTTTAACTTACCAAATACAAACCCTAAAAAAGTAATAAATATAAATGGAGTTAGTCCTAAAAAAATTGTGAACATAAATTATTTGATTGTTATTCTATGCATTATTCTATTTCCTTTGAAAGGTGTTGCTTGATGAAGCATAGATCTATTATCCCATATAGCCAATTGATTTTTTTCCCAAGGCAATGAAAATTGAAACTTCTTCTTAATTTGATGGTTAAATAAAAATTTTTTTAACTTTTCTTGATTTTTTATCTTTGAGCTAAAACCAACAAAATGTCCTGGACTACAATAAATAGAATAATTTGTGCTGATTTTCCTAATTATTTTATGTGAAGATTTAAGTTCTTTAATATTTTTTCCTTTTTCTTTTACTCTTTCTTTTGTTGTAACCGAGATTGGACCCTCAGAAGAATATTTACCTTTAATATTTTTAAATTTTCTTTTTATTGGATTTGGTAATTCTTTATAAGCAAGATATTGAGAACAAAATTCTGTATTAGCTTTTCCTTTTTTTGGCACAAGTTTAGAAAGCAACATTGTAAATCTTGGTGGTTTTTTTGTATAAATCGAGTCTGTATGAAATTGTTCACCAAAACTTGGTCCTTTATCAGTTGATTTTCTTTGCACTACAGTAATTTGAGGAAATTTTTTATTTAAACCTTTTAGTCTTGGATAGTTGGCTAATTTTCCAAAATATTTCGCAAACTGAATATAAAATTTAGAAGTTAATTCTTGTTGTTTAAAATACAACATTCCATATTTATTCAGTGCTTTCTTAATTTTTAAAATATCTTTATTCGTAATATCTTTTAAATTTACAATTATTTCAGCTCCAATATTTTTTTTATTTGGAATTATTTTTAACATTTTTTAAAAAAAATTTTTTTAAGTGATTAATCGTTTGTTTAGGACTCTCTTCTGGAATGAAATGATCTGAATTAATTTCTGCTCCATAAACTTTTTTGTTTGTGTATTTTTGCCAAATTTTAACTGATTTAAATTGAGTACCAACAACTCCCTTTTTACCCCACAAAACTTGTATAGGAATGTTTAATTTTTTTTTTCTGTCTTTTTTGTCATGCTCTAGATCTATAGTAGCCGCAGCCCTATAATCCTCACAAGTTGCATGAATTCTTTTTTTTTGTTTAAAGGCTCTAAAATATTCATCTTCAACTTTTCCAATCGCACGTTTTGATGACCTATTAAAACGACTTTTTAACCATCTTTTAGGATCTGTCATTATCATTTTCTCAGGTAAAGGTGCTGGCTGTATTAAATAAAACCAGTGAAAATATCCTTTTGCAAATTTCATATCAGTATGCTCGTACATATCTAGAGTTGGACAGATATCTAATACGCTCAAAGCCATAATCTTATTTCTATAATCTCTTGCCATTCTATGTGCAACTCTCCCACCTCTATCATGTCCAGCAACAAAAAATTTTTTAAAATTTAATTTACTCATCAATTGAACCATATCTTTAGCCATTTCTCTTTTAGAATAATTTTTATGATTAGTACCACCAGGTAAAACTAAACTATCTCCATATCCTCTAAGGTCAGCAACTATTACAGTGAAATATTTACTAAGCTCAGGGGCAGTCTTGTGCCACATCACATGTGTTTGGGGATATCCATGAAGTAATAATAAGGGGGGACCGTTACCTTTAAATCTACAAAAAATTTTACCCTTGCTTACTTTAACAAATTTTTTTTTAAAACCATTAAACATGATTAAACTATTCAATTATTTAATAGTTTATTTTTCGCCTTTTCAAATTCCTCTTGAGAAATAATTCCTTTTTCTTTTAAATCATTCAATTTAGTAAGTTCATCACTTAAATTACTGCTTTGTTCGTCTGAAGTCTCACTTGCCTCCCTACCCTCACTTTCAGCTTCCTCTTTCTCAGCTCTATTAGCTTCCTTAGACTTAAAACCATTCATAATTGCCATTCCACCTAAATATAAAACATAAGCCATAATAGGAATAACCAATCCAAAAAAAATTATTTTTTCCATATTTTAATCTTCATCTTCTTCGCGCCAGTTTTTTTCATACATTAAATATGCAGCGTATATTACTGATACAGTACCTACAATCATACCATAATCAAAACCAGTTTGCTTGTCATGCAAATACCAACCTAGTTGAGTTGCCCCAATAGGTGGAACTGTAAGAAGCAAAAAAATTATACCAAATCTGTACGGTCGTTTAGGTTTTTTCATCCAAATAAATTAACAGATTACAGCTTATGGTTTAATTATTAAATTTGCGATCTTTTGAAACAGTCGATAGTATTTTTAAGCAAACAAGCAATGGTCATTGGACCTACACCGCCTGGAACTGGTGTAAGTGCTTTTGCATTTTTTGAAACTTCATCAAAATGAACATCACCAACTATACCGTTATCAGTTTTATTTATACCAACATCAATAACAATAGCATCTTTCTTAACCCAATCTCCTCTAACAAGTTCGGGTATACCTACAGCTGCAACAATTATATCTGCCTCTAAACATTCAGCTTTTAAATCTTTAGTTTTTGAATGAGTTATAGTTACAGTGCAATTTTCTTTTAATAAAAGTTGTGTCATTGGTTTACCATTTAAATTTGATCTACCCACAACCACAGCTTTTTTACCACTTAAATTAGGTTCAATTTTTTTTATCAATAAATAACATCCAAGCGGAGTACAAGGTATCGAACTTTCATAACCAGATGAAAGATTGCCTACATTCATTGGATGAAATCCATCTACATCTTTTGAGGGATCAATAGCTTCTATAACCTTCTGCTTATCAATATGCTTAGGTAAAGGAAGTTGAACTAAAATTCCTGAAACAGTTTCATCACTATTTAATTCTTGAATTTTTTCTAGAACAGTCTTTTCCTCAACTGAGTCTGGATATTTAATAACTTCAGATTTTAATCCTACCTCATTTGCTGACTTCTCTTTATTTCTTACATAAATCTGACTAGGTGTTAAATCACCAATCAGTATTACCGTTAAACCTGGTACTTTATTATGTTTTGATTTTAACTCTGCAACTTCTTCCTTTAACTCTGCTCTTAATTCTGCAGCTGCTTTTTTTCCATCAATTAAAATCATATTTCTCTCTTAAAAAATCATTGGTGCAATGTACAGCTTCATACACATTTCGATAAACCAAATCAATAAAAGAAGAATGATTGGAGAAATATCTAGTGAACCTAAATTTGGCAAAAAACGTCTAATTTTATTCAGGAAAGGCTCGGTTAATTTGTAACTCAACTCTAAAATTGCATACACAAACCTATTTTGAGTATTAAGAACGTTAAAAGCTATTAACCAACTTACAATAACATTGACGATTACAACATAAGAATACAATTTTAAAATTTGTAAAACTAAATAGAAAATAGCTATCATTTTTTCTCAACATAAATCGACTGACTTGGGAAAGCAAATGAAGCACCATTTTTTTCTACAATTTCCTTAATCGCAATTGCTAATTTTTCTTTTACATCAAGCCAATTATTCCAACTTCCTGTTTTTGTAAAGCATCTTACATACATATCTATTGAACTATCAGAAAATTTATCAACTCTTACCGCAACACCAATTGAGGTATTGTAATCTTCGCTTGAATTAATATGACTTTCGATTTCATCTCTAATTTTTTTTAACTGATCTACCGTAGTGTCATATTGAAGCGTAATAATCCAACTGATTAACCAATTTGAAGTTTCACTTACATTTACAACTGCGTTTTCTGCAAATTGAAAATTTGGAATAATAGCAAGAGATTTGTCAAACTTTCTAATTGTTGTTGATCTAAATCCAATCTTTTCTACTACACCTTCAATAATACCCTCAACAGCTATCCAGTCTCCAATTTTAAATCTCTTTTCAACTAAAACTAAAATTCCTGATATTAAATTTTTGAATAAATCTTGTGCCCCTAATGCTACAGCAACACCAAACAATCCGAGACCTGCAATGATTGGACCTATTTTAATTCCCCACAATTCTAAAACTGCTGCTAAACCTAAAATAAAAATTAAAATTTTTAGCGATTTAATTATCCAGCCAATAAGTTCTCTTGTTAACAATTTGTCTAAACCACTAAGTATGTATGAGATTGGTTCTATGATTTGGTGAATTACCCAAAAAATTAAAATAGTGATCAACGTTCTATTAATTGTATCTACCACTTCTCTTCCTTCTAGTGAGAAAGTCATGTAGTAGCTTGCAATAAAAAATCCTAATACAATTGGTAAAAATCTTGCTGGACCTACAAGTGATTGAACAAAAGTATCATCTAATTTATTTGTTGTTCTTTTAGAAATAATTTCTAATTTTTTAATAACTAATTTGCTTATTAAACCTCTAAAAATTAAGAATAGTAAAAATATTCCAATACCAATTAAGATTTGAAAAATATCAACACCAAGAATTCCTTTATTCCATACTGATAAAAATATCTCCGAAAAATTATTAATTAATTCCATTTCTAAATTTTATATAACAAAAACTCTTCTTCTCCAGGGTTAAAAAGAAAAATCTTTTTCCATTTAATTTCGTTCAGTATTGACGAGGTTTTTTCGCCTATACACATCAAATTTGTATTCATCCATAAATTTTCGGTTTGGTAAATCTTTATGAAATTTAAGAAACTTGACGCACTATTTTGAGAGTAAACATAGACCATATCAGGCATATTTAATTTTAATTCATTAACAAATTTCTCATCAAATTTTTGATTATGATCTACTCTGTAATTAATAATTCTTTTTACCTTAAAACCTTCGGTTAATAACTGTTGATCTAAATCAACCGATATTATTTCACCACTAACGTAAAGTAATTCTTTATTTTTGGACTCATAACTTTGTATAATTAACTCCTTTAAGTTCGTAACATTTCCTTCAGCTGCAATTGTATTTTGAAAACCAACACTTCTTGCTTTGTTTTCTGTAGCGTTTCCAACACAAAAGCATTTAATATTTTTATCTAATTTTACTGTGTTTAAAAATTTTACTGCATTTGCACTAGTAAAAACAATTCCACCATATTCAGAAAAGTTAATTTCTTCATAATTAACCTTTTCAATTCTTATTAATGGAAGATGAGAAACTTGATGTCCTAATGATTGAAATTTTAATATCATTTCAGAACAATCCTCCAGTGGTCTAGTTAACAAAATATGCATATTATCTTTTATATGAATTATTTGATTTTGTTTTTAAAAGTATTCCAATCTCTTTACCAATTTCTTTAAACTCATTCAAATTACCAACTTTTTTTTCATAAAATCTTTGTTTACCATCTAAAGAAAAAAGTTCAGCCTCCACTATAATCTTATCTCCATCAACCACTGAATGAGCACCAATCGCTGTTTCACAATCTCCATCTAAAACTTTTAAAATATTTCTCTCAAGATGAGCTCTTTTATGTGTTTCCTCATGATTAATTTTGTTTAAAATAGAAATTGTCTCATCATCTTTCTCCCTGCACTGAAGAGCAATTACACCTTGACCTGCACTGGGAATTATTTCTTCAGCTGAAAAAATTTCTGAGATTTCATTTTCAAATTTTAAAAATTTGATACCAGCATAAGACAAAATAATTGCATCATACATCCCTTCATTCAATTTTCTAATTCTAGTATCTACATTTCCTCTAATTAGTTTACAGTTCAAATCTTGTCTAATTTTTTTTATTTGATATTCTCTTCTGTATGATGAGGTTCCAACAGTTGAATTTTCATCTAGGTCTTTAAGTTTTTTTTTATCCTTTGTAATTAAAATTTCTCTTGGGTCATTTCTTTTAAGAAAAGAATCTGTTCTTAATCCTTTTGTTTCGTTAGCAGGCATATCTTTCAGTGCATGGACTGCAATATCAATATTTTTTAACTGAAGTTCTTTTTCAATATTACTAGAAAACAAACCTTTGCCACCAAGCTCAGATAATCTTATATCCTGTACTTGGTCACCTTTAGTTGTAATTGATTTAATTAAAATATCTTCATTACCAAGGTCGGTATTTTCAATAATCATATCTTTAGCTTGTTGAGCATAAATTAAGGCAAGCTTGCTACCCCTAGATCCAATTATTATTTTTTTTCTCATAAAAAATTATTTCTTACTTGTATAAAGATTGTACAATTATTAAAAACTATTTGAATGAGCAAAAAACCCTTAATTCTTGGAATAGAGTCTAGTTGTGATGAAACAGCAGCATCTTTAATAACTGAAAATGAAGAAGGATTCCCAGTAGTTTTATCTAACATTGTTTCTAGCCAAGAGGAGGTTCATAGGGAGTTTGGTGGTGTAGTTCCTGAACTAGCAGCACGTTCACACATTGAAAAAATTGATTGGATTGTCAAAAAAGCTATTGATGAAAGTGGAAGAAAAATTGAAGAAATAGATGCAGTTGCTTCTACTGCTGGTCCTGGATTAATTGTTTGTTTATCAGTTGGGTTAAGTTTTGGTAAAGCTTTCGCAACATCAATGAATAAACCTTTTATTGCTGTTAATCATTTAGAGGGACATGCTTTAAGTCCAAAACTAAATACAAATTTAAATTATCCATATTTACTTCTTTTAATTTCTGGTGGGCACTCACAATATTTAAGTGTTCAGAATCTTGGTAAATTTAAAAGATTGGGAACAACTATTGATGATGCATTAGGTGAGGCGTTTGACAAAACGGCAAAACTTTTAGGAATAGAATTTCCAGGAGGACCTCAAATAGAAATTTTAGCTAAAAAAGGTGATCCAGAAAAATATGATTTACCAAAACCAATTTTCAGCAAAGGAGGATGCAATCTTTCTTTTGCAGGTCTAAAAACTGCAGTGTTGAAGATAAGCAAAACAATTAAATCAGAACAAGATAAATATGATCTTGCAGCATCATTTCAAAAAACAATTGAAGAAATTTTATATAAGAAAACAAAAATTGCTTTTACTGAATTTGAAAAAATAAATGAACTTAATGAAAAAATTTTCGTTGTTGCTGGAGGGGTTGCGGCAAATAAAAAAATTAGATCTATGTTAATTAATCTATGTGAAGAAAATAATTATAAAAGTATTTTTCCACCTATAGAGTTCTGTGGAGATAATGCAGCAATGATTGCAATGGTAGGTTTAGAAAAATTTAAATTAAATCAATTTAATAATTTAGATTATCCAGCAAAGCCTAGATGGCCTTTAGATGAAGATGCAGCTTTTCTCAAAGGTGCTGGAGTTCAATTATAATGAAGTATTGGTTAATTAAATCCGAGCCAGATGTTTGGTCAATTGATCAACAAAAAAAAGCTGGTGTTAAAGGTGCACCTTGGGATGGTGTTAGAAATTATCAAGCTGCTAAAAATTTAAAGAGCATGAAGAAAGGAGATCTTTGTTTTTTTTATCATTCAAATATCGGAAAGGAGATAGTTGGAGTCGTAAAAGTTATTAAAGAATCTTATATAGATAAAACTGACAAAACAGGGAGGTTTGTTGCAGTTACTGTTCAATTTAAATCTAAATTTTCAAAGCCTATAACACTCGAAAATATTAAAAAAAATAAGGATTTAAGCCATTTAGCTCTTATAAAGCAAAGTAGGCTTTCTGTAATGCCTGTTGATTATAAAAGCTGGAAAATTATAAATAACATGAGTAAAATTTAAAAAAAAAATTATCCTATGCCAAAAAAAAAGAAGAAGAAAAGCAAGGTAAGAAAAAAAAAGTCTAAAGTTAGAAAAAAAACCTCAAAAAAGGTGAAGAAAAGATCTAAAGTTAGAAAAAAAAAATCCAGAAAAGTAAAAAAAAGAATTAAAGCCAAAAAAGAAAACGGAAATACACCTCCTGAAGTTGTTATTAAAACAAAACCAGAATGGGTTAAAAGTAGCTTAGCAAACAAAAGTAAATATCAACAAAAATATTCTCAATCTATAAAGAGTAATGATGAATTTTGGAGAAAAGAAGGAAAAAGAATTACATGGATAAAACCTTATAAAAAAATTAAAGACATAAAATATAGTACAAAAGAAGTAAAAATTAAATGGTTTGAAGATGGTACTTTAAATGCTTCAGCAAATTGTATTGATAGACACTTAAAAGATAAAAAAGATAAAACCGCTATTATTTGGGTAGGTGATGATCCAAAAGATAGTCAAAAAATTTCTTATAAACAACTTCACCAAAAAGTTTCGAAAGCAGCCAATGGTTTAAAAAAATTAGGAATTAAAAAAGGTGACCGTGTAACAATTTATTTAACTATGATACCAGAGTTAGCAATTTTAATGCTGGCCTGTGTAAGAATTGGTGCAGTTCATTCGATTATTTTTGGAGGTTTTTCAGCAGATTCTATTTCAGGAAGAGTGAATGATTGTGAGTCTGAATACATCATTACTGCAGATGAAGGAGTGCGAGGTGGAAAAACTATTCCACTGAAATATACAGTTGATGAAGCTTTAATGAGTTGTCCAAATGTTAAGAAATGCATTGTTGTAAAACGAACAGGAAATTACATAAACTGGGATCAAAATAGAGATGTTTGGTTTCATGATTTAATTAAAGACGTTCCAAATCATTGTGAACCTGAAGAAATGAACGCTGAAGATCCTTTGTTTATTTTATATACTTCAGGTTCAACAGGTAAACCTAAAGGAGTTCTTCATACTACTGGCGGTTATATGGTTTATGCATCAATGACACATCAATATATTTTTAACTACAAACCAAAAGATATTTATTGGTGTACTGCTGATATTGGTTGGGTTACTGGACATAGTTATATTATTTATGGGCCACTTTCGAATGGTGCAACTACTATAATGTTTGAAGGAATTCCAAATTATCCTGATAGTTCAAGGTGGTGGCAAATAGTTGATAAATATAAAGTAAATACATTTTATACAGCACCAACTGCAATTAGAGCTTTGATGCGTGAAGGTGATAAACCTGTTAAAAAAACATCTAGAAAATCACTTAAGCTTTTAGGAACGGTGGGAGAACCAATAAATCCGGAGGCTTGGATGTGGTACTATAAAACTGTGGGTAATTCCAAATGCCCTATTGTAGATACTTGGTGGCAAACAGAAACCGGAGGTATAATGATTGCTCCTCAAACAGGGGCTATTCCTCTAAAACCTGGTTCTGCAACAAAGCCTTTCTATGGAATTAAGCCTGTCCTTGTTGATAAAAATGGTAAAGAGATAAAAGGTGCTGGTGAAGGAAGATTATGTATAGCTCAATCATGGCCTGGACAAATGAGAACCGTTTATGGTGATCATCAAAGATTTATCGATACATACTTTTCTCAATTTAATGGAAAATATTTCACTGGTGATGGATGTCGAAGAGATAAAGATGGATATTACTGGATCACTGGTCGAGTAGATGATGTAATTATTGTTTCGGGACATAATCTTGGAACAGCTGAAATTGAAAGCGCGTTTGTTGCTCATCCAAAAGTAGCTGAAGCTGCTGTAGTTGGTTACCCTCACGATATAAAAGGTAATGGTTTATATTGTTATGTAACATTAAATGCAGGAGAAAACGAAACAGGCGAACTTGAAAGAGATCTTAAACTTTGGGTTAGAAAACAAATCGGACCTCTTGCAACTCCAGATCTAATTCATTTTACTCCAGGTCTTCCTAAAACAAGATCAGGAAAAATAATGAGAAGAATTCTAAGAAAGATTGCTGCCAATGAACATGGTCAATTAGGAGATACAACTACTCTGGCAGATCCAAGTGTAGTTGATAGTTTGGTTGAAAATAGAAAAAATATTTAAAACTGAATTAAATCTTTAAACTCTTGTTTAACAACATCCCATTTTAAAATCATCGAATTTAAAACAATCTTTCGATCTAAAGTTTTTAATTCATCTGCAATCGGAGCCCATTTATATAAAGAGAGTGCACTAGGATTAAAAGGTAAGTCCTGATAATAAACATCCCAATTTATTTTATCCAATCTTTCATCAAAACTTTTCCTAGCTTCATCAATAATATTTAATGGCATCTTATTAGAAATTTCATCATCCAAAATTTTTTTGAAAATTTCGTTAGCTTTATGAATATCCTGATAATTAAAATTAACTTTCAAATAGGAAAAAGTAAAAAAAGTTAAATCTTGTAATGCAACTGAATAAATATTCCATTTGGCAAGATTTACTGATGACATAAATTCATCATTATCAAAATGAAGAACGTATCTTGTTCCCATTCTAGTTTTTAGATAATTATATAAAGTAACTTGAGTGGCCCATGCAGATTTAGTTTGAATAAACAGTTCTAATTCATCTAAAGTTTTTATTTTTTTCTTTGGAATAAACGCCTTAAACATGGCGAATAAATATGTTTTAAAATCCTCAAGTTTAATGTCTCTCCAAGTTAATTTATATTTTCCCATGTAAATTTGTAAGTGCGCCAATTATATCTTAAAAAAGTAAGTAAATAAGTACCTAATATGATCAATTTTTAGGGTTTTCAAAGCTCTCATAATGGTTATGGTTTTACCCAGTTATAACTAAAAAGAGAGGTATAAATGTCAAATCAACAAAAACACTGGGAAAAAACCAGGTCATTGTTATTTATAACATTGGCAATTTGGTTTGTTTTCTCAATTGGCATCTTTCTCTTTGGAGCTGAAATGAACGAGGTCGCAGGACCTTTCGGTTATCCATGGACATATTGGTTTACATGTCAGGGATCTCTTGGTGCTTTCGTAATCCTTATTTTCTGGTTTGCGAACAGACAAGAAAAAATCGACGAAGAGTTCGGCTTTAGCGAAAGAGAGGACGAATAATGAAAGGTAATTTCATAGATAATTTGCCTAAAGTTTATGGAATCTATACTGGAGGATTTATAGGTTTCATAATCATCATGGCAATTGCTGAACAGATGGGTATGACAGCTAAAGCGATTGGTATCGCTTTCGTTGCATTTACTGTATTCATCTATGCATTAATCGGTTGGCTATCAAGAACAGCCCAAGCAGATGCATATTACGTAGCTGGTAGGCAAGTACCTACTGTCTTCAACGGAATGGCGACAGCAGCAGACTGGATGTCTGGTGCTTCATTCGTTGCAATGGCAGGTGGTATTTACTTTAAAGGTTACGGCTATATGGCTCTACTTGTAGGTTGGACTGGTGGTTACGTGCTTGTTGCATCTTTGTTAGCACCATACTTAAGAAAATTTGGCTGTTATACAGTTCCAGATTTTATAGGTACTAGATACGGTGGTAACTTAGCTAGATTTAGCGCAGTTGTAGTTTTAACTGTTGCTTCATTTACTTATGTGACTGCACAAATTAACGCTACAGGTACTATTGCATCTGTTGCACTTGATATCCCATTCCAATACGCAGTTTATGTTGGACTAATAAGTATTTTATTATGTTCAATGTTAGGTGGTATGAGAGGGGTAACTTGGACACAGGTTGCACAATATATCGTACTGATTATAGCTTACTTACTTCCAGTTTTCTGGATCAGTAACAAAATGGGTGCGGGTTTCTTCCCTCACTTTATGTTAGCTGATGAGGTAGCTAGAATTGGTGAATTAGAACAACAGTTTGGTTTTGTTAAAAACGCAGCTGCTGATCTAAAATCAGTACCTAAAGGCTTAGCAGGAATAACTAAAGCTCACTCTGCAGTGAACGCTACACCTTGGGCATTTATTTCATTAGCACTAGCGATGATGATGGGAACAGCTTCATTACCGCACGTGATGATGAGATACTTTACTACTCCAAGTGTAAAAGCAGCTAGAAAATCAGTAGGTTGGTCATTATTCTTTATCTTCCTACTTTATTCTTCTGCTCCAATGTTAGCTACATTATCTAAGTTATCATTGATCGACCCGAATTTACCAACTGGTATTATCGGTAAGACATTTGCAGAAGTGGAAGCGATAGATTGGTACCAAAACTGGAACCAAGCAAACCTAATGTTTATCAGCGACTTTAACGGAAATGGAACTCTAGAATTAAATGAGTTCTTCATGGGTGGTAAAGCCGTTGTATTAGCAACACCAGAGATAGCTGGATTACCTTATGTAATTTCAGGTCTAGTTGCTGCAGGGGGTATGGCAGCTGCCATGTCAACTGCTGATGGTTTGATTCTAGCAATTGCAAACGCTATATCACATGATGTTTACTATAAGATCATTGATCCAAAAGCGGAAACTGCAAAAAGACTACTTGTTGCAAGGGTATTACTTGTAGTAATTGGTTTTGCTGGAGCGACTATTGCAGCAATGGAGATACAAGGAATCTTAGGTTCGGTTATCTGGGCTTTTGATTTTGCGATGTCTGGATTGTTCTTCCCACTTGTACTTGGTGTATGGTGGAAGAGAGCTAATAGACAAGGTGCGATTGCTGGTATGCTAGGAGGTCTAGCTGCTGGTACTTGGTACTTAGTTTGGGTGCGAACTGGTGGAAGTGGATTCCTAGGAATTACACAGTTAACATTTGGTATCTTCGGATCAGCTGTTAGTTTAGTTTTAATGGTAGTAGTTAGTTTAATGACTACAGAACCAGATAAAGCTACTCAAAAAATGGTTGATGATGTACGTGTACCGAGTGGTAAAACAATTCTTGGTAAATCACACTAAATAATCTTTTAAAGGGGCGATTAATTTCGCCCCTTTTATTTCATTACATTTTCCAATATAAATTTTAAATGTCAGCAAATTTTCATCCTCTAGTTTATTTTATTGATTATTTGCTTGGGATTATCATGTGGACTCTGATTGGAAGAGTGGCGATGAATATATTCCAAAAAGAGGACTCCCAGTTTTTTTTTATGAAGGTATTCGTAAAATATACTAATCCTTTAATAAAATTATTTAAACCAATAACACCCTCATTTATCATTGGGCCATTGGTGCCTTTGTATGTTGCTTGGTTCTTTTACATGATTAGATTTTATCTAATGCCTTGGATCTTAGGCTATTCGGTGATGGGAATGTTGTCATTTCCTTTGGAGAGTGAAATTTCTAGACAAATTTATCAATTTTTTAATTCATTTTAATTTTTAAAATTGATACTAGTTAATCTAGCAATCAATGAAAAATATACAAATTTCACCATCAATTTTATCAGCTGACTTTAGTCAATTAGGTTCAGAAATTAAAAGACTTGAAGAAGGTGGAGCTGATATGATTCATGTGGATGTGATGGACGGTCATTTTGTTCCTAATTTAACAATAGGACCACCTGTAATTAAAGCTCTTCGAAAACATTGTTCATTAAAATTTGATGTTCATTTGATGATATCACCAGTGCATAAATATATAGATGCTTACGCTGATGCGGGAGCAGATATAATTACTATTCATCCCGAAGCAACTGATAATTTAGAAAATTCAATTAAAAAGATAAAAGAAAAAAATAAGAAAGTTGGAGTTTCGCTTAATCCTGAATCAAAAATTGATTTAATATTAGATCTATTAGATCAAATTCATTTAGTTTTAATTATGAGTGTAAATCCTGGATTTGGAGGACAAAAATTTATGCCAGAAGTTTTGGATAAAATTAAAGATCTAAAAAAAATAAAAGAACAAAAAAAGCTAGATTTTGACATAGAAATTGATGGCGGAATCAATTTTGATAATTGTAGAAGTGCAATTGATGCCGGTGCTAACATCCTTGTTTCTGGTACTACGGTATTCAAAAGTAATGATGGGGATATAAAGAAAAATATTAATTTATTAAAATTAAAATAAGTTAATGATTAATACAAATTCCTTAGGCATTTTGGGTCGATTTTATTTTAATATAAAAGAAAGTTTTAAATCAATTTATCAAAATTCAAATTTCTATGAAAAGAAAATATCAAAAACTTTCGAAAATAGCTTTGAATACAAACCTAGTCCTCATTTACTTTCGTCTATAATTAAATATCAAAATAAAAAATATAAAATTGAAGATTTTGCTATTGAGTCAATTTGGCAAAATAATTTAAATCCTAAAGATTACGAAAAATTAAATAATTTTTTTTGGTTTTTCAGCCTAGATTTAAAATCCTCCAAAAAAACTACCCAAACAGTTATAAAAAATTGGATTTCAAATAACTCTAAATATCAAAAAAGAAGTTGGGAATTTGATTTAACAGCAAAAAGAATTATTTCATGGTTATCCAATCATCAACTAACTTATGAAGATAGTGATCAAAAATACAGAACTACTTTTGATTACATGATACAAAAGCAAACTAATCATTTATTAAATGAAATAAAAAATCCAAAAGAAGTAGAAAATAAGATGATTGGGTGTGCTGCAATAATTTTGACTGGTTTAGCTTATAAGAATGAAAGACAATATCTTACTTATGGATTAAATTTATTAAAACATATAATTAAATCCTCAATCGATAATCAGGGTTTTACAAAATCAAGAAATATTAGACAATTAATATTTTATTTAAAATATTTTATAATTATTAGAGAGTGGTTTAAAGAGTCTCAGAGTTTGATCCCTGAATATATTGATGAAACTATCTACTATTTAGGCTCAAGTTACAATTTCATTTGGCAAAATGTTAAACAAGATATTTTTTTTAACGGTAACTATTCTTCTGATAATAACGAATTTGATCAATACTTAAAAAGGTTTGGCTACACTTTTAAAAATCAAATTAATGAACTAGGCGGTTATGCAATACTAAAAAATAAAAAAATAATTCTTGCTGCTGATATTGGATCTAGCCCTAACAAAATATTTTCTAACGACTATCAAGCAGGAGCTTTATCATTTGAAATATTTTCTAATGATAAAAAATTAATTTCTAATGCTGGTTACTATCCAGACAAAAATAATAAATTTAATAAATTATCAAGAAGCACAGCTTTACATTGTGCTTTAAGCATTGAAGATTATTCCTCTTGTAATTTTATTAAGCATCAAAAAAATTTGATTATTGATAAAGGACTGAAAGTATCGAAAAAAAATGTAGTTTTTGAAAATAATTATTGGAAAATATCAGGTACACATGATGGATATTTAAATAAATTTGGAGCCATTTATGAGAGAGAGATTGAATTCTACCCAGAACAAATGAAATTTATTGGCTATGATAAGTTATTTAGAAAAAATCCAAGTAAAGAAATTAAATTTGATATTAGATTTCATCTTGATCCAAACTCAAAAGTAATGAAAACACAAAATAACAAATCAATACTAATTGAATTAGATGAGGAAGGATGGAAATTTAGTTGTGATAACTTTGATATTAATATTGATAATGGTTTATATTTCGGTAATAAAAATTCATATAAAGAAAACCAAAATATTTTTATCTCAGGTATGAATAATGAAAAAGAACAGATAATAAAGTGGGAGATAAATAAATTATAATGAAAAAAAAAATCAAAACAGCTCTCATCTCTGTATCTGACAAAAATAACTTAAAACCATTACTAAATATTTTAAAAAAGAACAAAATTAAAATAATTAGCTCAGGTGGTACTTATAAAGAAATTAAAAGATTAAAATTTAACTGTTTAGAAGTATCTGATTATACTAATTCCCCTGAGATTTTGGAGGGTAGAGTAAAAACTCTTCATCCAAAAATCCATGCAGGGATTTTAAATAAAAGAGAAAAAAAATCTCACTTAAAAGATCTTGAAGAAAATAATTTTGAGAATATTGATTTAGTCATAGTAAATTTTTATCCATTTGAGAACACTCTTAAAAAAACAAATAATCATCAAAAAATTATTGAAAATATAGATATAGGTGGTCCTACTATGGTTAGATCGGCGGCAAAAAACTACAATGATGTAGCTGTAATAACTTCTCCAGATCAGTATGAGGAGTTAATTCAAGAACTAAAAAAATTCAAGGGATCTACTTCTTTAAATTTTAGAGAAAAACTATCAAGAATAGCGTTTGCTGAGACGGCGTATTATGACTCTATGATTTCAAACTATTTTAACAAAAAAACAAATACTATTTTCCCCAAGAAAAAAATTTTTCATGGAAATCTAGTTGAGCAACTTAGATATGGTGAAAATCCTCACCAATTAAGTGCAATTTATTCCAGTAGTTCAAATATGAACTTAAAACAAATTCATGGAAAACAGCTTAGTTATAACAATTATAATGACATATTTAGCGCTCTAACTATTTCAAGATCTTTACCAAAAGGGAAAGGAACAGTCATAGTTAAACACGCAAACCCGTGTGGAGTCTCTGCTAAAAAAGATCATTTAGAGAGTTACAAGTCTGCTCTTTCATGTGACCCTGTAAGTGCTTTTGGTGGAATAGTTTCCTGTAATTTTAAAATTACAAATGATTTAGCTGTTGAATTAAATAAGTTATTTTTAGAGGTAATAATTGCAAATGGTTTCGATACCAATGCAATCAAAATATTAAAAGATAAAAAAAACTTAAGATTAATTGATGGAACAAATTATACATCAGAAGAACTTCTTAAATTTTTATCATTCAACCAAAATATAATGATACAATCAGAAGATTCAAATTTATTTTCAACCAAAAATTTTAAAGTTGTATCAAAACAAAAACCAACATCAAAACAACTTAAAGATCTTATTTTTGCTTTCAATGTATGCAGATACGTTAAATCAAATGCAATTGTATTGGCATCAAATGAAACAACTGTTGGTATTGGTTCTGGTCAACCAAGCAGATTAGATAGTTGTCAAATAGCAATAAATAAAATGAAAAAATTTAATCTTCAGAATGATAATATAGTTGCTGCTTCAGATGCATTCTTTCCTTTTGTAGATGGTATTGAAAAATTAGTCCAATCTGGTGTTAGAGCAGTAGTTCAGCCATCTGGATCAATAAGGGATAAAGAAATAATTAACTTTGTAAATGAAACAGATACCGTGCTTCTTTTCTCAAAGACAAGACACTTTAGGCATTAGGTATTTGATCTATTTTTGCGGCAAGAATAAAATCACTCTCTGCTAGACCTTTAATTGCATGTGTGAATATTTTAATTCTAGCATAACCCCATCCAAACCATAGGTCAGGGTGATGACCTTCGGACTCAGCTATTTCTCCAACTTTATTTACAAATTCCTGACTTTTTAAAAAGTTATCAAATTTAAAACTTTTTATTAAATGAAAGCCGTCAATTTTATCTTCTAAAACTTCCCAACCATCAACTTTTTTAAGATATTTATGTATCTCCTCCGCATTAAATGGAGGAATATTTCCTTCACAAGGAACACACTTTTTATTTGCTAAATCACTCATAATTTTTTTTGGAGCGGGCAAAGGGGGTCGAACCCTCGACCTTCTCGTTGGCAACGAGACGCTCTACCACTGAGCTATGCCCGCTTGTTCTATAAGTATTAAAACTAGTGCCTTTTTTAGTATTAAGCAAGAGACAAAATAATTAGAAAATAAATTTATTATTTTGGGTTTGTGACAAACTTCAATATTATTAAAAAAATTTAATATGGTATATTTTTAAATATGAAAAAAGAAGATCTTCCAAATAAAATCCCAGTGTTTCCTCTGAGCAATTTTATAATATTTCCAAAAACTACTGTACCGTTAAATATATTCGAACCACGTTATATAGATATGATAAATGATAGTATGAAATCGAATAAATTAATTGGAATGATTCAACCAAAAACTTCGAATATTAAACAAACTAAACCTGAATTACATGAAGTTGGTTGTCTAGGAAAAATCACCAGTTTTAGAGAAACTGAAGATGGGAGGTTTTTAATTGAAATTAAAGGTTTAATTAGGTTTAGAAAAATTACAGAGTTGAGTACAGAAAATAAATACAGAGTTTTAGAAGTAGATTTTAAAAATTTCTATCAAGACCTAGAAGACAAGAAAGAGAATTTAAAATTTTCTGATCTTGAGTTGATTTTTAAAGATTTGAAATCATTATTTGAAAAAAGAGGATTTATAATTAATTGGAAAGCTCTAGAGAAGCAAAGTCTAGATGAAACAATTAATGCACTTGCTATGGCATCACCGTTTTCTTTAGAGGAAAAACAAGTTCTGCTAGAAGCGCAAAATTTAGATAATAGAAAAGAAAAAATTTCTCAGATTTTAAGCACTTATACTTTTGATAATTTTGATAACACAACGATTCAATAATTTAAAAGTTTATCCCCTCATCAGCCACTTTGGTAAATAATTTATTTATATAACTGTTTTTACCTAAAATTTTTACAGATTTGCTTAAAACATTATTATTTAATTTTCTCTCAAAATTAAAAAATTCTTGAACAAAATCAATACTATTTGAAAAAATATAATTTTTATGTTTCAAATTTTTTTCAAATTCATAATTTACAGAACTATCAATAGGTAAACCTAAATCTATTTTATTTTTAATAATATTAATAAAAACGTTTATATCTCTAATTGTCATATTAAAACCCTGACCGGCAAGTGGATGAATTCTATGTAGCAAATCACCAAAGGCTAAAATATTATTATGATAATAAGATCTTAAATTAAAAGATTTAAGTTCAAAATTTTCTATCTTCTCAATTTTTGTTATTTTGTATTTAATATTGTGTTGATTTATAAGATGGATTATTTTTTTCCTATCAACATGCTTTGAATTATATATTGAATACACAATTGAAGTTTTATTTTTCGATAATGGTAAAAAAGCAAGTGGCCCAATTTTAGTAAATATTTGAACTGCAACTTGGTTTGAAATAGTTTCATGATTAATGACAGTTGTGTAAGCAGAACTATTATAAACTTTTTCAATTTTCTTACTAAAATATTTCTTTGTAAAAATATTATTATATTCAGTATTAACTATTAAATTATATTTTTCTGGTTTTACTGATTTTTTTTGTGATTTTATTTTTTTAAAATATTTATTTTTAAATAAATTTTTATTCAAAACTTCGAATAATTGGTAGTTTTTTATTATTGAAAAAAGTTGTTCATCACTATTTTCAAAATTTAATATTTTTTCATTTTTATTTTTATCAGTAAAAATTTCTATTTTTTTTAATTTCCAACTGATTTTTTCTATATTTGTTATATTCCTATTAAAATAATTAAAGTTACTCTTTGAAATACCTATCGTTCTAGAACGATTAATTTTATGATTTTTATTCGATGAAATTAAATCAACAAAAATATTTTGATTAACTAAAGCTTTTGCTAAAGTTAAAGCAGTTAAACCTGAACCAAGTATACAAACTCTCATATTATTTTTAATTTTAACAAGAAAAATTAGATGATACAAAGTGGTAAAATTGATTCATAAATATGGATATAAAAAAAACAGCTAATTCATTTGCTAATTTTACTATTAAAAGAATAGCGGAAATTTTCGGGCTAACTGTTTTTTGTGCTGGGGCTTTATTATTATTGGCACTTATAACCTATTCACCGGAAGACCCTAATTTCATTTTTCCAGAAAACACAAAAATTGATAATATTTTGGGTTTTCAAGGAAGTTTTGTTTCAGATGTATTTTTTCAATCGATAGGCCTAGTTTCGTATTTCTTCTCATTTACTTTAATTATAACTGGTATCAACATTATTAGAAGTAAAGAATTTTTTTTAATAATTGAAAATATATTCTTTGCAATAATTTATTGTATATTTGGAACTTTATTTTTTGCACATTTTTATTTAGAAACGTTTACTCTATATATAAATGGCAATGGTGGCTTTATAGGTGGTTATTTAAATCAATCTTTTTTAAATTCAATAATTTTAATTAACGAAGTAATTTTTTATTATTTGTTAATTATTTTAAATATTTTTTTATTTTTAATAAGTATTAATTTTCATCCAATAAAATTTTATAAATTGATCAAAAGTTTAAATAAACTTTTTATAAAAAAAGAAAGCAAAAATTATAGTGATAAAAGTGAAGTAATCAGTGAATACATCCCTCAAGAAGAAATAAAAAATCTTATACAAGAGGATTTGCCATTTATAAAAGCTGAGAACAAAAGCAAAAATACAACTAAATTTAAATTGCCAGACTTAGATTTATTGAAAACTCCTTCTAAAAAAGAGAGAGAAAATCTTGAAAAAAATGAAACACAAGATCCTGAATTTTTAGAAAAAATTCTTTTAGATTTTGGTGTCAATGGCAATATCAAGAAAGTAAGCCATGGACCTGTAGTAACTTTAAATGAATTTGAACCAGCAGCCGGTGTTAAAGTTTCAAAAATAATTAATTTATCTGACGACATTGCGAGAAATACCAGTTCAGAGTCTGCAAGAATAGCTACAATACCAGGAAGCAATACTGTTGGCATTGAACTACCAAATAATGTTAGAGAAAATGTTTATTTAAGTGAAATTTTAAACAACCCTGATTTTAAAAAAAGAGACATTAAATTACCGATTGCATTAGGAAAAAGTATTTCTGGTAAACCTATAGTCGGAGATTTATCATCAATGCCCCATCTACTAATTGCAGGTACAACAGGGTCAGGAAAATCGGTCTGTATTAATACTATTATTTTGTCTCTTCTCTATCGACATACACCTGAAAAATGTAAATTTATTTTAATAGATCCAAAAATGCTTGAACTTTCAACATATGAAGGAATTCCACATTTGTTGTGTCCTGTAATAACAGAAGCTAAAAAAGCTGCGTCTGTTCTTGGTTGGGTGGTTAAGGAAATGGAGAGCAGATATAGACTTATGACTAAAGAAGGAGTCAGAAACATCGATAGCTATAATACAAAACACAAACTTCCGATGCCGTATATAGTTGTTGTTGTTGATGAGATGTCGGATTTAATGTTGGTAGCAGGTAAAGAAATTGAGAACTATATCCAAAAATTATCACAAATGGCAAGAGCAGCGGGAATTCATATCATTATGGCTACTCAAAGACCTAGTGTTGATGTAATTACTGGAACAATTAAAGCAAATTTTCCAACTAGAATATCATTTCAAGTTACTTCAAAAATAGATAGTAGAACAATTTTGGGTGAGCAAGGTGCAGAGCAATTATTAGGAAAAGGAGATATGCTATATATGTCTTCTGCTAATCGTATAGTGAGAATTCATGCTCCTTTCGTATCAGATGATGAAATTGAACAGATAAACAATTTTTTAAGATCACAGGCTGAGCCTGATTATGTTGATGAAATTTTAAACTTTGCAGATGAAAAGGAGATGGGCGATAACCAAAATCTAGGTGATAAAGATGAACTCTATCAACAAGCTTTAGAAATTATAAGATCAGAGGGAAAAGCTTCCACTTCCTTTTTACAAAGAAAACTCCAAATTGGCTATAATAGAGCTGCAAGAATTATAGATATGATGGAAGCTGATGGAATTGTAAGCAAAGCAAATCATGTTGGCAAAAGAGATGTCCTTTGATGTTTAGATTATTCTTAATTTTTTTTTTTACAATTTTAATATCTAATTCAAAAGCTGATAATAGAGATAAAATAATTAAAAATTTAAAAAATACCTCAAATTTTAGTTTTGAGTTTGAACAAAATATAAATGGTAAAATTGAAAGTGGAAATTGTACAATTGAGTATCCAAAAAAAATTTATTGTGCTTATAGTAAAAAAGATAAAGTTTTAGTTTCAAATGGGAAGTCTTTAGTAATAAAATCAATATCAAGTTATTATCGCTATCCTTTAAAAAAAACCCCATTAAACCTTATTTTAGATAAAAAATTTCTGATAAATAAAATTTATAGTCTAGAAGAAAACATTATAGATAATTCATATATAAAATACAGCATTATAGAAAATGAAAAAAAAATAGATATATTTTTTGATATTATTTCTCTTGAATTGATTGGTTGGCAAATAAAAGATGTCTATCAAAATACTGCCTTAACACTTCTTAGCTCTGTTTCGAAAAATCAAAACATTGAAAAAAAATTATTTAAATTACCTGCTCAAAACTAAATTTTTACAATTTCAGATTTAAAAATTTTCATTCCTCTTGCGATATAATTATTCAGAGCATTTTTATGATCTAGGGAACAAGTGTGTAACCAAACTCTATTAATATTATCATCAAAAGATTTTTTTATAGCTTCAGTCAATAAAAAAGATCCTAATTTTTTATTTTGATATTCTTCAAGAATACCAAAATAAGCTATCTCAACCTCTTTTTTTTCGAAATGAAAAATTAATTCAAAAAATCCTACGAGATCATCTTTGTTTTTTAGCACATAAGTTTTAACTTTCTCACTTGAAACATAATCAATCCAATTCTGTTCATTCCAAATTAATCTATCTACCCATTTATGTTTTTTACCAATATTTTTATAAAAAAACTTATTCAATTGAAAATTGATTGGATTAATTAAATTCAAAGAATAATCTTCTGAAGGCTTATTTCCTTCGTTAAGATCATTAATCGAACTTATTTCTAAGTAATTTCTTTTTACCTCTTCTGTCACTCAACCATTTTCCCAACTCTTTCGCCTCCAAATAAATGAAAGTGTAAATGAGGCACTTCTTGGCCACCGTGATCGCTTATATTTGCTAAAGCTCTATAGCCTTTGCCTACTTCTGTTGAAATACCAAGCTTTTTAGCAACTATATTAATACCTTTTAACAAACCAACCATTTCCTCAGAAGAAGCATTTAAACTAAAATCATCTAAGTCAACATATTTTCCTTTGGGAATGACTAGTGCATGAATTGTTTTTTGAGGATTGATGTCGTGAAATGACAAGACAAAATCATCCTCATAAATTTTATTACAAGGAATCTCTCCACGTAAAATTTTTGCAAAAATATTATTTTCGTCGTAACTCATTTTTTTCTTTTTTCTAACTCTGACATTACTTCTTCAATTTTTACATCATTAGCCTCTAAATACACAAGCAAATGGTAAAATACATCTGCAGCTTCGTGAATTTTATTAGAATTTTTATCTACTGCTTCAATCAATTCATTTACTTCTTCTAAAACTTTTGCTTTGCTTAATGATTTATCTGTAAGCAGCTTATTAGTGTATGAACCTTCAACAGGTGAAGATTTTCTCTCTCGTGCGAGTTTGATTAAGTTTTCTAATGTATTAAGCATATTAAATTCTAACAGGAATTCCTTTTGAATCCAAATATTCCTTAGCCTCTTTCACAGAGTGCTTGCCATAGTGAAATATCGATGCTGCCAGAACTGCACTAGCATTTCCTAATTTGATTCCATCTACTAAGTGATCTAAATTGCCAACTCCACCAGATGCAATTACTGGAATATTTACTTTTGAGGATATTTTCGACATAAGCTCAATATCATAACCGACTTGAGTACCATCTCGATCCATAGAAGTAACTAAAAGCTCGCCTGCTCCACTACCTTCCATTTTTTTTGCAAATTCTATTGCATCAATACCTGCATTATTTCTTCCACCATGAGTAAAAATTTCCCATTTATCAGCGTTTTTTTTTGCATCAATTGCAACAACAATGCATTGTGATCCAAATTTTTTTGAACTTTCTACAACTACTTCAGGATTTTGAACTGCAGCTGTATTAATAGATACTTTATCAGCCCCACAATTTAGTAATTTATTAATATCTTCAACACTTCTTACACCACCTCCAACCGTTAAAGGAACAAAGCATTTTTTAGAAGTCTTCTCTACAACATCGTAAATAGTATCTCTATTTTCATTTGATGCAGTTATATCTAAAAAACAAATTTCATCCGCTCCGCCATCAGAGTAAATTTTAGCTTGTTCAACGGGATCACCTGCATCCTGTAGATCAACAAAATTAATTCCCTTAACAACACGTCCATTTTTAACGTCTAAACAAGGTATTATTCTATTTTTAAGCATCTAATTCTTTCACTAATTCTTCTAATTTAATATCACCATCATAAATAGCTTTTCCAACTATTATGCCCTCAATATTATTATTATTTAATTCCTTAGCTTTTTTAATATCCTCAATTGATGAGACTCCACCCGATATAATTACTGGACAATTGGATGTATTAGCAACCTTTGCTGTATCTTCAAAATTAGGACTTTGCTTCATCCCATCTCTATTTATATCAGTATAAATCAATCTACTTGCACCAAAATCGTTCACTTCTTTCAAATAGTCTAAAGTTAATTGATTTGAATTTTCTTTCCAACCTGAGACCGACAAATAACCGTCTTTAGCATCTAATCCTAAGGCAATTTTATTTGGAAATTTTTCACATGCTTCTTTTAAAAAGTTTTTATCTTTTATTGCAGCACTACCTAAAATAACTTTTTCGACACCGGCGTCAGTATATTTCTGAATACTTTCAAAGTTTCTGATGCCTCCTCCAATTTCGATTTTAAGATCAAATTTAGTAACTATTTCTTGAATAATATCTAAATTAACTGTTTCACCAGTTATAGCTCCATCTAAATCAACTATGTGTAAGTTTTTAAAACCGTAATCTTTATATTTTCCTGCTTGTTCGATTGGAGATATTTTATATTCAGTTTTGTTGTCAAAGTCTCCTTTGACTAATCTCACACACTTTTTATCTTTAATATCTATAGCTGGAAATATTTTCATTTTTTCACTTTACAGTTTTAATCGGATGTTACTTTCATTTGAATGGTTTTACTCATATCATTTTTTTTAATATCTTTAATTACATTAGAACTTTCACATGAAAATAAAAAAAATAATATTATACATAAAAAATATTTCATTTATAAATTAATAAAGTTATTAATAATTTTTAAACCAGCTTTATCACTTTTTTCTGGATGAAATTGAGTACCAAATACGTTTCCTTTTTCTACTGAACAAACAATGTTTGATGAATAGTCTGTGGTTGCTGACACTACGTTTCTATCCGTAGGAATAAATTCATAACTATGAACAAAATACATGTGGGAATTATTTTCTATATCATTAAAAATTTTACTGTCTTTTACGATATTAATTTGATTCCAACCGATATGAGGAAGTTTGTACTTTCCCTTTTGATTATCTATTTTAGATACCTTCCCCGATATCCAGCCAAGCCCTTTCGTTTCTGTTTCCTCATAACCAATATCTGCAAACATTTGTAACCCAACACAAATTCCAAGAAGAGGTTTTTTTTTATTTATTACAAACTCATTTAATGTATCGACTAAACCACTAATGTTGTTAAGTGCATCAACACAACTTTTAAACGAACCCTGCCCTGGTAAAACAACTTTATCTGAAGATTTAATTTTATTTAAATCTGAAGTTACCTCTATATTTACTTTATCTTTAGCAACCTCCTTAAAGGAGTTTATTACCGAGCTTATATTACCCGAATTATAATCAACAATTGTGACGTTCATTAAGCTTATAATGAGCCTTTAGTTGATGGAATGCTCTTATTGTTTCTTGGATCCATTTCTAATGCAGCTCTTAACGATCTTGCTAATGCTTTATAGCAAGATTCAATTATGTGGTGGCTATTATCCCCATAAATATTTTCAACATGCATAGTAATGCCTGCAGATTGGGAAAATGCCTGGAACCACTCTTTAAATAGTTCAGTGTCCATCTCACCAAGTTTCTCAACTTTTAATTTCACTTTCCAAATCAAATAAGGTCTGTTTGAAACATCTATTGCAACTCTGGTTAATGTTTCATCCATTGGAATAATTGTGTGGGCGTACCTTTTTATACCTACAAATTTTTTAGCTGCTTTTTTTAAAGCTTCACCAATAGCAATACCTGTATCTTCTGTTGTGTGGTGAAGATCAATATGAGTATCTCCTTTTGCTTTAACTTTTAAATCAATCAAAGAATGCTTTGATAATTGTTCAAGCATGTGATCTAAGAAGCCAATACCAGTGTCAATTTGGTATTTACCTTTGCCATCAATATTTACTTCAACATTGATGCTTGTTTCTTTTGTTTTTCGAGATACTTTTCCTTTTCTAGCCATATATTTTTAATGGTATACATACATAATCCCACTATATCAATATCAGTCTGAACACTTGAAGTATCAAAAATAGTTACCATTTATTAGGTATGACAACAATTGTATTAGTTAGAAAAAATAATGAAGTAGTCGTTGCTGGTGATGGGCAAGTTAGTATGGGAAATACTGTTGTCAAAAGCACTGCTTCAAAAGTCAGAAGAATTGAAAAAAGAGATGTGGTAGCAGGATTTGCAGGATCAACTGCAGATGCATTAACTCTATTTGAAAGATTAGAGGGAAAATTGGAAAAACATGCGGGCAACTTATCAAGAGCCGCCGTAGAGTTAGCGAAAGATTGGAGAACAGATAAGTATTTGAGAAGATTAGAAGCATTGATGGCAGTTGGAGATAAAGATAATAGTTATATAATTTCTGGAACTGGCGACGTTCTAGAACCTGAAGGAGATGTAATCGGAATAGGTTCGGGTGGTAATTACGCTCTTGCCGCAGGAAAAGTTTTAATAGAAGGCAGTATGTCTGCTGAGGAAGTTGCGAAAAAAGCAATTAAAGTAGCAGCAGATATATGTGTATTCACTAATCA
>CACIXF010000007.1 GCA_902590535.1 uncultured Pelagibacteraceae bacterium
TGCTATTGAACTTATTGAGGATGATAGCCACATAAGTGCAACTATAGAAGATAATGGTGTTGGTTTTAGTGAATTTAAAAATGATATTAAAGATATACTTAATCCTTATTTCACAACTAAAAAAAATGGAACTGGTTTGGGACTATCAATAGTGAATAAAATAATTAATGATCACAATGGAAAAATTGATTTTATACCAATTAAAAATGGTGCGAAAATCAACATTACATTTTTAAAATAAAAATGAGCGAAGAAATTTTAATTGTAGACGATAACGTAGATATTAGAAATATAATTAATGAATTAATTATAGATGCTGGTTATAAAACTCGTTTAGCAGCAAATTATAATCAAGCGCTCGCTGAAATAGATAAAAAATTACCTGATGTTGCAATTCTTGATGTTAAATTAGATAAGGGAGATAATGATGGTATTGAGCTTCTTTCACATATCAAATCTAAAAATAAAGATACACCAGTGATAATTATATCTGGACATGCGAATATTGAAATGGCTATAAAATCATTGCAACATGGAGCTTTTGAATTTATAGAAAAACCATTTGATCAGGATAGATTACTTAATTTTGTAAAAAGAGCGGTTGAAAATTTTAATTTAAAAAAACAAAATAAAGAGTACGAAAGTAAATTATTTTCATCTTATGAATTAATAGGAAACAGTAAAAATATACTCAATATAATTGATCAAATTAAAAAAATATCAGTAACTGAAAGTAGAGTTTTTATAAGTGGTCCTTCAGGCTCAGGAAAAGAATTAATTGCTAGAAAAATTCATAAAGCATCCAATAGAAGTAAAAATCCATTTATTGTATTAAATGGTGCCCTACTAGATATTAATAAATATGAACTAGAATTATTTGGTGAAGAAAAAGAAAATGGTTCTATTTCATATGGTGCGCTAGAAAAAGCAAATAAAGGAACACTTTTAATTGATCAAGTTTCAGAAATACCATTGGATATACAGTCTAAGATATTAAGAGTTCTAACAGATCAAAAATTTAAAAGAGTGAATGGAAGCAATGATGTAAGTGTAGATGTAAGATTAATTTGTTCATCAAGTAAAGATTTAAAAAAAGAAATTGAAATTGGAAATTTTAGAGAAGATTTATTTCACAGGTTAAATGTTTTTGAGATAAATATTGAACCATTGAATCAAAGAATTTCAGATATTCCTTTATTAATTAATTATTTTTCAAAAAAAATATCTGAAAATTATAACATCAAAGAATTAGATATAGATGAAAACAATAGTTATATACTTAATCATAATTGGCATGGTAACGTTAGAGAGTTAAGAAACTTAATTGAGAGAATAGCAATATTGCAACCAGATACTAAGGACAAAATTTCAAATATTATTAAGGAATCTTTAAAAAATACAAATTTTGATGATCAATTGGCAGAAAATAGCCTTTCTGTGCCATTAAAAGAAGCTAGAGAAAAGTTTGAAAAGGAGTATTTAACTATTCAATTAAAAAAGTTTAATGGAAATATTTCAAAAACAGCAAATTTTGTTGGTATGGAAAGAAGTGCATTACATAGAAAATTAAAAGGTTTAGGCATCAAAGAATTTAATTAGATGAATATAATCATTTGTGGAGCTGGAAGAGTAGGGTTCACTATAGCAAAACAGCTAAGTGAACAAGGTCACTCTATTACTGTTATTGACCCATCTAGCGATGATATTCAAAAAATTGATGATGCCTTGGACGTTAAAGCTATAGTAGGAAAAGGTACTTATCCTTCTATATTAGAAAAAGCTGACGCGGCAGATACCGACATGATTATAGCAGTTACTAGAAATGATGAAATTAATATGCTTATTTGTCAAATAGCCTTTTCAATTTTTAAAATTCCAAAAAAAATAGCAAGAATCAGATCTCAAGATTACTTAAACCCAAAATTTACAAGGGTTTATAATAAAGAAAATTTACCAATAGATGTCATCATTTCTCCAGAAATTGAAATTGCAAAATCAATTCAAAGAAAACTTGAGGCACCTGGAGCATTGGACAGTGTTCCATTTGCTGATAATAAAATTAGATTATTAGAGATTTTAATTAACGAAGATTGTAAATTAATTAACATCAAACTTAATGATTTAACGAAAAAACATCCTAATTTAGATGCAAATATTATAGGAATTATAAGAGAAGATAAATTTATAATTCCAAAAAAAAATGATGATGTAAGAAAAAATGATAAAATTTATGTGATAATCAATTCATCACAAATGTCAGATACTTTAGAAGCTTTTGGGCATAATGAAAAAGTATCTAAAAATATTTTAATTGTAGGTGGTGGTAACATAGGTTTTAATTTGGCTAAAAATATTGAGGAAACTTTGGATGCAGCAAGAGTTAAAATTATTGAAAAAAATAAAGAAAGAGCCGAATTTCTTGCTAGTGAATTAAATAATACTATTGTCATTAATGGAGATGCTTTAGATGAAGAAGTTCTAGTCGAGGCAAATTTACAAGAAGCCGAAACTGTTCTTGCATTAACAAATGATGATGAAGATAATTTAATGGTTAGTGTTCTTGTTGAAAAATTTGCAAAAGATGAGAAGGATATAAATGACAAAAGAACAATGGCACTAATTAACAAGCCAAATTATTCTTTGTTACAAAATTCTTTAAAAATTGATGATCTTATAGATCCTAGAATGAATACTGTATCAAGTATTTTAAAGCACATTCACAAAGGTACTATTGAAACAGCTTATACAATCATGAACGGTGAATACGAAGTAATTGAAGCTGAAATAATTGAAACGTCAGAACTTATTAATAAAGAATTAAAAAATTCTAACTTACCTGAAGAAATAAGAATAGGTGCAGTATTAAGAGAAAATAAAGTTATTATACCTCGATCAAATTTTGTTTTTCAAAAAGAGGATAAAGTTGTTTTTTTAGCTAAGAAAGACTCAATTTCAGTAGTAGAAAATATTTTTAGAATTAGTTCTATTTAATTAAATGTCATTTTTTAGAGTAAAATATTTAAGTTTTTTTTTTATAGTAATTTCTTTCTTTTCTTTTTTTAATATTATTTATTCCTATTATTTTAATTTGTATCTAAACCTAAATACATATTATTTTAGCTTAATTATTTCTGCAGTGATTGGAATAATTTTTTATAAAATTAAAACTGTTTCAAAAAAACCTTCAATATTTGAAAAAATATTAACCGTTTTATTGGGATATTTTTTAATGCCTTTAGTATTATCAATCCCTTTTTATTTAAGTATTTATAATTTAACTTTTTTAAATTCCTTTTTTGAAGCTGTCTCTGGATTTACCTCAACGGGATTTACTATCTTTGAAAATATCAAACATATTGATCAAGGATTAATTTTATGGAGATCATCAATACAGTGGATTGGAGGTTTATATTTTTTATATTCTATAATTCTTTTAATTGATATTTATGATGAAAGCTTAAAAAAATCCTTAACTAATTTTTTATCTTTTAATTCTACTGAAGTTTTAAAACAATCAATAAAAATTCTTTTTTTATACTCTGGATTAACCATATCAATTTTTATTATTTTAAATATTTTTGGTATAAGGTCATTTAATTCATTGAATTTAGCAATGACAATAATTTCATCAGGTGGATTTCTTCCTGTTAACGAACTTTCATCAATTTTAGTAAATGATTTTCAAATAATTATTTTTTCTCTATTAATGCTAATTTCTTTTTTTAGTATTTTTTTTACCTATAATTTGATTTTTCTAAGAAATAAAAATCTAAACTTTTTTTATGAAGACATTCATTTATTTTTATACTTTATTATTGTTGTAAGCATATTTTTTGTTTTCTTTAGTTATGACACAAATTTCTTATCTAGTTTTTTATCTTTAGTTAGTAGTATTTCAAACATAGGCATTTCTCTTAAGGTTGATCAAACGAATTTAAATTTTATCTATATCTTACTTGTAATTGTTGGCGGATCTTTTTTTTCAACAAGCTCAGGTTTAAGGTTTTTAAAAATATATTCTTTAACTAAATATTCTATTAATCAAATTCTTTCTTTTAGCAGGCCAAAAAATGTATTTATGAATAAATTGGTTTTTTCTAAAATTAATTTTGATACTAAAGACATAAATAAATATTTTTTAACAATATTAATTTTTGTTATTTCACTTTTTTCTTTAACTATCATATTGTCTTTGTCTGATATTCAATTTGAATATTCATTCAAATTAGCTATATTGACATTGATGAACACGGTTAATTCATCTGCTTATGGTCTATCGGACTTTAATTTTCAAAATTTGCACTTTTTAACCAAATATTTTCTAATATTTTTTATGATTATCGGAAGAGTTGAACTGTTATCTTTATTACTGATTGCTAAAAAATTTCTTTTTAAAAACTAATTTAGTATTATATATATCAGTAAATTTTGCGCCCTTAGCTCAGCTGGATAGAGCATCGGTTTTCTAAACCGAGGGTCGGAGGTTCGAATCCTCCAGGGCGCGCCATTTCGTCATTTTTTATTGCTATTATTAAAATATTTGTACTTGACTAGAATTCATCTAAAGAAGGTTTTACTAATTATTTTTTCTTGAAGAGTATTTTCTTACATGCTTAAATTAAGGATATTCAAAAGTAATTTTGAATTATTTGTTAACAAATAAAAATAACTAAAAGGAAGAATAATGTTTAAATACTTAAAACAATTAACTTCATTAGTTGCTATGGTTGCAGTGTTGTTTACTTTTACAACAGAAACTATGGCTGCTAAAAAATCTAAGACACTTAAAAACACTCAAAAGAAGGGTTTTGTAAGATGTGGAGTATCTCAAGGTCTTCCAGGATTTTCTAATGCTGATGCTGCAGGAAATTGGACTGGTGTTGACGTTGATGTATGTAGAGCGGTAGCTGCTGCAGTACTAGGTGATGCAAACAAAGTTAAGTTTACACCATTAAGTGCTAAAGAAAGATTTACAGCTTTAACTTCTAATGAGATTGATATCTTATCAAGAAACACAACTTGGACTCTTTCTAGAGATGCTGACATCGGACTTACTTTCGTAGGAGTAAACTTCTATGATGGTCAAGGTTTTATGGTTAGAAAAAATTCTGGATATTCATCTGTGAATGATTTCAAAAACGGTATTTCTGCATGTACAAACTTAGGAACAACAACTGAGCTTAATATGAGAGACTTCTTTAATTCAAAAGGAATTTCTTATGAGCCTGTAACTTTTGAAAAAGCTGACGAAGTTGTTGCTGCGTATGATGCTGGAAGATGTGATACATATACTACTGATAAATCTGGTTTAGCTGCTCAAAGAATTAAATTGAGTTCTCCAGATGACCACATAGTTTTACCTGAAACTATTTCAAAAGAGCCTTTAGGCCCTGTTGTTAGACAAGGTGATTCTGTATGGGAAGATATCGTAAGATGGTCTCTTAACACTATGATTGAAGCTGAAGAGTATGGTGTTACTTCTGGTAATGCAGACTCTATGAAAACTTCAGACAATCCAGCTGTAAAAAGATTAGTTGGTGCTGAAGGTGAATTAGGTGCTGCTTTAGGTTTAGATAATGACTGGAGTTTAAGAATTATCAAACAAGTTGGTAATTACGGTGAAAGCTACAAAAGAAATATTGCTGACACTGGAATTCTACCTGACAGAGGTCCAAATGAATTATGGACTAAAGGTGGAATACTTTATGTACCACCAGCAAGATAATTTATATCTTTAAATAAAACTTAAAAAGGGCTAGATTTTTCTAGCCCTTTTTTTTATAAGTCTTGAATTATTGTGAATATTAAAAAAATATTACCCCAATTACTTACACTTCTAGTTGTAATTCTAATATTCGGATTTTTTTCCTATAACGCTCAAGTTAATATGGAGAATAGAGGGATTACTTTTGGGTATGGTTTTTTATCTCAAGAGTCCTCTTTTGATGTACAATTTTCATTAATTGAATTTGATGGTTCTCACTCATATTTTAGAGCATATCTGGTTGGTTTATTAAATACTATTTTAGTTTCAGTTATAGGAATTATATTTGCAACTATTATTGGAGTGGTTGTTGGAATTGCAAGATTATCAAATAACTATCTAATAAATAGAACTGCTGGAGTTTACGTAGAATTTTTTAGAAATATTCCTTTATTATTACAAATATTTTTTTGGTATTTTGCCGCTTTAAGAGCATTACCATTGCCTCAAGATACTGAGCCTATGTTTGGGGTTTTTTTTCTAACAATAAAAGGTTTTTTTGTTCCTGCTTTTATTTGGAATAATTTAGATATTTTTATTTATTCAATAATTGCTGCAATAATTTCAATTATTTTCATTAGAATTTATGCAAGAAAAAAACAAGAGAACGAAGGTATTCAAACACCAGTTTTGTCAATTTCAATAGGACTATTAATAATTTTACCTTTATTAAGTTTTTTATTTGGTGGTGTCGATGCTTCAGTTGAAGTACCTGTGATTAAACAATTATCCCAATCTGGTTTCACTTATGAAGGAGGAATTAAGTTGCCACCTGAATTAATATCTCTGGCATTAGCTTTATCATTGTATACAGCAACTTTTATTGCTGAATGTGTTAGAGCAGGTGTTCAAGGTGTTAGTAAAGGACAAAAAGAAGCCGCTGCTTCTATAGGATTAACTCCAAATCAAGTATTAAAACTGGTTGTAATGCCACAAGCGTTGAGAATTATAATTCCACCAACTACAAATCAATATTTAAATTTGACAAAAAATTCATCTCTTGCAGCTGCAATTGCTTATCCTGATTTAGTTCTAGTATTTGCCGGGACTGCTTTAATGCAGACTGGTAGAGCAATAGAAATTGTTTCTATAACAATGTTAACCTATTTATCTCTTAGTATATCAATTTCAATATTTATGAATTGGTATAATAAAAAAATAGCTATTAAAGAAAAATAATGAATAAATTGAATTTTTTACAACCAGATAAAAACAATCTTAATACTTATCTATATACAGGTGTAATTTTAGTAGGACTAAGTATATTTATAGTTTTTTTAAATTCTTTTTTTAATAAAGATATAATTTCTTTTTTACCTGGATCAATTAGTTTCTTTTTACCACTAATTTTAGGGTTTATTGGACTTCATTTAATTAGAATTGATTATTCAGGCTTAAAGTTTTTAGACTCAATTAATAAAAATATTAATACTAACAATTTTAATGCTTTTTTATCATTATTAATTGTATTTGTGGTTATCAAATCACTCCCACCATTATTAAGTTGGTTTATTTTAGATGCGAATATTGCTGGAGACTCAAAAGACGTATGTACAGGTAGTGGTGCTTGTTGGACCTATATTAAAATTTGGTTTAACAGATTTATGTATGGAATGTATCCAAATGCTGAACAGTGGCGTATTAACTTGTCATTTATAGCTTTAGCATTCTTAGGAACTATAGGTTTTTTTGCTACTGAAAAATTTAAAAAATATTTGACTCTTTATTATGTAGTTGTCTATCCTGTGATTGCTTTTTTCTTTATTTTCTTTTTTATATCAGGTGGTCCAATATTTTTTGATTTCTCGTATGGTATTATTGCAGCTGTAATATCAGTTATAATAGGATTTTTTATTCCATCAAAATTTAAAATGTACTATTTCATTATAGTTCCGATCACACTTTATATATTACTAAAATATGTATTTTTTTATGAAGAGCTTATTGAACTTGGTAAATTAGAAGCATTAGAATGGGTAGAGACAGGCGCTTGGGGAGGTTTGTCTTTGACTTTTATAGTATCATTTTTTTGTTTGATTTTCTGTTTTCCTATAGGTTTATTTTTATCCCTAGGTAGAAGGTCTGATTTTCCAATAATTAAATATTTTTCAATAGGAATGATTGAATTTTGGAGAGGGGTACCATTGATTACAGTATTATTTATGTCCTCAGTAATGTTTCCAATGTTCTTACCTGAAGATATGTTTATTGATAAATTAGTCCGGGTAATTATTGCAATCTCATTATTTGAAGCTGCTTATGTTGCAGAAGTCATCAGAGGCGGTTTGCAAGCATTACCAAGAGGTCAATATGATGCTGCTAAATCTTTGGGAATGGGTTATTGGAAAATGCATATTTTAGTGATTTTACCTCAAGCACTTAAACTAGTAATACCAGGTATTGCCAACACATTTTTAGCGCTTGTAAAAGATACTCCATTAATATTTGTTGTTGGACTTTTAGAAATTGTTGGAATGCTAAATCTTGCTAAAACAAACCCAGAGTGGCTAGGTTTTGCTATGGAAGGATATGTGTTTGCATCAGTGCTATTTTTTATTATTTGCTATGCAATGAGTAAATATAGTTATAATTTAGAACAAAAATATAAAACGGAAAGATAATGTCAGACAAAATAATACAGATTACAGAAATGAATAAGTGGTTTGGTGATTTCCAAGTATTAAAAAATATAAATTTAGAAGTAGAAAAAAATAAAAAAATTGTTGTCTGTGGACCTTCAGGATCAGGTAAATCAACATTAATTAGATGTATAAACAGACTTGAAGAACATCAACAAGGTTCAATTATAGTAGATGGAAATGAATTAACAGAGGACACTAAAGACATAGAAAAAATTAGAGCTGAAGTTGGGATGGTGTTTCAACAATTTAATTTATTTCCTCATCTTTCTATTTTAGATAATTGCACACTAGCGCCAATTTGGGTTAAAAAAATGCCAAAAAATGATGCTGAAGAATTAGCGCTTCAACATTTAGAAAAAGTACAAATTGCAGATCAAGCAAGTAAATATCCTGGTCAATTATCAGGAGGTCAGCAACAAAGATGTGCTATTGCTAGAGCATTATGTATGGAGCCAAAAATAATGTTATTTGATGAACCAACATCAGCTCTAGACCCAGAAATGATCAAAGAAGTTTTAGATGCAATGGTTAATCTAGCAAAAGCAGGTATGACAATGATAGTAGTAACTCATGAGATGGGATTTGCTAAAGAGGTTGCTGATGAGGTTATTTTTATGGATGAGGGTATGATTGTTGAAAGAGCTGAAACTAAAGAGTTTTTTGCTAACCCTAAGAGTGATAGGACCAAGCTGTTTTTAAGTCAAATACTATAAAAAATATATAAATTTAAAGCAATAAATTTAAATTAACACAATCTAAATATGTTTATTTTGCATTCAACTAATGCTTGACAATGTTTTGATTATTCCAAATTTCTTACAAAAAAAAATAAATTTTTCTATTGCAGTAACATTAATAAATAGGTTCAATACTATTTATAAAATTTAATTAAGAGGGGTCTTAATGGAAGATAATTTCAATAAACACTTAGGCAATAAGCTTAAGCTAAGAAGGTTAGCTTTAGGTTTAACACAGACTAAAGTAGCTAAAGCGATTAATGTTACATTTCAACAAATACAAAAATACGAGAAAGGTACTAACGGGGTAAGTTCAATAAGATTACTTCAGCTTTCGAATTATTTAAAAGTACCAATTAATTATTTCTTTGAGGATTTTTCAGAATATTTAGTGAATTTAGAAAAATCACAAGAGGGTCACATGAATGTTAATTATAATTTTTTGGTTAAATTATATTCAGAACTAAATGCTGATCAAAAATTAAAATTTAATAAATCTTTACAAATTTCAGGATCTGGAATTTCAAAAGCAGTTTAATTAAAGTTTTAATTAAGACCCTAGATAATAATTTTAACGTTAATCAATGTTATATTTATTTTTTGGCTCCTCGGGCAGGACTCGAACCTGCGACCAATTGATTAACAGTCAACTGCTCTACCAACTGAGCTACCGAGGAATGTAAAAAAGCCAACTTACTTTTTTTTATAACTAAAACAAGAATTTTTTTGGAGGCAACGCCCGGAATCGAACCGGGATACAAGGATTTGCAATCCTCTGCGTAACCATTCCGCCACGTTGCCATCTTATTTTTAGCTAATAGCTACAGATGCCTTTTTATAATAAATTTTTTCTATTAGTCTATTAAATAACGATCCAAATTGATTATTGTTAATTTAGATTATTAAATTATAAACTTTAAAATCAATGAGTAGCGATAAATATATACATTCTGATGTAGAAAATAGAATTTATTCTTATTGGGAAAAAAATGGTCTTTTTAAACCAAAGGAAAATTCAAAAAAATTTTCAATTGTAATACCACCACCCAATGTAACTGGCAGCTTACACATGGGTCATGCTCTTAATAATTCAATTCAAGATTTATTAGTTCGTTATCATAGAATGAATAATTTTGAAACTTTGTGGCAACCAGGGACAGACCATGCTGGAATTGCTACACAGGCCTTAGTAGAGAAAAAATTATTATCTGACAAAATAGATAAAAATGAAATTGGTAGAGAAAAATTCATTGAAAAGGTTTGGGAATGGAAAGAGCAATATGGAGACATAATAATTAATCAATTAAAAAAACTTGGTTGCTCTTGTGATTGGTCAAGAAATGCTTTTACGATGGATGATAATTTATCCAAATCAGTAATTAAGGTTTTTGTAGATCTTTACAAAAAAGGTCTAATCTACAAAGATAAGAAATTAGTTAATTGGGATACAGTTTTAAAAACAGCTATTTCAGACCTAGAAGTAGATCAAAGAGAGGTAAATTCTAAAATTTATTATATTAGATATCCGATAGAGGGGACTGAAGAATTTATTACAATTGCAACAACAAGACCTGAAACAATGCTCGGTGATACAGCTATTGCTGTTAATCCAAAAGACGAAAGATTTAAATCCTTTGTTGGAAAAACAGTAACTATTCCTATTGTTGGAAGAAAAATAAAAATTATAGAAGATGATTATGCAGATCCTGAACAAGGAACAGGAGCATTAAAAATAACTCCAGCTCATGATTTTAATGACTATGATGTCGGTCAAAGAAACAATCTTGAAATAATTAATATTTTTACTGAAGCTGGTAAAATAAATGAAAATGCTCCAGAACATTATGTAGGCCTTGATAGGTTTGAAGCTAGAAAAAGAATTTTAAAAGAACTTAAAGAAAATGAATTTTTTGTAAAAGAAGAGAATATTAAAAACAAAGTCCCTTATGGAGATAGATCTAATTCAATAATCGAACCTTTTTTAACAGAACAATGGTTTGCTGATGCTGGTAAATTATCTATTAAAGCAAAAGAAGTTGTTAATTCAAAAAAAACAAATTTCTTTCCTGAGAATTGGTCGAAAACTTATTTCCAATGGATGAATAATATTGAACCATGGTGTATTTCAAGACAACTTTGGTGGGGACATCAAATACCTGCTTGGTATGGTCCTGATGAAAAAATTTTTGTTGCTGAAAATGAAGATGATGCAAAACAACAAGCTAATAAACATTATGGTAAAGATGTTGAATTAAATCGTGATCCAGATGTTTTAGATACTTGGTTCTCATCAGGCTTATGGCCTTTCGCAACACTTGGTTGGCCTGATGATAATAAATATGTTGATAAATTTTACCCAACGTCAGTATTAGTTACAGGTTTTGATATTATATTTTTCTGGGTAGCTAGAATGATTATGTTTGGTACAGAATTTTTAAATAAAGAACCTTTTAAAGATATATATGTTCATGCATTGGTTAGAGATGAGAAGGGACAAAAGATGTCTAAGTCTAAAGGTAATGTAATTGATCCTTTAGATTTAATTGAAAAATATAGCGCAGATGCACTTAGATTTACTTTGTTATCAATGGCTTCACCAGGCACAGATGTCAAACTTTCTGAGGATAGAGTAAAAGGTTATAGAAATTTTTTAAACAAATTATGGAATGCAAATAATTTTTTAATCACCAATGAGTGTGATTTTAAAGATATAGATAAAGTTCCTAGTTTAAATGTAAATATTAACAAATGGATTTATTCAGAACTTGTTGAAACTAAAAATAAGATAGAAAAAAACCTTGAGGATTATAGATTTGATGAAGCAGCTAAAAATGCCTATCAATTTGCATGGCATTCGTATTGTGATTGGTATTTAGAACTATCTAAAACAATACTATTTTCAGACGATGAAAAAGCCAAAGCAGAAGTTAAGAAGGTATCATCTTTTGTATTTAAACAAATTTTAATTTTGCTACATCCTTTTATTCCTTTTGTAACTGAAGAAATTTGGCTTAAAAATAAATTTGATAATGACGGTAGTGATTATTTGATGCTAAAAAATTGGTTGTCAGGTGAGATAAATAAGGACAGCAGTACTGAACAGGTTGAAAACATCATTAACATCATTTCAGAGATTAGATCATTTAAAAATGAGCTAAATGTAAGTCCAGGATCATTTATTGATGTATCAATAAGCAATATTAATAAAAATCAAAAAGACTTCATTAATACAAATGAAATTATTCTAAAAAAACTAGGAAGAATAAATAGCATATTAGATGAGGATTTAGATAAACCAGCTGCGACAATGGTTGTTTCTGGGGATTTGTTTAAGATTTATTTTGATAAAGATGTTGATTTAAAATTAATAAAAGAAAATTTAACAAATAAACAAAGTAGATTAGAGCAAGAGATGAACAAAATATCTCAAAGATTGGAGAATAAGAGTTTTGTAGACCGTGCTCCAAAAGAGATTGTTGAACAAGAAAAAAATAATTATAATAATTTAAAGAATGATATTGAGAAAATATCGGTAACAATAAAGGGTATATAATGGCTAAATTTAATAAAAAGAAACTTCCAAGCAGACATACATCATTAGGTGCAGATAGAGCTCCACATAGATCGTTTTATTATGCTATGGGAGAAACTGAGAAAGACGTAGCAAAACCCTTTGTTGGCGTCGTTTCCACATGGAATGAGGCAGCTCCTTGTAATATTGCCCTAATGAGACAAGCTCAATCAGTTAAAAAAGGAGTTAGATCTAATGGTGGAACTCCAAGAGAATTTTGTACAATCACTGTAACAGACGGTATTGCAATGGGGCATGAAGGAATGAAATCTTCATTGATATCTAGAGAAGTAATCGCTGACTCAGCAGAACTTACTGTAAGAGGTCATTGTTATGATGCTTTAGTAGGGATTGCAGGATGTGATAAATCTTTACCAGGTCTAATGATGTCTATGGTTAGGTTAAATGTACCGAGTGTATTTATATATGGTGGTTCAATTCTTCCAGGTAGATATAAAGGTAAAGATGTAACAGTAGTTGATGTATTTGAGGCGGTTGGAAAACATTCTTCAGGCAAAATGTCTGCTGCAGAACTTAGAAAATTAGAATTAGTTGCTTGTCCAAGTGCAGGTGCTTGTGGAGGTCAATTTACTGCAAATACAATGGCATGTGTGTCTGAAGCTATTGGATTAGCTTTACCTTATTCAGCAGGAACACCAGCTCCATATGAAGAAAGAGATAAATATGCGAAAGCGAGTGGTAAAATGGTTATGAACCTTTTGAAAAAAGGTATTAAACCAAGAGATATAGTTACAAGAAAAGCTTTAGAAAATGCTGCAACAGTTGTTGCTGCTACTGGTGGATCTACTAATGCAGGCTTACATTTACCTGCTATTGCAAATGAAGCAGGAATTAAATTTGATTTAATGGATGTTGCTAAAATTTTTAAAAGAACACCTTATCTTGCAGATTTAAAACCAGGTGGAAAATATGTTGCAAGAGATATGTGGTTAGCAGGTGGTGTTCCAATGTTATTAAAAACTTTATATGAAGGTGGATATATTCATGGTGATTGCATGACGGTTACTGGAAAAACTATGAAGGAAAATTTAAAAGGGATTAAATTTAATCCAAAACAAAAAGTAATGAGGTCTTATAAAAATCCGTTATCACCAACAGGAGGTGTTGTTGGATTAAAAGGAAACTTAGCTCCAGAAGGTGCAATTGTAAAAGTTGCTGGACTTAAAAAATTACAATTTACTGGAAAAGCAAGATGCTTTGATAATGAGGAAAGTGCAATGAAAGCTGTTCAAAGCAGAAAGTATAATGATGGTGATGTAATTATAATTAGATACGAAGGACCTGTTGGAGGTCCAGGTATGAGAGAAATGTTATCGACAACAGGTGCAATCTATGGACAGGGAAAAGGGGAGAAAGTAGCCCTTATTACTGATGGTAGGTTCTCTGGGGCTACTAGAGGCTTTTGTGTGGGTCATGTGGGCCCTGAGGCCGCTCTAGGGGGTCCTATAGGCCTTTTACGTACAGGAGATATCATTGATATTGATGCTAAAAAAGGAACGATCAATGTAAGGCTTTCTAAAAAAGAAATGGCTGCAAGAAAAAGAAAATGGAAAGCTAGAAAATCAGATTTTGGATCAGGTACTCTATGGAAATATGCACAAACAGTTGGACCTGCGTATTTAGGTGCACCAACACATCCAGGTAAGAAAAAAGAAGTTAAGGATTATTCAGAGATTTAATGAAAATTCGTCCAGTTATTTTATGTGGAGGCGCTGGAACTCGACTTTGGCCAAATTCTAAAAATCATCAAGCTAAACAATTTATTGATTTTGGTAATTGGACTTTACTTGGAAAAACACTTGAGAGAACAAAAGCATCAATTTATGACTCTCCAATTATTAGTACAAATAAGAAATACTTAAGCAAAGTAAAACAGCATTTAAGAAAAAACAAAATAAGCAAATATAAAATTGTTGTTGAACCAGCTAAAAGAAATACAGCACCAGCGATATTAAGTACAGCTTTAATTAAAGATATTCCAGATAATCAGCCCTTAATGTTTTTTACAGCAGACCATTTGATTGAAAAGATGAGCGTTTTCAATAAGGCAATAAATAAAAATAAATCAAATCTTAATAAAGAAAATATATTTGTTTTTGGAATTAAACCTAAATCTCCAACGAGTGATTATGGTTATTTTTTAACTAAAAAAATTAAAGGAAATATTAATAAAGTAACAAGATTTATTGAAAAACCAAAAGAAGCTAAAGCAAAACAAATTATAAAGAATAAAGGCTATTGGAATTCTGGTATGTTTTATCTTAGAAAAGATTCTATTATTAATAACTTTAAAAAATATCAGCCTAAAACTTACAGAAATTGTTTAAATGCAGTTAATAAAGCAAAATACAAATCTAATACATATTATCTAAACAAAGCTTCATTTATAAAAGCGACTGCTAAATCTTTTGATTATGCAATTCTAGAAAAAACCAAACAAATTAACGCTATCAAACTAGATATTCCTTGGTCAGATCTTGGTAGTTGGAAAGAAATACTGAAAATGTATGACAAGAATAAAAACAAATATATTAAGAAAAAAAATATCTATTACCGTCCATGGGGTAGATACACCAATTTATTTGAAGGAAAAGAGTTTCTAATCAAAGAATTATATGTAAAACCAAAAGGTATTTTAAGTTTACAAAAGCACCATCACCGAGCTGAACATTGGTTAGTCACACAAGGAAATGCTAAAATAACTCTTAATAAAGATATTATAATTAAAAAACCTGGTGAACATATATTCATACCGTTAGAGGCAATCCATAGAGTTCAAAATCCAGGAAAAAAACCTGTTAAAATAGTTGAAGCTCAAGTTGGCTCAATTTTGAAGGAAAGCGATATTGTACGATATCAGGATGTATATGGCCGTGTTAAATAATTTAACACGACCATAAAGATTTATTTAAAACCAATTATTTGGAATAATTATGTAGTGGATCGCTAAAACGATACCCACTGAAACACTTAATCCAAAAATCATTTTAAGAAAGTCTTTACCAATTAATGGGAAGACATACTTAAATTTATAGTCTTTATTCATCGTAGATATTGCAAGCTCTCTACCACACAATAATCCAACAAATACCCAAGTAGTTGACATTGGTAAATCGTTAAGTTCTTTAAAGTAGAATAAAACACCAGCATAAATTACGTTAATAATTGTAGCTGATCTTGCATATCTTGTTCCCGTTTTTTCAAGAACAACTTTTTGAATTGGTCCACCTTGAATGTAAAAAATATAAAATAACAATGCAGTAAAGTAAGCCATTACAATTAAAAGTAATGATAAATCTAATTGCCTAGGCAAATATACTGCAATGTTAGCTACATCGTGAGATAACCAAACCCACCATAACCAACCTGATGAAATCCAAACAGAGTTTCTCCAAAATCCTCTCCATTTATCGTCTACTTCATCAAATTTTTCATTAATGAACTTTGATACTGCTATCCAGGCTATATAAGCAACCATTGCTGCTAATCCATAACCTACAACACTTTTTAACAACATTTTTTCTAACACAACTGTTGAAGCAAATGCTGAAAGAACTAAAAAGGTTGTTGATACCGGTATTCCAATTCTTGTTAATAATAATAGTATCGCAGGTGCTACTGCATGATACCATTGAATCTCTTGATAAGGTATTCTAGTTAATCTTCCGTAAGAAATATCACCATCATACGCATACCATCCCCAAGCTAACGCAAAAATCATAACAGCAGATGCTGATCCAGCTAGTATATACCATTTAAACCACTTCTTTTTTGAGGCTATAAAGGTACCAAGTGTTTGAATTGAGTCATTAGCGATTACGCTATATCCAGCTAGGGCAAACCCTATAACTGTATATACTAAAGTCATATCCATTTTTTCTCCTATATATTATTGTTTTCGGTTCCGTCTCATGACTTGAGAAAGTAAATATTCGTTAAAGGTAAAAAATTCTACGATTAAATTTATTTATTTGAGAATCAAAGAGAAGATTCATCCATCTTTAATCTAAGTTAAAGAGAAGTCTATATGTGAATTATTTTATTTTGAGAAACCTTATGCGGATTCGCTTTGGATATAATATTTTAAAATTATGTAAATAAAATTTTAATATAATTTACATATATAAGTTGTGTTATTTATAGATAATTTTAAGAATATACGTTGCTAAAATTAATCCAATAAATTCAGCTAAAATATATGTGGGTGTATTAAGATAATTAATT
This sequence comes from uncultured Pelagibacteraceae bacterium, assembly GCA_902590535.1. Taxonomy (GTDB): domain Bacteria; phylum Pseudomonadota; class Alphaproteobacteria; order Pelagibacterales; family Pelagibacteraceae; genus Pelagibacter. The sequence goes on from CACIXF010000007.1 coordinate 16,960, forward strand.
CCAGTAAAAGAATCAGTAAATGTTCTAGCTATAGATACAGCTGGATTTGCAAAAGATGTTGAAGAAGTAAACCAATAACCTGCAGAAATATATGTTGCTACGCTAATCGCTACTATTGTTTTTCCATCCTTTAAAGTTGCAAAAATAACAAATATCAGACCAAAGGTAGCAATAATTTCTGAAAAAAATATATGCAATCCATCTCTATTTTTAGTTGATAACTCTAAAATAGCGTGTTCAAAAAAAACATTAGCTAACATTACTCCAAATAAACAACCAGATATTTGTGCAGGAATATAATATTTTAAAAGATCACTTTTAATTTTTTTTCTAAAAAACATCGCTAAACTTACAAAAGGATTAAAATGAGCTCCTGAAATATCAGCAAAGGCTGTAATTAAAACAAATAATCCAGCTCCAGTAGCAATTGTATTGGCTAAAAGTTTAATACCATCATCATTTGTTAGATTTTCTGCCATTATACCAGAACCAACGATGATCATTACAAGAAAACAACTTCCTAAAAATTCTCCAATAAGTATGTTTTTTTTAATTTTCATTTTCTAACAAAATTTCTATTTTTTTACTTATTATATCGTAAGTCTCACTAATAATTTCGTTTATCTGTTTTTCATTTGAATTTTGAAATTTTGATACAGGATCTTCAATATCCCAATGAATAATTTGGTTATTATTTGACCATACAGGGCAAACTTCTTTATTTGCGTTATTACACACTGTTATTACATGATCTATATTAAATTTCTTATTTAAAAATATATCAAAATTTTTTGAAGAACAATTTTCAAGATTAAAATTTTTTATTTTAGTAAGATATAATTTGATATTTTCATTAATTTTTCCTGTTGGATTGCTTCCAGCACTATAAGCTTTAAATTTTTTTGAATATTCGTTGTTTATAATACTTTCAGCTATTATGCTTCTAGCTGAGTTACCTGTACAAACGAATAAGATATTTTTCATTAGAAAATAATTTTATAAATTCCAACAACAAACAATGGTATTTGTAATCCAAAGTTGGTTAAAATAGCCTTATCTTTTGATAAAAATCCTGCGATAGTCCAACCGACAACTCCCAACCCATGAAAGTAAATATTGATAGGGTAGATATTTAAATTAGTTAACAATATCCCTGTTAAAACAAGGGCTGTACTAATCCATTTTAGATATTTTTTAATAAACATAGTTTCCTCTACATGTAAGTTTTGTTACGAATTTATTACAATTATAGAGGAAACTAAAATCTAAATTTTATAATCTAATTTTTTTGAAGCTCATAAATAGAAACATAATGTCTCTTTTTGGGCAGAGGTATTATGGTTGGAACTTTAGTCAATCTTGGTTTTATTGACTTTTTTCCTACAATGATATTTTTATCATAATTATCTAAATCTACCTCTGGGTGTGGATTTCCATCATTAATTAATGGCCAAGCATCACATGCTCTATAACCAAATAAAATTAAGGGTCTTGAGTTATTCATTTGATTGTGTCCAGACCCATGAACTGATCTACAATGAAAAAAAACTACTGTTCCAGCCGTTCCAGTTATAGAAACACTATCTTTAGTTCCTATTTTATTTTTCTGAGTGTCTATTTTTCCAACAAAATAATTTTCTTTGCTGTGGTGGCTGTACAATTTCCTTTTGTGTGAATTCTTTATTATTTTAAGTGGCCCATTTTTTTCATAACAATCATCTAAATATATACCAACTGTAATTAAATCATCGTTTGTATGAGGGTAAAAAGCCCAATCTTGATGCCATCCAATTTCACTACCTTTTTTCTTATTTGGAAGCTTGAAATTTAATTTACCTAGATGAAATCTAACTGTTCCACCTAATAATTTTTTTGCTATAGATATAATTTTTTTATCTCTAGATAACTCATAGAAAACTTTATGCCTGTTCTGAGGATTATTTAGTCTTAGAATTTCTTTATTTTTTGAGGAACTAGAATTGTAAACAAAATGATAATTGTCATAAGATTGAGTACCGTTTTGGTTGTTTGATCTCTTTTTTTGTTTTTCTTTAGATATTACTTCATTAACAACTTTATTTATTTTGTTGATCTCTTTTTGGGTAATCAGATTTTTTTTTACAAGAAACCCATTGTTCTTAAACTGATTAAGATCGTTCATTGAAAATTATTATATTTAAAAATAATAAATTTTCTTTAAAAAAAATATGTTTTTAGCTTCAAATAAACTAATAAATTAGCAACCTTTAAAAGAAGCCGACATATTTCTAATCAATTTAAAGTATAGATCTTTACCTGAATCTAATGTTGCACCTAAAGGATCTAGAACACCAGTTTTAATCTTCATATCTTTTGCAACTGCCTTGATAATGTCAGGATTAAATTGAGGTTCAGAGAATATACAGGCCACTTTATCATGCTCGATAATTTCTCTAATTTCAGCAAGTTGTTCAGCACCAGGCATTACATCGGTATTAACAGTAAATGCACCTAACACTTTAACATTAAATCTTTCCTCAAAATATTGATAAGCATCATGGAATACAATTGAAGAAACACTGCTACTTAAGTCTGTCATTACATCAATTGTAAGTTTATCGATTTCTTGTAAAGCTTTAGCTAAATTACTTTTATATTTAGCTTCATTTTTAGGATCATTTTCAATTAAATGTTCTGCCATTTCATTTAACATAGCTTTTGCATTAATTGGGTCCAACCAAATGTGTGGATCAAATTCACCATGCGCATGTCCATCATGATCGTCATGTCCGTGGTCGTCATGATCATCCTCTTTTTTACCATGATCGTCATGATCGTGGTCGTGATCATCTTCTTTTTTACCATGGTCATCATGGTCATGGTCATCTTCCTTTTTACCGTGGTCATCATGTCCATGATCGTCATGATCATCTTCTTTTTTACCATGATCGTCATGTCCGTGATCGTCATGATCATGTTCGTCAAAAATATTTCTTTCTCTAAATTTTAATACCTGTAATCCTTTAGTATCCATTAATTCAATTTTTTCTGCTTTCTTAGCAATTGAACTCAGTGGTTTTTCTAAAAAACTTTCTAAATCTTCACCAACCCAGAATATTAGGTCAGCATTTTGAAGCATTTTTGCGTGTGAAGGTTTCATTGCAAATCCGTGTGGGGATGCATATCCATCAACAATTAAATCAGGTTTAGCAATACCATCCATTAAGTAACTAGCTAATGAATGAATTGGTTTAATAGAAGCAACTACTTTTATTTCAGCATTTGCTGGTGTAAAGAATGTTAGAATTGATAATATTGAGAATATAAGTGGTATTTTTTTAATATTTTTCATAATAAGTAATTTAATTGGTTGTTATAATATAACGTTATGTAATAATATAACATTTATAAGTCAAGCAATATATGAGCTCAGAAAATAGTACATTAGTAAAATTAAATAACGCTGGTTTTAAACAAAATGATAAATGGCTAGTGGAAGGTGTTTCATTAACTGTTGAAAAGGGAAAAATCGTTACCCTTATTGGACCTAATGGCTCTGGAAAAAGTACTACCGCAAAAATTGCATTGGGTATTTACAAAAACATAGAAGGAAGTGTTGAGAAATACACAAATAAAGTTGGATATGTTCCTCAAAAAATATCTATTGATTGGACCTTACCGTTAAGAGTTTATGATTTTATGCTTCTAACTGAAAATATTAAAGATGAGTCAATTGATGAAGCGCTTACATTAACAGGTGTTATCCATCTTAAGAATAAAAATTTAGGAAATTTATCAGGTGGTGAATTTCAAAGAGTTTTAATTGCAAGAGCTATTTCAAAAAAACCTGAATTATTAGTTCTTGATGAACCTGTTCAAGGAGTTGATTATACTGGTGAGATTGCTTTGTATGAATTAATAAAAAGAATTTCTGATACACTAAATTGTGGAATTCTATTAATCTCTCATGATCTACATACAGTTATGACCGCAACTGATCATGTTGTTTGTTTAAATGGTCACGTATGTTGCTCTGGATCACCAATGGATGTTGCTAAAAACAATGAATATAAAACCTTATTTGGTGAACAAGCATCTCAAATTCTTTCTGTATATGAGCATAAACATGATCACGTTCATTCAGACAAAGGTGAAATAAAGAAAAATTAATATGTTTGATGATTTTTTTATAAGAGCACTAATTGCAGGCTTAGGTATAGCCCTAGTAACTGGGCCTCTTGGCTGTTTTGTTGTTTGGAGAAGATTATCTTACTTTGGTGATACATTAGCTCACTCAGCATTACTCGGTGTTACTTTGGCTTATTCTTTTGAATTAAACATTGCTCTTTCAGTATTTATTATTTCATCTCTAATTGCTTTAATTTTAATTCAATTACAGAAGAAAACTAATTTACCTGGGGATGCTTTGCTTGGATTATTGGCGCATTCTTCTTTAGCTGTAGGATTAGTGGTAATTGGTTTTTTAACCTTTATTCGTTTTGATATTATGGGACTTTTATTTGGCGATATATTAGCCGTAACAACTGATGATTTGATAATTATTTGGACTGGAGGAGCTTTAATTTTATTAGTTCTTAAATTGATTTGGAAACCGTTGTTTGCGTCTACAGTTAATTATGAATTAGCAGAAGCAGAAGGATTAAACCCTGATAGAGCAAAAGCTATTTTTACAATTCTTATGGCTGCTGTAATTGCCATATCAATTAAAATGGTAGGGTTATTACTAATTACAGGTATGCTAATTATACCAGCAGCTATGGCTAGAAATATCTCAGACAGTCCTCAAAAAATGGTAATATTTTCAATTATTGGTGGATTACTGTCTGTTGTATTAGGTTTATATTCTTCATTAGAATTTAATACATCTTCAGGACCATCAATAATAGCTGCCTCGTTAGTATTATTCATACTGTCTTTATTTAAAATAAAACAATCGATTAAATTGAAAAACTGATAACATATTGATAAGAATTTAAAGATGCAAAAAGAACATAATCTTTCCAAAAATCAAAAAATCATTTTTGACCTAATTGATAAATCTGGTGAACCAATGAAAGCTTATTCAATTCTTTTTAATGTTCAAAAAAAAGGAATAAAAGCACCACTACAAGTTTATAGAGCCCTAGATAAGTTGGTTGAAATTGGAAAAATTCATAAGATTGAAAGTAGAAATGCTTTTATAGCTTGTCAAAATTCTAGCTGTCAGGTTTCAAAAGCAACTGCATTTTCAATTTGTGAAAGTTGCGAAAACGTATCTGAAATAAGTAATTCAAAACTTTCAAAATATTTATCTAATTTTTCAGATGACTCTGGAATGAAATATAGCAAATATAATTTAGAATTTTTTGGTTTATGTAAAAAATGTAAATCAAAATAATGAGCACTGTATCCTTAACTTTAGATGAAATATTTGAACTAGCTAAAAAAACTCTTTTAGCAAATGGTTGTGATGATGAAACAGCATCAATTTTATCTGACCTAATCAGAAACGCTGAAAGAGATGGTTCTGTATCACACGGCTTATTTAGATTGCCAGCTTATGTAACAGGTCTTAAAGGTGGAAAGATTAATGGAAAAGGGAAACCCGAAGTAAAAAAAATATCTCCATCAGTAATTAAAGTTGAAGGTAATAATTGTTTAGCACCTGTTGTTTTAAATAAAGGATTGCCTGAATTAGCAAAAGCCGCAAAAGAAAATGGTGTAGCTGTGTTAGCAATAAATAATTCACATCATATGGCTGCTATGTGGCCTGAAACAGAAAAATTAGCAGAGGAAGGTTTGGTAGCATTTGCTTGTACATCTTATAAGCCGGCTGTAGCACCTGCTGGTGCAATAAAACCTTTATTTGGAACAAACCCAATTTCATTTGCTTGGCCACGTCCAGGTAAAACACCAGTTGTTTATGATATGGCAACTGCTTCAATGGCAATGGGCGAAGTTCAAGTTGCTAAAAGAGAAGGGCACAAAGTTCCACTTGGCACTGGTTTAACTAAAGATGGTAAAGAAACAACTGATCCAGGGGAAATTGCTGATGGTGGAGTTTTATTACCCTTTGGTGGTTACAAGGGATCTGCAATTGCAATGATGGTAGAATTAATGGCAGGTGCATTAGTTGGAGATAATTTTAGTTTTGAAACTGCTGCCAAAGATAATAATGATGGTGGTCCTCCAAGTGGCGGTGAATTCATACTAGCCATTAACCCAGATAAAACATCAGGTACTAATTGGCAAAAACATGCTGATGAATTTTTTGAAAAAATGAAATCAATGGGTGAAGTAAGATTACCTGGAGAAAGACGTCATAAAAATAGAATGGATACTGGTCCAAGAAATATTAACGAAGAATTAGTGAATAAAATTAAATCTTTAAGATAAATTAATCTCAATTGGTGTGTGATCAGAAGGCTTTTCTCTTCCACGTGGATCTTTATTAATATTAATATCTTTAATTTGATCAATTATAGAATTTGAAACTAAAAAATGATCTATCCTCATGCCATTATTTTTTTGCCATGCACCTCTCATATAATCCCAAAATGTATATCCTTCTTTATCTTCATAAAAATGTCTGTATACGTCATTAAAACCAAGATTAATCATTTCTCTAAATTTTTTTCTTATTTCAAGTCTGTATAATGCGTCGTCTTCGAAACTTTTAACATTATAAACATCTTCAGCTGAAGGGATAATATTGAAATCACCAGCTAAAATAATATTTGAATTTTTTTTAGATAAATTTTTTAATTGTTTTATTAATTGATCAAGCCATTCTTTTTTATAATCATATTTATCTGTATCTACAGGATTACCATTAGGGGTATAAATATTAATTAATTGTATATTTTTTTTCTTATGCTCAAACTCAGCTGAAATTATTCTTGATTGTTTTAACTTATCTTTAATTAAATCGGTTTTTACATTTTTTAATTTATTTTTTGAGATGATCGCCACACCATTATAACTTTTTTGACCAAATACATGACTTTCGTAGTCCATTGATGAAAAATCATCATACGGAAAATTAACATCTTCAGTTTTGATTTCCTGCATCATTAAAATATCTGGTTTATATTTTAATAAATAGCTTTTGATATTTTCAATTCTTGCTCTTACCGAGTTTACATTCCAAGATGAAATGAGCATTAAAGCGAGAAAGAAACTCCACAACCACATGAAGATTTGGTTTGTGGATTAGATATTTTGAATTGTTCACCTATAAGTTCAGAAACATAATCAACTTCAGATCCTTTAAGCAAATCAGCTGAAGTTTTATCAATTAAAATATTTTGATAATTTAAATCATCATCTTGTTTTGATTTATCAAATGTAAATTCATATTGAAAACCAGAACATCCTCCACCTTTGATAGCGATTCTGAAGAATGATCCTTTGTCTTTTTTTGATAACAAATTATCTATTTGTTTTAACGCTTTATCCGTAAATTTAATTTCTTTAATCATGTCTGAACACTGATATTACTAATATAATACTTAATTATTTAAATTAAAGGATGAAAATAAACACTTTGTTAGGCGTATTTAAAAGTAAAGGAAGACTTAATAAAGAAGCTAATTCAAAATACAGATCTCCTTTTCAACGTGACAGAGATCGTATAATTCACAGCGCATCATTTAGAAGATTAAAGCATAAAACCCAAGTATTTGTTAACACAGAAGGGGATCATTTTAGAACAAGAATTACTCATTCAATTGAAGTTGCTCAAATAGCAAGATCAATTGCAAAATATCTAAAATTAAATGAAGATTTAGCTGAAACCTTAAGTCTTGCTCATGATTTAGGTCATACTCCATTTGGCCATGCAGGAGAGGATGCTTTAGATGAATGCATGCAAAATTATGGAGGTTTCGATCACAATCTTCAGACTCTAAGAATAGTAATGTTTTTAGAGAATAAATATTTTAAATTTGCTGGATTAAATTTAACTCTTGAAACTTTAGAAGGACTTTTAAAACATAATGGACCAGTGGATGATCTAAGCATGATCAACAAACTAATTGGATCAAAAGTTTTCAAAAATAAGATTAACTTTAATACCTATCCATCATTAGAAGCTCAAATATCAGCAATATCAGATGATATTGCCTATAATAATCATGATATTCAGGATGGAATCAAAGCTAATTTATTTAAGCTTGAAGAATTAGTAGAATTAGATTTTTTCAAAAATATTTACCAAAGATATAAAAACAAAATAAATAAAAAAAATTATAAAATTGCTATTTATCAAATCATCAGAGACTCAATAGATATTATGATAAGAGATTTACTAAGTAATACAGAAAAAAATATTAAAAAATTTAAAATTAAGTCATTAAAAGATGTATCAAAATCAAATCAATTAATAGTTTCTTTTTCAGGTAAAATAGAAAATTCAGAACAAGAAATTAGATCATTTTTAAGACATAGAATGTATGACAATAAATCGGTACTTAATAAGAATCAAAGAGGCAAAATGATAATTAAGAAATTATTTAAAATAATTAAATCAAATCCAAGAAAATTTCTTACTAAAGAGCAATTGACTAAAGACAAATATAGAGCTATTTCAGATTTTATATCTGGTATGACGGATAGATACGCAATTAACCTTTATAACGATAATAAATGAATATTTTTGAATTATATTTAGATAAAATAAAATCAATTATTGTTGAGCTTAGTAAAAAAAATCAACTTATCATTCCTGAAAGTTTCAATGGTATTAATGCTGAAATACCACCACCAAAATTTGATTGTGATATTTCAACTAATGTTGCAATGGTTTTATCTAAACTAAATAAAACCTCTCCAATAGAATTGGCAGAAAAACTTGCACCTGAAATAAAAAATAGTGATGATCAAATAGAAAATATATCCGTTGCTAAACCTGGTTTCATAAATATTAAATTTAAGCCATCTTTTTGGTCAAACTTTATTAAAGAAATAATAGATAACGCTGAAAAATTTGGAATTAATGAGAAAGAGAAAAAAAATAATTACCTAGTCGAATTTGTATCAGCCAATCCTACAGGACCTTTGCATGTTGGTCACTGTAGAGGAGCTATTTTAGGCGATGTTATTTCTAATGTGTTAATATTTAATAAGCACAAGGTTACAAAAGAGTATTATGTTAATGATTATGGTAATCAAATTATAAATTTTACAAAATCAGTATATTTTAGAATTAGAGAAATAAAGTTTAACGAAACTTTTCCTCAAGATAATCCTGATTTGTATCCAGGGGATTATTTAATCGATTTTGCGAAAAATATAGTTTCAGATAATTCAGATCTAAATTTTGATAATTATGATCAAATAAGCGATAAGTTAACAGCCTTATCTATAGATCAGGCGCTACTTTTAATTAAAAAGAACCTTAAGAGTTTAGGAATTAATCACGATAATTTTGTTAGTGAAAAAAGTATTGTTTCAAATAACGAAGTAGAGAGTGTAATAAAATTTTTAGAAAAGAATAAATTTGTATACAAAGGAAAAATTAAAGCTCCAGCTAGTGAAGATGATAAAAACTGGGTAGAAAGAGAACAATTACTTTTTAAATCTACTGATTTTGGTGACGATAAAGATAGAGCATTACAAAAGTCAGATGGAACATGGACTTATTTTGCAAGTGATGTTGCATATCATAAAAATAAAGTAGATCGTAAATTTGATTATTTAATAAATATTCTTGGTGCAGATCACGCTGGTTACATCAAAAGAATTTCATCCTCAGTTGAGGCTTTGTCAGGAAAAAAAGATAAACTGATTTGTAAAATTAGTCAGCTTGTAAAATTAATTAAAGATAACAAACCATTTAAGATGTCTAAAAGAAAAGGTGATTATATAACAGTTGATGATTTAATTAAAGAAGTAGGAAAAGATGCAAGTAGGTTTATCATGCTTAACAGAAGTAGTGATGTCGAATTAGATTTTGATTTTGATGCTGTAAAAGAAAAATCTAAAGATAATCCGTTATATTACGTTCAATATTGTTATGCTAGAATTTCATCTGTCTTTAGACATATTGATAAAGATCTAAATTCAAAAATTGAATTAGATGATTTTAGTTTTGAATACTCAAATGATGAGATCAAAATTTTAAAAAAGATTTCAGAATGGCCCAAATGTATTGATGCAGCTAGTTCAAAATTAGAACCACATAGAATACCTGTTTATTTATATGATCTTGCCTCAGAATTTCATTCCTATTGGAATCTTGGTAAACAAAACCCAGAAAAAAGATTTATTAATGATCAAAAAACTGTTTCACCAGATAAATTAATTTTTTTAAAAGCAATATCTAACGTTGTAAAATCAGGAATGGATATAGTTGGTGTAGATACGCCAGATAAAATGTAATGCTAAAAGAAATTAAGTATTTAATCTTTATTGTTGTAATTGCTTTATTTATTTTTTTAACTGGTAGATATTATTTTTCAGATGAAAATAAAAAGAAATCATACAGATCTTATAAAAATAACGATGAAAAAATTAAATTATACTCAAAAAATTTACCTGTTTTGGAAAACGACACACAAAATGTAATAGAATACGTTAAGCAAACAAACAAAAAAAAGAAAAAAAAGTTTAATTTTTGGAAACTTTTAGAGAATGATTAAGAATAGAAGAGCATTTATTGTTGGTTTAAAATCATCAAAATTATCAAACAAAGAGATAACTTTTTTAAAGAAATATAAACCATGGGGAGTTATTTTATTTTCAAGAAACATAAGTTCAATTGAACAAACTAAAAAATTAACTGATAAAATAAAAAAGATATTTAAAGACAAAAAATACCCAATATTAATTGATCAAGAAGGAGGACGAGTAAATAGATTAGGTAAAATTATTTCATTTGACAATTTAACTTCTGAATATTTTGGCAATTTATTCACAAAAGATAAGAAAAAATTTAATATTATTTATAAATTATTTATCGATAAAACTTCGTATTTGCTTAAATCAATCGGTGTTAACATAAATACCGTTCCTGTTTTAGATCTTAGAGTTAAAGGAGCTAGCAACATTATAGGTGATAGGTCTTTTTCAAAAAATAAAAAAAATATCTCTAAAATTGGAGATATTTGTATTGATTATTTTCATGAAAATTCCATTGGAACTGTGATGAAACACATACCGGGGCATGGATTAGCTAAGGTAGATAGTCATAAATTTACTCCTATAGTTACCAAAAACTTTAATTATTTGAATAAAAACGATTTTTTTCCATTCAAGAAAAAACAAAGCTATTTTGCAATGACAGCACATGTAATATATCGAAGTATTGATAGATTAAATACAGCTACACACTCTAAAAAAATTATAAATTTAATTAGAAAAAAAATTGGCTTCAAAAACATTTTAATTTCAGATGATTTATCAATGAAAAGTTTAAAAGATGATTTAAAAACTAATACTATTAAAACATTTAGCGCAGGTTGTAATCTTGCCCTTCATTGTAATGGCAAATTGTCTGAAATGAAGACAGTTGGTGATAATTCACCAAAGGTTAGTAATTTTATTATTAAAAAAACATCGTTATTTTATAAAATTTTAAGTTAATATCTGATCATGACTGTTTCTGATTCTGCATTATTTAATGTTGATATAAATAACTATAATGGTCCTCTTGATGTCCTTTTAGATTTAGCAAAAGCTCAAAAGGTAGATCTTGAAGAGATATCAATTACAAAATTAGCAGATCAGTTTCATGATTATATTACAAAAGAAAAAGATTTAAATTTGGAAATTGCGTCAGAATATTTATTGATGGCAACTTGGTTAGCTTATTTAAAATCTAAATTATTACTTCCAGGAACACCAGAAGAAGAATTTAAAGTTCAAGAAGTTGCTGAAAAATTAAAATTACAACTTAAAAAATTAGAATTGATAAGATTGCTTTCTGAACAAATGTTAAAAAGGAAAAGACTGGGAAGAGAAATTCGATCAAGAGGAATGAAGGGAAATATAAGATCTATTTATAGCACAGAATATAATTTAAGTTTGTTTGAGCTTCTCAAGTCATATTCAACAATTATTATGACTAAGGATTTTCAAAAAATGAATATTCCTAAATTACCAGTATTTACTCCTGAGGATGGAATTAAAATAATAAGAGAATTTTTTGGTAAATTAATAGATTGGAAGAAATTAGATGATTTAATTCCTCAAAATTTTAAAAGTAATTCAAAATATAAACGTACGGGTAAAGCAGGTATATTTGCTGGATCATTAGAATTAGTTAAAGAAGGAAATTTAACTATGAAACAAGATAAATTATTTGATGATATTTATGTGAAGGAAAATAATGATTAAAAAAGAAAAGATTACAAAAGATAATATTGTTAAATTTCCGTCTAAGTTAACTGATTTAGAAAAAGAAATTGAAGCAGTTATTTTTGCTGCTGCAGAACCATTAGATATTGATACAATTGAAAGTAAAATTACTAAAAAAGGTAGCGTCTCTAAATCATTAGAAAAGTTGCAGCAAGAATACTCTAAACGTGGAATTAATCTGGTTTGTATAAAAGAAAAGTGGTCCTTCAGAACTTCTCCTAACTTGTCAAACATCATGTCGCAAGAAAGAACAGTTGAAAAAAAACTTTCTAGAGCTGCAGTGGAGACTTTGGCTATAATTGTATATCATCAACCTGTTACTAGAGCAGAGATTGAGGAGATAAGAGGAGTTGCATTTGGAACGAATACTCTTGAAATATTGATGGAACTCAACTGGGTGAAACCAGGTGGTCGTAAAGATGTACCGGGTAGACCAATTCAGTACGTTACAACTGATGAATTTCTAAGTCATTTTAATCTTCAAAAATTATCTGATTTACCAACAATTGATGAATTAGGTGCTGCTGGATTAATTGATAGTTCTAGTATTGATAATGCAATTTTTGGAACAGGAAAATTCTACAAAGAAAAACAAGAAGAAAAAAAAGAGGATATTTATTCCAATATTGATGAGATGCTAAACAGCACTCTTGATACAGAAGAGAAAGATTAACAAAAAAGTAACTTTTAAATTAACCATAAAAAGGTTATAAGTTTTTCATGAGCATAGGAATTTGGCAAATAGCAATCGTAGTTATATTGGTAGTCTTATTATTTGGACGAGGTAAAATCTCTAGTCTGATGGGTGATGTAGCTAAGGGAATTAAAAGTTTCAAAAAAGGAATGGCGTCAGATGTTACTGACGATACAGAGCCAAAAAATATATCCGACGAAAATAAAGACTCAGAAAATAAAGATTAAATCACATGCCTACTATTGGTTGGTTTGAGATATTGATTGTTGTTGGTATTGCAATCGTTGTTCTTGGTCCAAAAGATTTTCCAATCATGTTAAAAAAAGCAGGGTCTTGGATAGGGACTGCAAAAAGATATGTGAGCAACATTCAAAATGAAGTTTCTAATTTAGAAATTGATGAAGAAAAAAAAATTGATAATGAAATAAAAAAAGAAACAAAAAAAGATGAGCAATGAAGAAAATGAAGGTGGATTTGTTAGCCATCTAACAGAACTAAGAAAAAGATTAATACATAGTTTTATATTTTTAATAATCTTTTTTGTTATTTGTTATATATTTGCAGAATATATCTACGGTTTTTTAGTTGATCCATTCGCTCAAGCTGTAAAAGATGATGGATCGGACAGAAGGCTCATTTTTACAGCCTTACAAGAAACTTTTTTAACTTATATTAAGGTTTCCTTTTTCACAGCTTTCTTCGTGACTTGTCCCTTTATTCTAATGCAAATATGGAAATTTATTGCACCTGGATTATATAAACATGAAAAAGTTGCCATACTCCCATATCTTGTATTAACACCAATCCTTTTCTTTTTAGGAGGTATGCTTGTTTACTATTTGATAATGCCTCTAGCTATTAAATTCTTTTTATCATTTGAAAGCACAGGAATGTCTACAAGTTTACCAATTCAATTAGAAGCCAAAGTAAATGAATACTTGTCACTTGTTATGAAATTAATTTTTGCATTTGGAATAAGTTTCCAACTACCTATAGTCTTGAGTTTATTAGCAAGAATAGGTGTTGTTGACAGTCAATTTTTAAAAGAAAGAAGAAAGTATGTGGTAGTAATTATATTTGCTGCAGCTGCATTACTTACACCACCAGATCCAATTACACAAATAGGTTTAGCAATTCCATTATTAATTTTATATGAATTATCAATATTTTCAGTAAAATTTATAGAAAACAAAAATTTAGAAAAGACTGATGCATAATTTAAAAGAAATTAGAAAGGATTTTTCAAAATTTGAAAAAGATCTTGAAAAACGTTCAGTTAAAATTGATTTTAATAATTTAAAAAAGCTTGATGAGTTAAATAGAGATTTAATTCAAAAAAAAGAAAATTTAGAAAAAGAAAAAAAAGATATTTCAAAATCTAAAGATGAAAGTTTATTTAAAAAATCTAAAGAAATATCAGCGGAATTAGAAAAAATTTCTGAACAACAAAAAAAAACTAAAACTGAATTAGATAATATTTTATCGAGTATACCAAATATACCTCATCAAGATGTTCCAAATGGCAAAGATGAAAATGATAATGTAGAAGTTTTAAAAGCTGGAAAGGTTCCTGAGTTTGATTTTAAACCTAAATCTCATTACGAACTTGGTGAAAAATTAAGCATGCTTGATTTTGATCTTGCAACAAAAACAACAGGGTCAAGATTTGTATTTGTTAAAAAAGAGTTAGCATTACTAGAACGAGCTTTATCTAACTTTATGCTAGATATTCATATTGTTCAAAATGGTTATCAAGAAATCTCACCTCCATTGATTGCCTCTGATAATACAATGTATGGAACAGGTCAATTACCAAAATTTGAAAACGATCAATTTGAAATAAAATTTGATGAAGGATCTGATAGAAAATTTTTAATTCCAACTGCTGAAGTAATTTTAACAAATATTGTTAAAGATAAAATTCTTGACCAAAAAGATTTACCAATGAGATTTGTTGCTTCAACCCCATGTTTTAGAAAGGAAGCAGGCAGTTATGGAAAAGATACCAAAGGAATGATTAGACAACATCAATTTTATAAAGTTGAGATGGTAAGTATTGTGGAAAAAGAAAATTGTCTAGAAGAATTAGAGCGTATGACAAATTGTGCAACAGATATTCTTGATAAGCTAGAGTTACCTTATAGGAAAGTAATTTTATGTTCAGGTGATATGGGTTTCAGTGCAGAAAAAACTTATGATATTGAAGTGTGGTTACCGTCAGAAAACAAGTATCGTGAAATATCATCTTGCTCTTCTTGTTCAACATTTCAGGCACAAAGAATGAAATCAAGATATAAAAATAAAAACAAGGAAACTGTTTTTGTTGGAACATTAAATGGAAGTGGTTTAGCTGTGGGTAGAACTTTAATTGCTGTACTAGAAAACTACCAACAAAAAGATGGTTCGATTATTGTTCCTAAGGTTCTGCGACCGTATATGAATAATTTGGAATTGATTTCAGCTAAATAAAGTTGTTTTAATTACATAGATAGTATAAGTATTCACATAATTTATAAGGAGATTTATGGAAGGCTCAGGAATAGGACAATTTATACCGTTAATTTTAATATTTGTTATTTTTTATTTTTTCTTAATCAGACCACAGCAAAAAAAAGTTAAAGAGCACAAAGCAATGGTTGAAAGTCTTAAGAGAGGTGACAAGGTTGTTACTTCTGGTGGAATTACAGGTACAGTAGAGAGACTTATAGACAATGACAAAGTTGAAGTAGAAATTGCTGAAAACGTAAAAGTTGAGATAGTTAAATCAACTGGTATTCAAAGTCTTGTTAATACAAATACTCAAGAAGTTAAAAAATAATTATTTTTAGTTAAGTGCTTTATTTCTCTAAGTTAAGAATTTTATTTATAAGTCTTTTTTCAGTTTTATTTATTTTGATAGCTTCATCAAATCTTTTTAAATTTGATGATGATTTTTTTGATAAAAAAATTAATCTAGGATTAGATCTTCAAGGTGGATCATATCTATTACTTGAAATTGATAATGAACCTGTAATTGAACAAAAACTACAAAATTTAACAACAACCATTAGAAATTACTTCAAAGAAAAAAATATTAAGATCAATAATATAAAGATAGAAAATCAAAATATTTTTTTTAATGTAATAGAAAATGATAAACAATCTGTCTTAGAAGTTTTTCAGGATGAAAATAGTGATCTTAATCCTTATTACCCAAGATTTAAATCACATCAGTTAGAAATTGAGGATACAGGGTTAAATTTCAAAGTTAATTTTTCAAGACAGGGTTTAATTAAACTAAAAAATTCTTCTCAAGATCAAGCTATAGAAATAGTTAGAAGAAGGGTAGATGAGGTTGGAACTAATGAACCAAACATACTTAAAAGAGGAAATAACCGAATTTTAGTAGAGCTACCTGGATTAGATGATCCGATGAGAATAAAATCATTGCTTGGTAAAACGGCAAACCTTACTTTTCGATTTGTAACAAATGACGAAAATGATCGTTTTGGTGTTGAAAAGTTAAAATTTGAAAATGGACAAGAAGAAGCCACAGTTAGTAAAAGAATTATAATAAGTGGTGAAAATTTACTTGATGCTCAACCAAAAATGGACACTCAAGCTAACCAAACAATTGTTTCATTTACCTTAGATAGAGTAGGTGCAAAAAGGTTTGGTAAGGCAACCTCAACTGGTATTGGAAAACAATTAGCAATTGTTTTAGATGGAAAAATTATTAGCGCACCTGTAGTTAGAGATACTATTGCCAGTGGATCTGGTCAGATAAGTGGTGGCTTTACTTTTCAAACAGCAACTGATCTGGCTTTATTATTAAGATCAGGAGCATTACCAGCTCCATTAGAAATTATTGAAGAAAGAACAGTTGGACCAGATCTTGGACAAGATTCAATTAATGCAGGAATGATTGCCTTAGCAATAGGTTTTATGTTGGTCATAATTTTTATGTTCGTAAAATATAAAATTTTTGGATTAATAACTAATGTGACTCTAATAGTTAATTTATTTATACTTTTAGGTGTTTTAACTTTATTCGAGGCCACTTTAACATTACCTGGTATTGCAGGGATTATTCTAACTGTAGGTATGGCTGTTGATGCAAATGTTTTAATTTTTGAGAGAATTAAAGAAGAACTAAAAGATGAGTCTAATAATATTTTGGCTTTTGATGGTGGTTATACTAAATCAAGAACAGCTATTTTAGATGCCAATATTACTACATTATTAGCTGCAATTATTTTATTTTTTATGGGTTCAGGCCCAGTCAAAGGTTTTGCTGTAACTTTAGGAGTTGGAATATTTACAACGCTATTTTCAGTTTATTTTATAGCTAGATTATTCACTAGTATTTACGTAGCAAGAAATAAAAATAAGGAAAATTTAATATAATGATTGCTTTTAATAAATATTATAACCACTTTAATTTACTATCATCGATTTTAATTGTTGTTTCATTATTATTGTTAATTTTTAAAGGACTTAATTTTGGTATAGATTTTAAAGGTGGTACTTTAATTGAATTAAGAGCTTCAGATTCTAAAATAAATGTAAGTTCATTAAGAGATAGATTTAATCAAATGGATTTAGGAGATGTCTCAGTAAAGAAATTTGGTAATGATACAGATTTTTTAGTTAAATTTGAAAACAAAGATAATAAAAAAAACATCATTGAAGAAATTAAAACTAATTTAGATAAATCTTTTGGAAATAACTATGATTTTAGAAGGGTAGAGAATGTTGGGCCAAAGGTAAGTGCTGAATTATTAAAATCTGGTGTAATAGCAATATCTTTGTCTTTAACATTAATGTTAATTTATATTTGGATAAGATTTGAATGGCAATTTAGCTTGGGTGCTATTTTAGCTTTGTTCCATGATGTAATTGTAACTCTAGGTGTTTTTTCACTATTTAGTTTAGAAATTAATTTATCAATTATAGCAGCAGTGCTAACAATAGTTGGATATTCTATGAATGATACAGTGGTCATTTTTGATCGTGTAAGAGAAAATCTAAGAAAATATTCAGATATAAAAATTTTTGAATTAACAAATATTTCAATTAATGAAACTTTATCAAGAACAATAATAACATCTGCAACTACTTTACTGGCTTTATTAGCTATATATTTTTTTGGTGGAGAGATACTCAAAGGATTTTCACTTGCTATGATATTAGGTGTTATTTTTGGAACTTATTCCTCTGTTTATATAGCGAATACCGTTCTTGTAAGATTAAGAGTTTCTCAAAAAACAGTTTTGAGAGATGACGATCAAAATAAATTAAATTAATCATTAAAATTTTTAAAATTTCATTATAATACTTCAAAGTATTATAATTATTTTATGAATATAAGACTTTGGAAACCGTCCGGTAAAATAAAAAAAAATTCAAATTTATTTAAATTTGAAAAATTTATATCTGAAAGATTTAATAAAAATTTTAATGAAAATTTCAAAAAAATTCATGATTGGTCAATTAAAAATCAAGGTGATTTTTGGAGTAGTGTGTGGGATTTCTCAAAAGTTAAAGGTATTAAAAGCAAAACAAAAGTCAAAAAAACAAAAAAATTTTTTAAAAATACTTTTTTACCGAATTCAAGATTAAATTTTTGTGAAAATTTACTTTCAAAAAATACAAAAGAGAAAGCAATTACTTTTATTAGTGAAAATGGTTACCGTGAGATACGAAATTGGAATGAGTTAAATAGAAATGTAAAAAATATTTCAAATAATTTTAAAAAATTAAATATTAAGCCAAAAGATAGAATAGCAGCTTATATGCCAAATATACCTGAAACAGTAGAGGCTTTTTTGGGTACTGTTGCTATTGGAGCAATATGGTCATCTTGCTCACCTGATTTTGGAATTAATGGTGTTATAGAAAGATTTTCTCAAATTAAACCAAAAATTTTAATTGTTACTAATCAATATTTTTACAATGGAAAAAAAATTAATGTTTTAGAGAGAATTCCTGAAATATTAAAAAAAATCCCTTCTATAAAACATATAATTATATCTATTTATCCAGGTCAGCCTATTTTAAAAAAACTTCCAAAATACAAAAATATCAAAACACACTATTGGAACAATATTATTAAGGAAAATGTTTTAAAATTTAAATTTCCTAAATTTGATTTTGAACATGATTTAGCAATTCTTTATTCTAGTGGTACAACAGGCAAACCCAAATGTATTTGTCATAAAAATGGAGGCGTATTAATACAGCATTTGAAAGAACATCAACTACATTGTGACATTAAAGAAAATGACAATGTCTTTTATTTTACAACATGTGGATGGATGATGTGGAATTGGCTAATTTCAGTTCTAGCCTCAAAAGCATCAATTGTATTATTTGATGGTTTCCCAATGTATAAACGTGATGATCTTCTTATAAAATTAGCCAATAAAGAAAATATAACTTTATTTGGAGTTAGTGCCAAATATATTGATGCTTTAAGAAAAACGAAAAATAAATTTAAGAAAGCTTATAAGTTAAAAAAACTAAGAACTATTTGCTCTACTGGATCTCCATTATCATCAGATTGCTTTAATTATGTATATAAAAATATAAAAAAAAATGTTCATTTAGCATCTATATCTGGAGGAACAGATATTGTTTCTTGTTTTGTTTTAGGCAACTTATACCAACCAGTTTATGCTGGAGAAATACAAAGTAAAGGTTTGGGTATGGATGTTCGGGTATTCAATGAAAAGGGAAAATCTATATTAGGTCAAAAAGGTGAATTGGTTTGCGTTAATCCTTTTCCATCTATGCCTTCAAAATTTTGGAATGATCATAAAGATACTAAATATAAAAAAGCTTATTTTAATAAATATAGAAATATATGGCACCATGGTGATTACGCTCAAATAACAAATAATAATGGTTTAATAATATCAGGAAGATCTGATACAACTTTAAATCCTGGTGGAGTAAGACTTGGTACTGCCGAAATTTACTCTGAGGTAGAGCGTTTTAAAGAAATTAAAGAATCTTTAGTTGTTGGACAATCTTGGGATAATGATGTTCGTATAATTTTATTTGTAATTTTAAATTCAAAGTATCAACTTGATGATAACTTATTGAAAAAATTAAAATTGCAAATTAGAAAAAATGCATCACCTAGACATGTGCCAAGAAAAATAATTCAAATAAACGATATACCAAGAACCAAAAGTGGTAAAATTGTTGAATTAGCAGTCAAAAAAATAATTGAGGGAAATGAAATAAAAAATAAAGAAGCCTTAGCTAACCCTGAGTCATTAAATCAATTCAAGAATATTAAAGAGCTACAATATTAATTTTTTAATATAAGTTTTGAGCTATTACCATTGTAAGTAACATTGGTAATGATAATAAAGTGTTTGTTCTTGAAAATAGCATTGCTGTTTTTGCTGATTTTGCTTTTGTATCAGGATCACTTTCAACAATTCCTAACGCTCTTTTTTGATTTGGCCAAATTACAAACCATACATTAAATGCCATTATAATTCCTAACCACATCCCAATTCCTATCGCAGTATGTTTTGGTACACCTGAACCAATACTTAAAGTCATTGCATCATGAAGATATCCATTAAGAAGAGCCAGAATTAAACCTGAAAGAACAGTTAATGCAGCAGCCCATCTAAAGTAAAATAATGCAGCTGGTGCTATTACTTTACCAATGGCTGGTTTTTGTTCATCTGGAATTTTTCCCATGTTTGGAATTTGAACAAAATTAAAATACCAAAGCAACCCAATCCACATAATTGCTACAATTACATGTATATATCTAAACAACCAGCTCCAAAATAGTGTATCGAAGGCTATTCCATCATTTAAAAAAAACAATCCTAAAAACAATATTATCGCTAAAGCAAGGGATGTGTGAACTGTTTTAGATAAAGATGATAATAAACTACTCATGATTCTTTATTACTATACACTAATTTTTAAATATTTTAAGTTGTTAAATCTAGTTTAAAAGAGGTTTTAAAAATTGACCTGTATAACTCCCCTTAACTTTACATACTTCTTCAGGCTTTCCTTCGGCGACAATATTACCACCCTTTACACCGCCCTCAGGACCCATATCAACAATGTAGTCGGCTGTTTTAATAACATCTAAATTATGTTCAATTACAACCACTGTATTTCCAAGTTTTACAAATGTATGAAGTATTTCTAAAAGTTTTTTAATATCATGTTGATGTAAACCTGTAGTTGGTTCATCTAAGATATACATCGTTCTTCCTGTGGATCTTTTTGAAAGTTCTTTTGCAAGCTTAATTCGTTGTGCTTCACCCCCTGATAGAGTAGTTGCTTGCTGACCAATTTTTATATAGCCTAATCCAACTTTTTTTAGAGTTAATAATTTTGTTTTTATATTAGATATATTCTCAAAATATTCACACCCTTCATCAACCGACATATCTAAAACATCAGCAATACTTTTCCCTTTAAATTTAATTTCTAAAGTTTCTCTATTGTATCTGGTGCCTTTACACTCATCACATTGTATATAAACATCAGGTAAAAAATGCATCTCATATGTAATTACACCATCACCCTCACAAGCTTCACATCTACCTCCTTTAACATTAAAAGAAAATCTTCCTGGTTTATATCCTCTTGTTTTGGCCTCTGGCAGGCTTGTAAACCAATCTCGAATAGGCCCAAATGCTCCTGTATATGTTGCTGGATTTGATCTAGGGGTTCTCCCAATAGGAGATTGGTCAATATCAATTATTTTATCAATTAATTCTACTCCTTTATAACCTTTAAATGATTTAGGTGCTTTTCTTGCTTTATTATTTAAAGTCAAATTTAAAGCATGAAACAATGTTTGTAATATTAGGGTAGATTTGCCACTTCCAGAAACACCAGTAACACAGGTAAATGTTCCAGTTGGAATTTTAAGATTAACGTTATTTAAATTATTTCCACTTGCACCATTTATTTCAACAAATCTTCCATTTTTAGCTAAACGTCGGGATTTTGGTATTTCAATTGTTTTTTTATTTGCGAGATACTGACCTGTAATACTATTTTTATCTTTTTTTAAATCTTCATATGAACCTTGTGCCGTTATCTGACCTCCATTACTACCAGCTTCAGGGCCAAGATCAATAATATGATCTGCATTTTCCATTGTTTCGGTGTCATGCTCTACAACAATAACAGTGTTACCTAGATCTCGTAGTCTTTTTAATGCATTAATCAATTTTACATTATCTTTTTGGTGCAATCCAATTGAAGGTTCATCCAAAACATATAATACACCTGTTAAACCAGATCCAATTTGTGAAGCCAATCTTATTCTTTGAGCCTCACCACCAGATAATGTTCCAGACTCTCTAGATAAAGTTAAATAATCTAAACCAACATTTAAAAGGAAATTTAATCTTTCATTTATTTCTTTTAAAACATGCTCAGCAATTTTAAATTGTCTTTTATCTAGATTATTTTCTAAATTTTTAAACCATTCTGCAGCATCTAAAATAGATTTTTTTGTTACTTCACTAATATTAAGATCATTGATTTTAACACATAAAGCTTCCTCTTTTAATCTGTCGCCATTACACGCTTCACATGCCGTATCCGATTGATATTCAGCAATAGCTTCTCTTTTCCATTCGCTATCAGACTCTAAAAATCTTCGTTCAAGATTATTAATTACACCTTCAAAGGTTTTTTTATAAGAATATTTCTCATATCCATCGTCATAATTAAATTTAATCTCATCCTCATCAGAACCATAAAGAATAATATCTTTTATTTTTTTAGGTAATTTTTTCCATTTTTCATCTAAAGAAAAACCATAATGCTTTGCTAAAGATGCTAAAGTTTGAGCATAATATAATGTGGTTGATTTTGACCAAGGTTCTATTGCTCCATCTGCTAAACTTTTTCTTTCATCAGGAATAACTAAATTTGGATCAACATTTAATTTTATTCCAATTCCTTCACACTCTTCACAAGCTCCATAGGGGCTGTTAAATGAAAAAAGTCTTGGTTCAATTTCTTCAATTGTAAATCCACTCTCAGGACAAGCAAACTTTGTAGAGTAAATTAATTTTTCAATTTTTCTAAATTTCTCAGGAAGTGTTTCATCTTCATATTCGACAAAAACTAAACCGTTAGCTAAATTTACAGCTGTTTCAATACTTTCAGCTAATCTATTTCCTAGTTTTGAATTTAAAACTATTCTATCAACAAGAATTGAAATATCATGTTTAAGTTTTTTATCTAGATTAGGTGATTTTTCTATATCATATAAAACATTATCAATTTTAATTTTTCTAAATCCTCTTCTCTTGTAGCTTAAAATATCTTTTTTATATTCACCTTTACGACCTCTTACCACTGGAGCGTAAATATATATTGTTGATTTTTTTGGTAATTTTTTAACCAAATCAACTATTTGTGTAATTG
Organism: uncultured Pelagibacteraceae bacterium; assembly: GCA_902590535.1. Classification (GTDB taxonomy): domain Bacteria; phylum Pseudomonadota; class Alphaproteobacteria; order Pelagibacterales; family Pelagibacteraceae; genus Pelagibacter. The sequence goes on from CACIXF010000007.1 coordinate 40,406, forward strand.
TTTGAGAGGTTATTGGTTTACCTGTAAATGGTGAGTAGGGTATGCCTGCTCTAGCGTATAATACCCTCATGTAATCATAAATTTCTGTTACAGTCGCGACAGTAGATCTTGGGTTTTTTGAAGTATTTTTTTGTTCTATGGCAATAGCAGGACTTAATCCTTCAATTAAATCTACATTTGGTTTTTTCATTTTATCTAAAAATTGACGTGCATATGCAGATAAACTTTCAACATATCTTCTTTGACCCTCTGCGTAGATTGTATCAAAAGCTAAAGATGATTTTCCTGACCCTGATAGACCCGTTATGACCACAAATTTGTCTTTTGGAATCTCTACAGTAACATTCTTCAAATTATGTTCTTTAGCGCCCTTAATAACTATCTTTTTCATCATAATTTTAGTTGCTTTGAGTTAATAAAATTAATATTCAGAAGAATTGTGATATAATTCTAATTAACTAATTTAACAAATATTAAATATTATGGCTGGAAGTTTAAATAAAGTATTATTAATTGGTCGTTTGGGCGCAGATCCTGAAATTAAGCAAATGGTAAATGGCAAAAGTGTAGCTAGATTAAGCCTTGCAACAAGTCAATCCTGGAAAGATAAAAACACAGGTGAAAGAAAAGAAAAAACTGAGTGGCACCGTGTAGTTGTATTTAATGAAGGTTTAGTAAATGTTGTTCAACAATATTTAAAAAAAGGTGCTCAAGTTTATGTTGAGGGACAACTCACAACAAGAAAATGGAAAGACGAGCAATCTGGACAAGATAAATACTCAACTGAAATAGTTATACAGGGATATAATTCTTCACTCACAATGTTGGGTGGTGGAAATTCTGGTGGTGGAATTCAAAATGACACAACTCAACAAAATAATATTGAGGATTCTTCTCAAGTGTCAGATATGGATGATGAAATTCCATTTTAATTTCTATGAAAAATACTGAAGAGTTAAAAGATAAAAATATAAAATTAATCTCAATGCATGATGAGATGAGCTCATCATATCTTTCTTATGCAATGAGTGTAATTGTTAGTCGTGCTCTACCTGATGTAAGAGATGGATTAAAGCCAGTTCATAGAAGAATTTTATATGCAATGTACAAGGGCGGATATGATTGGTCTAAACAATTTAGAAAATCTGCAAGAATAGTTGGAGATGTTATTGGTAAATATCACCCTCACGGAGATCAGTCTGTTTACGATGCCTTGGTTAGAATGGTGCAAGATTTCTCTATGAGCCTACCGTTAATTCAAGGCCAAGGAAATTTTGGATCTATAGATGGCGATCCTGCAGCAGCAATGAGGTATACTGAAACTCGTTTATCAAAAGTTTCGCAATATTTAATTGATGATATAGAAAAAAACACAATTTCATTCAAAAGCAATTACGATGAAACAGAGAAAGAACCCAGCGTTTTACCATCGCAATTTCCAAATTTATTAGTAAATGGAGCTGGTGGTATTGCTGTTGGTATGGCAACAAGTATACCTCCTCACAATTTAGGTGAAATTATAGATGGTACTTTGGCCTTAATAGATAATAAAGATATTAAAATTAGAGAATTAATGAAACATATACCTGGTCCAGATTTTCCAACTGGTGGTGTAATTATAGGTAAAGATATAATTAAACAAGGATATAATAATGGAAGAGGATCATTTAAGATTAGAGGTGAAATCTCAATTGAACAACAAAAAAATGGGCGTGAAAGACTGGTAATAACTTCAATACCGTATCAAGTTAACAAATCTGTTTTAAACGAAAGGATTGCTCAGTTAGTAAGAGAAAAAAAGATAGAGGGAATAAGAGATATCAGAGATGAGTCTAATAGAGAAGGTATTAGGGTAGCAATAGATTTAAGAAACGGTGTAGAACCAGAAACTATAAAGAGACAATTATATAAAAATACTCAAATAGAAAGTTCGTTTGGTTTTAATACTTTAGCAATTGTAGAAGGAAAGCCTCAAACTTGCACCCTAAAAGATTTTTTATCAAATTTTTTAACTTTTAGAGAAGATGTAGTTATTAAGAAAACTAAATTTGATCTTCAAAAAGCAGAAGATCGCGCTCATATACTAATAGGATTATCAGTTTCAGTTGAAAATTTAGATAAAATAATTAAAATTATTAGATCATCTAAAACACCTGACGATGCTAAAATATCAATTTTGAAAACTAAATGGAAAATAAATAAATCACAAAAATTTATATCTTTAATAGAGGGAAAAAAGGGTAAAAACCTTTATTCTTTATCTGAACCACAAGTTTTAGCTATTTTAGAATTAAGACTTCAAAAATTAACTGCATTAGGAATAAATGAAATCGAAGTTGAAATTAAAAAATTAGCTGAATTAATCACCAAATATAAAAAAATTATTTCATCAAAAAAAGAACTTTTAAAAGTAATCAGTGAAGAGTTAAAAAATATTAAAGAGAAATTTGCTATTCCAAGAAGAACTAAAATTATAGATGCAGTTTTGAATTATGATATTGAGGAAACGATCCAAAAACAATCAGTAATTATTACAGTCACATTACAAGGCTATATAAAAAGAGGTTCTTTAGATGGAGTAAAAAAACAAAAAAGAGGTGGTAAAGGAAAGTCAGGTATAACGACTAGAGATCAAGACTCTGTTGTTCAAACATTATCTGTTAATACCCATACTTCAGTTCTCTTCTTTTCCACAGAGGGTCTGGTATACAAAATAAAAGCATGGAAAATCCCGGAAGGTTCATCGTCGTCTAAAGGTAAGTCTTTATTTAATATTTTACCTTTGAAAAATCATCAAGCAATAAGCTCAATTATGCCAATGCCTGAAGATGAAACTGATTTAAAAAATTATCAAATAATTTTTGCTACAGCACAAGGAAAAGTAAGAAAAAATAGTTTAGAAGATTTTTCATCAATTAATGCATCTGGAAAAATTGCAATGAAATTAGATAACAATGATAAAATTGTAGGTGTTAAAATTTGTAAAGATGATCAAGATGTAATTTTAAGCACAAAATTTGGAAAATGTATTAGATTTGAAGCTAAAAAGTTAAGAGTTTTTAAAGGCAGATCTTCTAAAGGAATTAAGGGAATAGAGTTAGCACCAAATGATCAAATCGTATCTTTGTCAGTTATTGATAACGATAAAATTAATAAAAATGTAAAAAAATCAAAAGATGAAAAATCTGAATTGAGAGCAAAAGAGAAGTTTGTTTTATCAATAAGTGAAAATGGTTATGGAAAAAAGACTTCTCATACTGATTACAGAGTTACTAACAGAGGTGGCAAAGGAATTATAGGAATAGTAAATTCACCAAGAAATGGAAATATTACTTCATCATTTCCAGTTTTCGAAGGTGATGAAATTTTAATTTCCACTAATAAAGGAAGGGTTATTAGAGTAGCTGTTAAAGAAATTAGAACTGCAGGAAGAAATACTCAAGGGGTTAGAATAATTAAGTTATCAGGAGAAGAAAAAGTTGTTTCAGCTATTAAAATTGATGATAATTTAATTTAATGAGTAAAATTGCAATTTATCCTGGAACATTTGATCCAATTACATATGGACATATAGATGTAATAAAAAAATCATTAAAATTATTTGATAAAATAGTAGTTGGTGTTTCAGACGAAAGTAACAAAGATTATCTATTCAGTTCTGATGAAAGAATAGAAATAGTTAATAAAGCTTTATTTAAAGACCTAAAGTTAAATAAAAAAAAAATAAAAGTAGTATCTTTTGGTTCTTTAACTACTGATTTATGCAAAAAATATAAATCAAATATAATTCTAAGAGGATTACGCGCTGTATCTGATTTTGAATATGAATTTCAATTAGCTGGCATGAATAGAAAATTGAACCAAAATATAGAAACTATATTTTTGATGTCTGATGTAGAAAATCAAATTATTTCATCTAGATTTGTAAAAGAAATTGTTAAATTAAAAGGTGACATTAAAAAATTTACTACCAAAAGTACAATCAAGTCTTTAAAAGAGAAATATGAATAAAATTTTTATTAAAATATTTATTTTGTTTTTTTTTATTGCCAATCAATCAATAGCTGAGGAGAATATAATGATATTAAAATTAAAAGATGGTGACGTAAAAATTGAATTGTTCGAAGATGTTGCACCAAATCATGTTAAAAGAATTAAGGAATTAGCAAACAGCGGTAAATACGACAACGTTGTTTTTCACAGAGTTATTGATGGATTTATGGCTCAAACAGGAGATGTAAAATTTGGAAATTCAGAATCGAAAGATTTTGATCTTAGAAGAGCTGGAATGGGTGGATCAGATTTTCCTGACTTAGAACAAGAATTCAATAGTCTTCCACATGATAGAGGAACTTTATCCATGGCAAGAGCTCAAAATCCTAATAGTGCAAATAGTCAATTTTTTATTTGTTTTCAGCCAGCACCTTTTTTAGATCGACAATATACAGTTTTTGGAAAAGTTATCGAGGGAATGGAATTTGTTGATAAAATAAAAAGAGGTGATCAAAATAATAACGGTGCTGTTACTGATCCAGATAAGATTATTAGTTTCAAATCTCAATAATTTTTTTAATGGCATTAAAAAAATTTGCCTTTCACGTTTTAAAAAAAAATAAATTTGCAAGAAGTGGTTTAATCGAAACACATCGTGGAAATATAAAAACACCTGCTTTTATGCCTGTAGGAACACAGGCTACAGTAAAGGCTTGTACTATTGATGATATAAAAAAAACTGGTTCAGAAATTATACTTTCGAATACTTATCATTTGATGATTCGTCCAGGCGTTGAAAGAATTCAATCTGCTGGAGGGCTTCATAATTTTATGAATTGTGATCTACCTATACTGACTGACTCTGGCGGTTTTCAAGTTATGTCTCTATCAAAATTAAATAAGATTGATAGAGAGAAGGGTGCAATTTTTAATTCTCATGTTGACGGAAAAAAATTTTATCTAAGTCCTGAGGAAAGCATTAGAATACAATTGGGCTTAAATTCAGATATAGTTATGATAATGGATGAGTGTCCAAAGAAAACTAATGATTACGAAGTTATAGAAAAATCAATGGATCTTTCACTTCATTGGGCTGAAAGATCTAAAATAGCTTTTGGTAATAATCCTCATAAAGGTTTGTTTGGTATTATTCAAGGAGGTCTTTTTAAAGATTTAAGATTAAAATCAATGAAAGAATTAATTAAAATTGGTTTTGATGGGTATGCAGTAGGTGGATTAGCAGTAGGAGAGACACAAAATGAAATGTTTAATGTTTTAGATGATATAAAAGAATATTTGCCCATTGAAAAGCCACACTATTTAATGGGTGTTGGGACACCATCTGATATTTTAGGTGCTGTAAAAAGAGGTATAGATATGTTTGATTGTGTTTTGCCAACCAGATCAGGCCGAACAGGTTTAGCATTTACTTGGCAAGGAAGAATTAATATTAAAAATAACAAATATCAAAATGACAACGCTCCTTTAGATCCAGATTGTGAAAATCTTAATTTAAATAAATATTCAAAAAATTATTTGAATCACCTATTTAATACTAATGAAATTTTAGCTTCAATGTTGCTCACTTTACATAATATTAATTTTTATCAAGAATTAATGGCCTTGATCAGAAAAAATATTAATGACGGCACTTTTGATCAATTTCACGATAAATACATTGATAAGTTGTAGAACGTGACGAGATTTAAGTTAAAATTGACATTTGAAAAAAAATAATAATTCTGTATATAACAATTATTCAATTTGAATAATTTGGGGGCCCTTAGCTCAGTTGGTAGAGCAATTCCCTTTTAAGGAATGGGTCGATGGTTCGAGTCCATCAGGGCTCACCACTTATTCAATCAACTTAACTTAATTGGTGGATAGTCTAAAATTACCTCGTTCATCCATTCATTTAACTGCTTAATACGTGTATCAGAAGAAGGATGAGTGCTCATAAATTGTGGTGGTTCTTTCCCTTTATTAAATTCTTTCATTCTTTCCCAAATTTTTACTGTTTCTCTAATATCATAGCCAGAAAGTGATGAAAAAATCATACCAAGATAGTCAGCTTCACTTTCTTGTTTTCTATTAAAAGGATTCATTATTCCAAGTTGAGCTAGCAAACCAACAGTATCCATTCCTGTTGTTCTGTTAATATCTGATAGTACACCACCACTCGCTATATCAATTATTCTTGCCCCTGTATTTAGCAATACACCTCGACTTGCTCTTTCAACAGAGTGTTTCGCAACTGCATGAGCTACCTCATGACCCATAACTGCAGCTAAACCATTTGTATTTTTGGTAACATCGAGAATACCTGTATAAACAGCAATTTTACCACCAGGCATACACCAAGCATTTCTTACTTTTTTGTTATCAATTAAAATATATTCCCAATCAAAATTTACAGTTGGATCATTTAAATTAGCTCTATAAAAATATTCACTTATCGAGTCTTCCATTCTTTTTCCAATTTCTTTTATTTCTGAAGAAGA
>CACIXF010000008.1 GCA_902590535.1 uncultured Pelagibacteraceae bacterium
AACTTCAACACCACATTTCTCACAGATAATTCCTCTAAATTTCATTCGTTTGTACTTACCGCATAAACACTCATAATCTTTTATTGGTCCAAAATCCTTGCGCAGAATAAACCATCTTTTTCAGGTCTAAACGTTCTATAATTAATTGTTTCAGGCTTTTTAATTTCACCAAACGTCCAAGATTTAATTTTCTCTGGGCTAGCAAGTGAAATTTTAATACTATTAAAATTTTGAGCTTCTGAAATTTCGCTGCCCTTAAATAGATCTGTTAATTCTTTTTTCATTAATTAAGCTCCACATTTAATGCTAATGATTTAATCTCTTTAACTAAAACGTTAAATGATTCTGGTATTCCGGACTCAAAGTTTTCTTCACCTTTAACTATAGTCTCGTAAACTTTAACTCTTCCTGCAACGTCATCGGATTTAACAGTTAAAATTTCTTGTAATGTATATGATGCACCATATGCCTCCAGTGCCCATACTTCCATTTCACCAAATCTTTGACCACCTAACTGTGCTTTACCACCAAGTGGTTGTTGTGTAACCAAACTGTAAGGTCCTGTAGATCTTGCATGAATTTTATCTTCAACTAAGTGATGAAGTTTTAGCATATAGATTATTCCGACAGTAACAGGTCTATCAAATTTCTCTCCTGTTCTTCCATCCCATAAATAAGTTTGTCCTGATCCTGGTAGATTTGCTACTTCAGATCTTAACGATTTATACAGAAGAGTAATTAACAGAAATAATAGATTAAAAAGATTAATGGATCTTAAAGCTCCAGATATCATCGTAAGAAATGAAAAAAGAATGCTTCAGGAGTCTGTAGATGCACTATTTGATAACGGTAGAAGAGGCAGGGTAATAACAGGAACTGGTAAGCGACCACTTAAATCTCTTGCTGAAATGTTAAAAGGTAAACAAGGAAGATTTAGACAAAATTTATTAGGTAAACGAGTTGATTATTCTGGAAGATCAGTAATTGTTGTTGGTCCTGATTTAAAATTACATGAGTGTGGTTTACCGAAAAAAATGGCTCTTGAGTTATTTAAACCATTTTTATATGCAAGATTAAATAAACTAGGCTTAGCTTCAACAATTAAACAAGCAAAAAAATTAGTTGAAAAAGAAACAAATGCAGTTTGGGACGCTTTAGAATTAATAGTTAGAGAGCATCCTGTACTTTTAAATAGAGCACCAACACTTCATAGGCTAGGAGTTCAAGCGTTTGAGCCAAAATTAATTGAAGGAGATGCAATAGAATTACATCCTTTAACTTGTGCTGCATTTAACGCTGACTTCGATGGTGACCAAATGGCAGTGCACGTGCCGTTAAGTTTAGAAGCACAATTAGAGGCAAGAATTTTAATGTTATCTACAAATAATATTCTTTCTCCATCAAACGGTAAACCAATTATTGTTCCGAGTCAGGATATGATTTTAGGAATTTACTATCTGTCACAAGAACCTATATCTGACAAACCAGCTGGATATTTTACAAATTCAGATCAAATTGAATTTGCATTATCATCTGGTCAAATAAATGTACATAGCACTATCATTTCAAGATACGAGACTGTAGATGAGCAAGGGAATAAGAAAATAGAAAAATATACTTCTACAGCTGGAAGATTTTTATTAGCAAATTTATTACCAAAAAATAGCAACATTAAGTTTTCTTTAGTAGATAGATTATTACCTAAAAAAGTAGTTTCAGAAATAATTGATGTTGTATTTAGATTTTGTGGTCAAAAGACAACTGTAATTTTCTGTGACAAGCTTAAAGATTTAGGATTTAAACACGCATTTAAAGCAGGAATTTCGTTTGGAAAAGACGATCTTGTAATCCCTGAAAATAAAACTCAATTAATTGATGATACTAAGAAATTAATTGCAGATTATGAAACTCAATATGCTGAAGGTTTAATTACAAGAGGTGAAAAATACAACAAAGTTGTTGATGCTTGGTCTAAGTGTACAGATAAAGTTGCTGGCGAAATGATGAAGGGAATTTCAGCTACAGAAAAAACTGATGAAGGATTAAAAATTAATTCAGTATTTATGATGGCTGACAGTGGAGCTAGAGGATCTGCCGCTCAAATGAAACAATTAGCTGGTATGAGAGGTTTGATTGCTAAGCCTTCAGGTGAAATTATTGAAAGTCCAATTATCTCAAACTTTAAAGAGGGATTGACTGCTTTGGAATATTTCAACTCAACACACGGTGCTAGAAAAGGATTAGCAGATACAGCGCTTAAAACAGCTAGTTCTGGATATTTAACAAGAAGACTATGTGATGTTGCACAAGATTTAACAATAACAAAAGTAAATTGTGATAATCCTGGATTTATTGAACTTTCTGAAATTTTAGAGGGTGGTAATGTGGTTGTTAGTTTATCTGAAAGAGCATTAGGAAGAGTAACAGCTGCCGATGTTAAAAACCCTTTATCAGGAGAAGTAATTATTAAAAAATCTGAAATGATTGATGAGGCAGGTTGCGATAAAATTGATGCTGCAGGAGTTAAATCAATTAAAGTTTATTCTGTAATGACATGTAGTTCAAAAGAGGGTGTTTGTGCTACTTGCTATGGACGAGATTTATCAAGAGGTAAGATGGTTCATGTTGGTGAAGCTATTGGAATGATATCTGCTCAATCAATTGGAGAACCAGGAACACAGCTAACAATGAGAACGTTCCACGTTGGAGGAACAGCTTCAGTTAAACAAGATTCTCAAATAGTTACCAAAAGTGAAGGAACTTTAAAAATAATTAACTCAAATATTTTAGAGGACTCTAAAAAGAATTTGATTGTAATGGGAAGAAACACTCAACTTTCTATAGAGGATGACAAAGGAGTTCAGATAGCGGTTTATAAAGTTGCTTATGGTTCAAGATTATTTTTCAACAACGGTGACAAAGTCAAAGCAAATACTAAAATATGTGAATGGGATCCTTACACAACACCAGTTATAGCAGAGAAAAGTGGTACAGCTAGTTATGTAGATTTAATTGATGGTGTATCAATTCAAGAAACTACTGACGATGCAACAGGAATTTCTTCTAAATCAGTAATTGATTGGAGAGGTCAATCAAAAAGTACTGATTTAAAACCTAGAATTACTTTAAGAGATGAAAAAGGAAATGTGATTAAAAAAGCTGACGATAATGAAGCTAGATATTATCTAGTACCAGATTCGATTTTATCAATTAAAGATGGTCAAAAAGTTTATGCAGGTGACGTAATTGCAAGATTACCTAAGGAAACTACAAAAACAAAAGATATTACCGGAGGTCTTCCAAGAGTAGCTGAGTTATTTGAAGCTAGAAAAGCTAAGGATAGTGCGATCATTGCAGAGAATGATGGTAGTGTTGTTTTTGGTAAAGAGGTAAGAGGCAAACAAAGAGTATCTATTGTTCCTGAAGATGGATCAGAACCTTCAAATTATTTAATTCCAAAAGGTAAACATATCAATTTCAATCCAGGTGAAAAAATTCAAAAAGGAGAGTATCTTTTAGATGGTCAACCACTGCCACATGATATTTTAAGAATTTTAGGCATTAAAGAATTAACAGAATATTTTGTTAATCAAGTTCAAGAAGTTTATAGATTACAAGGTGTAATCATAAATGATAAGCATATTGAAACTATTTTAAGACAAATGCTTAAAAAGGTTGAGGTAAAAGTGTCAGGTGACTCAAGTTATTTACCTGGTGAAGTGATTGATAGAATTAAGTTTGACAACACTAATGAAAAATTAGTTGCAGAGGGAAAAACACCGGCTGTAGGTGAAAGAGTATTAATGGGTATCACTAAAGCCTCACTTCAAACTGAATCATTCATTTCAGCTGCTTCGTTCCAAGAAACAACAAGAGTATTAACCGATGCTGCAATTAAAGGAAAAGTTGACCCATTAAATGGGCTAAAAGAGAACGTAATTGTTGGAAGATTAGTTCCTGCAGGTACTGGTAATATTAAAAATAGATGGAACAATAAAGCTCTAGAGGATGATAATAATTTCTTAGCGGAGCAGGATAAAATAGAAGCTTCAGAACCCGAAGAAACCCAGACAAATCAGTAAAAAAATCGCCTAAAAATTGCAGTTTTAGTTTGACAAAGGGCTATTAATAAGTAATTTGGCGATGTTTTTGGTTGGAATGTAGTGCTTCTAACGGTACTAAACGCTGCCACAAAATAACCTGTCAGTTATTTTCATCTAAAAATAAATTAATTAATTTTAAAAAAATTTATGCCAACTATTAATCAGTTGTTAAGAAAAAAAAGAGTGAAACCAGCAGCAAGGAACAAAGTTCCTGCTCTACAAAAACAACCTTTAAAAAGAGGTGTTTGTGTAAAAGTTTATACGACAACTCCTAAGAAACCAAACTCTGCATTAAGAAAAGTTGCCAGAGTAAGATTGTCAAATGGATTTGAAGTTACAGCTTACATTCCTGGAGAAGGTCACAACCTTCAAGAACACTCGGTAGTTCTGATTAGAGGCGGTAGGGTAAAAGATTTACCAGGTGTTCGTTATCATATTCTAAGAGGTAATCTGGATACACAAGGTGTTGCAAACAGAAAAAAAAGAAGATCTTTATATGGAACAAAAAAAGGTAAATAATGTCTAGAAAAAAAACTCAACCAAAAAAAAATGTAGTTCCTGATCCAAAATTTAAATCAACTATTATTCCAAAATTAATCAACAACATCATGTATGACGGCAAAAGAGGCATTGCCGCTAAAATTGTTTATGATGCAATTGATAAAATTAAAACAAAGACGAAAGATGAACCAATAAATATTTTTAATGAAGCAATTAACAACATTAAACCAACTGTAGAAGTTAGATCTAGAAGAGTTGGTGGTGCAACTTATCAAGTTCCTGTTGAAGTAAAAAATAAAAGGGCACAAGCATTAGCAATCAGATGGTTAGTTGAGTCAGCAAGGAAAAGAAAAGATAAACATATGGCAGATAAAATTTTTAATGAGCTCTATGATGCTTATGAAAAAAAAGGAGCTGCAGTTAAAAAAAGAGAGGATGTGCATAAAATGGCAGAGTCTAATAAGGCATTTGCTCATTTTAGGTGGTAATAAATTATGGCTAGAACTCACACATTAGATAAATACAGAAATATTGGGATCATGGCTCATATAGATGCCGGTAAAACAACTACTACTGAAAGAGTTCTATACTACACAGGAAAGAGTCACAAAATTGGTGAAGTACACGATGGTGCTGCAACAATGGATTGGATGGAGCAAGAACAAGAAAGAGGAATTACAATTACTTCTGCGGCCACTACTTGTTTTTGGAATGATCATAGAATTAATATTATAGACACGCCTGGTCACGTTGATTTTACCATTGAAGTAGAAAGGTCTTTAAAAGTTTTAGATGGTGCTGTTGCTGTTTTTGATGGTGTTGCAGGTGTAGAGCCGCAATCAGAAACTGTATGGAGACAAGCCGATAAGTATAAAGTACCAAGAATTTGTTTTGTAAACAAATTAGACAGAACAGGTGCTGATTTTTTTAGATGTGTAGACATGATTAGAGATAGATTAGGTGCCAAACCTTTGGTTGTGCAAGTCCCTATAGGAGCTGAAGCCTCTTTATCTGGTGTAGTTGATCTTGTTAAAATGAAAGCTCAAGTTTGGAAAAATGAGGCACTAGGAGCTGAATGGGAATACAAAGAAATTCCAGAAGATTTAAAAGAAATTTCAGAAAAATATAGAACAGAATTAGTTGAAACAGCTGTTGAACAAGATGAAAAGCTAATGGAAGCCTATTTAAATGGCGATGAAATTAAAGAAGAAGATTTAGTCAAATGTATAAGAAAAGGAACTCTAAATTTTAGTTTTGTTCCAGTTTTGACAGGTTCAGCATTCAAAAACAAAGGTGTTCAGCCTTTACTAGATGCAGTTGTGAACTACTTACCAAGTCCCGTAGATATTGGATCTATCAAAGGAACTAAATTAGGTAGTGAAGATGAAATGGAAATGAAATTTGAAGATAGTGTTCCATTTTCTGCTTTAGCTTTTAAAGTGGCTAACGATCCATTTGTTGGCTCACTAACTTTTATTAGAATCTATTCTGGTACAATCAAAACTGGTACAGCAGTCTTCAATTCTTCTAAAGAAAAAGAAGAAAGAGTTGGAAGAATGCTTTTAATGCATGCAAACTCTCGAGAAGATATTAAAGAGGCTAATGCAGGTGATATAGTTGCTTTAGCAGGATTAAAAAATACTATTACAGGACATACTTTATGTGACAAAGAAAATTCTGTTCTTCTTGAACCAATGGAGTTCCCTGATCCAGTAATTGAAATTGCAGTAGAACCAAAAACAAAAGCGGACCAAGAAAAAATGGGTGAAGCATTAGGCAGGTTAGCTAAGGAAGATCCTTCTTTTAGAGTTACATCAGATGAAGAGTCAGGACAAACAATTATTAAGGGAATGGGTGAACTACACCTGGATATTATTGTTGATAGAATGAAAAGAGAATTTAAAGTAGAGGCCAATGTTGGAGCTCCACAGGTTGCTTATAGAGAAACCATAGAAGCTGCTTCAGAGGTTGAATATACTCACAAAAAACAAAGTGGTGGTGCAGGTCAATTTGCAAAAGTTAAACTTTTAGTAGAACCTCAAGAACCTGGTAAAGGTAGAGATGTTGAGAGCAAAATTAAAGGTGGGGCTATTCCAAAAGAATTTATTCCAGGTGTTGAAAAAGGTATAGAAACAGTCTCAGATACTGGAATTTTAGCTGGTTTTCCAATGATTGATTACAAAGTAACAATCTTAGATGGTTTACATCACGATGTTGACTCAAGCGTTTTAGCGTTTGAATTAGCAAGTAGAGCTTGTTTTAAAGAGGCTTGTACAAAAGGTGGTCTAAAATTATTAGAACCTGTAATGAGAGTGGAAGTAGTAACTCCTGAAGATTACATGGGTGATGTTATAGGTGATTTAAACAGTAGAAGAGGCCAGATCAGCACCCAAGAGCAAAGAGGTAACGCAACTGTAATTACAGCAATGGTTCCTTTGGCAAATATGTTTGGTTATATAAATAATTTAAGATCAATGTCTCAAGGTAGAGCACAATATTCAATGTTTTTTGATCATTATTCAAAAGTTCCTCAAAATGTTCAAGACGAAGTAACTAAGAAGATTGCAGGTTAATCATGGAAAAACAGAACATTAGAATTAAATTAAGAGCATATGACAATAAAGTTCTAGATGCTTCAACTGAAGAGATTGTTAATACAGTAAAAAGAACTGGAGCTACAATTAAAGGCCCTATTCCATTACCTACAAGAATTGAAAGATACACTGTATTAAGATCACCTCATATAGATAAAAAAAGTAGAGAACAGTTTGAATCAAGAACACACAAACGATTAATTGATATCATTGAACCAACACCACAAACTGTAGAAGCATTGATGAAACTTGATTTAGCTTCTGGTGTAGATGTGGAGATAAAAATTTAATTATGAGCGAGATAGCTTTATTAGGAAAAAAAATAGGAATGACGAGAGAATTCTATAAATCTGGTCAGTTAGTTCCCGTGACTGTGCTTAAGGTTGAAAAAGCTAGAGTTATTCAGGTTATTGAAGAGGAAAAAAGAGGATACAAAGCTGTTCAACTTGGGTATGGAAAAATTAAAAATTCAAAATTAACAAAATCAATGAAAGGTGTTTTTTCTAAAAAAAATACAGAAGCTAAGAAAAAATTAAAAGAATTTAGAGTAATTGATACATCTGTTTATAAAGAAGGAAACGAGTTTGGTTTAGAAATATTCAAAGATATTAAATTTGTAGACACAAGATCAAAGACAATTGGTAAAGGTTTTGCAGGTGCTATGAAAAGACATAATTTTGGTGGTTTAAGAGCCAGCCATGGTGTTTCAATATCACACAGAGCACATGGTTCAACTGGGCATAGTCAAGATCCTGGAAAAGTTTTTAAAGGAAAAAAAATGGCTGGTCATATGGGTGACAAGCTAAGAACAATGCAAAATATTGAAATAATAAAAACTGACTTAGAAAACGAACTTCTGTATTTAAAAGGATCAATACCTGGTTCAAAAAATTCAGAAGTGATGGTTAAAAAATCAGTGAAAAATATAAGTAAAATGACAATTGGTGAAAAACAAACAGCAGCAGAAGAAGCTAAAAAAACACCTGAGAAAAAGAAAAAATAATGAAATTAGATAAAGTTAGCATAGACGGGAAAAAAGATAGCATTGAAGTTTTGGATAAGATTTTTTCTGCAAAAATTAATCACAAACTAGTTAGCGCCGTTCTTTATAAAACGAATGCAAATTACAAAGGAAGACATGCTAAAACTAAACAACAGAACGAGGTAAAAGGACCAACTTCAAAAATATATGCTCAAAAAGGGACTGGTGGAGCAAGGCATGCTAGTAGAAAAGCTCCCATATTTGTTGGCGGTGGTATTGCTCACGGACCAAAAGGTGAATTAGCTTATAAAAAAAGAAAATTAAATAAGACTGAGAAAAAACAAAGCGTAGCTTCATTAATTACAGAAAAAAATAATAATAAAAATTTATTAATTTTAAATGATTTTAGTTCTGAAATTAAAAAAACAAAAGAGATGAACTCAATCATTAATAAACTTGAAATTACAAATTCACTAATAATTTTAGATAAAAGTTCAAAAGAAAAAATTGAAAAATCAGTAAGAAATATTCCGAATGTTAAAATTACAGATGTAAATCATTTCAGCGCTTATGACATTATTAAATTTAAAAAAGTAGTTTTCACAGAAAGTTCTGTAAAAGAACTAGAAAAGAGATATTCATAATATGGAAAAGATATATTTATACGACAAAATCCTTTCTCCAGTTGTTACTGAGAAATCAACTAATTTATCTGAACTAAATAAAATTGTTTTTAAAGTTCCAGATGGTGCAAATAAGAAAAATTTAAAAAAAAATATTGAAAAAATATTCAAAGTTAATGTGACTAAGATAAATATTATTAACAAACAAAAAAGAACAAAAGTTACCAGAGGGAGAAAAGTAAAAGTATCTGGATATAAAAAAGCGATAATTACTCTAAAAAAAGGTCAGAGTATTGATCTAACAACAGGAATTTAATAAATGGCATTAAAAACTTTTAAACCATATACAAAATCTACAAGAGGTACCATTCTAGTTGATAGAACTGGCTTATGGAAAGGTAAACCATTCAAGGCCTTAGTTTCACCTAAAAATGCAATGAAAGGTAGAAATAACAACGGTCATATCACTTCTATTAATAGAGCTGGTGGACATAAAAAAATGTACAGACATGTAGATTTTTACAGAAAAAAATTCGATATGGAAGCTACTGTTGAAAGAATAGAGTATGATCCAAATAGATCATGTTACATCATGTTAGTAAAATTTGAGGATGGTACGCATGCATACTTCTTGGCACCACAAAAAATTAAGATAGGAGATAAAGTAGAAAGCGGTCCTAAAAAAGAAATTAAAATAGGTAATTGCATGCCATTACAAGATATACCAGTGGGTATCAATATACATAATGTTGAAATCCAACCAGGTGGTGGTGGAAAAATTGCTAGAGCAGCTGGATCATCAGTTACTATCAGTGGTCTAGATGGAAACTATAGTTTAATAAAATTAGCTTCCGGTGAAGTTCGAAAAATTGACTCAAGAGCTTTGGCTACAATTGGAATTTTAAGTAATCCAGATCAAAAAAACATTAAGATTGGAAAAGCAGGTAGATCAAGATGGTTGGGCAGAAGACCTCATACAAGAGGTGTTGTTAAAAACCCAGTTGATCACCCACATGGAGGTGGTGAAGGTAAATCTGCAGGAGGAAGACATCCAGTTTCACCTACGGGACAATCTGCTAAAGGTTTAAAAACTCGAGATAATAAGAGAACAGATAAATTTATAGTTAAGAGAAGAAATAAGAGGAAGGATACTAAGTAATGGCTAGAGCAGTTTGGAAAGGACCGTTTGTAGAGGAAAGCTTGATGAAGAAAGTAGACAAGTATAAAGATGATCCAAAGAAAATTCCTATTAAAACTTGGTCAAGAAAATCTACAATTTTACCTGATTTTGTAGGGGTCAGTTTCCAAATTTATAATGGCAAAAAATTTATACCAATAACTGTATCAGAGGATATGGTTGGACATAAACTAGGTGAGTTTGCACCAACTAGAACATTCTTTGGTCACACACCAGCTGACAAAAAAGCTAAACCAGCAACAGCAGAGAAGAAATAATTATGGGTAAAAAAAAGAAAATTGATAAAACTAACGACAAAACAGTAAAGTCTGTTAACAACGGTATTAGATCAAGTGTAAGAAAGTTAAATCCAATACTAAAAAGCATTGTTGGTAAAAAAGTTGATGTTGCAATTAGAGATTTACAGTTTTCAGAAAAAAGAGTTACTAGAGATGTTAGAAAAACTATCAGCTCAGCTGTAGCTAATGCTGAAAATAATTTTCAATACGATATTGATAAATTAATAGTTAAAGAGGCATATTGTGGAAAAAAAATAGTTATGAAAAGATTTAGACCAAGAGCCAAAGGAAGAGCGGCACCAATATTAAAACCTTGGTCAACTGTTACAATAATTTTATCAGAAGCAAAACAAATGGAGAAGCATGGGGCAAAAAGTTAATCCTGTAGGTTTTAGATTAGGTGTCAACAGAGGATGGGACTCTGTATGGTACGCTAAGAAAAAAGATTTTGGAAATTATCTAATCGAAGATTTTAAAATTAGAGAATATATCAAGAAAAATGTAATTAACTCTGGTGTATCCAAGGTAATGATCGAAAGAACATCTAATAAGTGTTATGTTACAATTTACACTTCTAGACCAGGATTTGTGATTGGTAAAAAAGGAAGTGATATTGACAAAATTAAAAATAATCTTTCAAAATTCACAACAAATGAAGTTAATCTAAATATTAAAGAAGTAAAAAAACCTGAGACTAATGCTTATTTAGTAGCTGAAAACATAGCTCAGCAGCTTGTTAAAAGAATCTCTTATAGAAGAGCCATGAAAAGAGCAATGCAATCATGTATTAGACTTGGAGCCAAAGGAATTAAAGTTTCTGTGAGTGGAAGACTTGGTGGAAATGAAATAGCTAGAACAGAGTGGTTAAGAGATGGAAGTATCCCATCACATACTTTAAGAGCTGATATAGATTATGCAGAGGCAGAGGCTCTTACAACTTATGGAATTATTGGTATTAAAGTTTGGATTTATAAAGGTGAAGTTTTTGCTAGAGAATTTAGCCAAGAGACAAATAAGGTAATACAAAAGGAAGGTAAACAATAATGCTTCAACCAGTAAGAACAAAGTGGAGAAAAGCGCATAAAGGTAGAATTCATGGTACTGCTACTAGAGCAAGTACTATTAATTATGGTGCTTACGCATTAAAAGCTTTACAACCTGAAAGGGTTACTGGAAAACAGATTGAAGCTGCAAGAGTTGCGTTAACAAGACATATGAAAAGACAAGGAAGAGTTTGGACAAGAATATTTCCAAATATACCAGTTTCAAAAAAACCAATTGAAGTCAGAATGGGTAAAGGAAAGGGTTCACCTGAGTACTTTGCATGCAGAGTAAAACCAGGAAGAATATTATTTGAAGTTGATGGTGTTTCTGAACAAATTGCAAAAGAAGCTTTATACAAAGCGTCAGCAAAATTACCTATTAAGACTAAAACAATTAAGAGATTTGCATAATGAAAAAACAAGAAATTAAAAAATTATCAAAAGACGAAATTATGAAGAATATAGATAAGCTTAAAAAAGATCTTTTTAATTTCAGATTTCAAAAAATGAATTCACAAGTAACAAACCCAGCTAAAATTGGGGAAACTAGAAAAACAATAGCAAGATTAAAAACAATTTTAAAAGGAAAAGCAAATGCCTAAAAAAATACTTACAGGTGTAGTTATAAGCGATAAACCAAATAAAACAATTACTGTTATGGTAGAACGTAGATATTCTCACCCAGTTCTAAAAAAGGTAATTAAAGTTAGAAAAAACTATAACGCTCACGATGAAAATAATAAGTATAAAACTGGTGATAAAGTTTCAATTATAGAGAGCAAACCTTTTTCTAAAAATAAAAAATTTCAAGTTATGGAGAGTAATAAATAATGATTGGTGTTCAAACAGAATTACAAGTAGCTGACAATACTGGTGCAAAAAGAATTGAGTGCATTAAAGTTCTAGGTGGATCAAAAAGAAGATACGCTAGTATTGGTGATACAATTGTAATTGCAGTTAAAGAGGCGATACCTAAAGGAAAAGTTAAAAAAGGATCTGTCCATAAAGCAGTAGTTGTAAGAGTTAAAAAAGGTATCCATAGAAACGATGGTTCTAAAGTGAGATTTGATAATAATGCAGCTGTATTAGTTGATGATAAAGGAGAGCCAGTAGGAACAAGGATTTTTGGTCCAGTTACAAGAGAATTAAGAAGCAGAGGTCAAATGAAAATTATTTCCTTGGCGCCGGAGGTTTTATAATGATTAAAAAAGGTTTGAAAGTAAGAGTTTTAACTGGAAAAGATAAAAAAAAAGAGGGCGAAGTTATTGAAATTGATAGAGCTAATAACAGAGCAAAAGTAAAAGAAATTAATATGGTTAAAAAACACGTTAAAACAACCAAAGAGAAAAAAGGTGGAATTTTTCCAAAAGAAAGTTTCATACATATTTCTAACTTAAAACTAATTGATGAAAAAGCAGCTAAGAAAAAAGAGGCTAAAAAATAATGACACCAAGATTAAAAGAAATATTCAATAAAGAAATTCAACCTGCATTAAAAGATCAGTTTGGTTTTAAAAATATTTATATGGCGCCAAGAATTGAGAAAGTTGTTTTAAATATGGGTCTTGGTTTAGATGCTACAGACTCTAAGATTTTAAAATCATGTGAAGAAGATTTGGCTAAAATAACTGGACAAAAACCAGTAACAACAAAATTTAAAAAATCAGTTGCAAACTTTAAAACAAGAAAAGGATCAAATGCAGGTTTAAAAGTTACGTTAAGAAAAAATAAAATGTATGAATTCATAGATAGATTAGTGAATATTGCATTGCCTAGAATTAAAGATTTTAGAGGTTTATCAATAAA
Organism: uncultured Pelagibacteraceae bacterium; assembly: GCA_902590535.1. GTDB lineage: Bacteria > Pseudomonadota > Alphaproteobacteria > Pelagibacterales > Pelagibacteraceae > Pelagibacter. The sequence goes on from CACIXF010000008.1 coordinate 13,128, forward strand.
AGGTTTTGATAAATTTGGTAATTATACATTTGGTATTAAAGAACATATAATCTTTCCAGAAGTAAGCTTTGATAGAGCAGATAAAGTTAGAGGTATAGATATAGTAATAGTTATTAAAGCTATTAATAAGGAGCATAGCATTGCGTTACTAGAAAAGATGAATTTTCCATTTATTAAAAAAGGAGATAATTAAATATGGCAAAGTTAAGCGCTATTAATAAAAATAAAAAAAGAATTAAGCTTTCTGATAGACTTTACAAGAAAAGACAAGCATTAAAGAAAATTGTAATGGATAAAAAAATTCCATTAGAAGAAAGATTTAAAGCGCAACAAAAATTATCTAAATTGCCGAGAAACTCAGCTAAAATAAGAGTTATGAATAGATGTGAGATCACTGGAAGACCTCATGGAGTTTACAGAAAATTAAAGATTTCAAGAATTGCATTAAGACAATTAGGATTACAAGGAAAGATACCTGGCTTAGTTAAATCTAGCTGGTAGAAAGGAAATTATGAGTTTAAGTGACCCAATAGGAGATATGATTGCAAGAGTGAAGAACGCTCAAGCTAGAAATCATAAAAAAGTAGAATTACCTTCATCCAATTTTAAAACAAAAATTGCAGATATACTTAAAAATGAAGGTTTTATAAAAGATTTTAAAGTAAGTAATGAAGAAAAAAAACCAATGTTATCATTAGAACTAAAGTACCATTCAGGTAGTCCGGTAATTAGTGCTTTTGAAAGAGTATCGAAACCAGGAAGAAGAATTTTTTCATCTGCAGATAGTTTACCTAAAATAAATAATGGTTTAGGGATTGCTATTGTGTCAACTCCAAAAGGAGTAATGACCGATATAGATGCAAGAAAACAAAAAGTTGGTGGTGAAATAATTTGTAAGGTATTTTAATGTCTAAAATAGGTAAAATAAACATATCAATCCCTGAAAAAGTAAAAGTTGCATTAGCTGGTAATATTATAAATATTGAGGGACCTTTAGGAAAAAAATCAATTAATGTTGATTTAGATATGTTTAATTTAGATATAATTGAAGGAAAAGAAATTTCTATTAAACCAAAAAAAGTAGATCAAAACTCAAAAAGACTTTGGGGAATGAATAGAAGTTTAATTAATAACGCTGTAATAGGATCAAGTAAAGGTTATGAAAAAACTTTAGAATTAGTTGGTGTAGGTTATAGAGCAGCATTAAAAGGGAAACAGTTAAATTTACAATTGGGTTATAGCCATGATATCAATTTTGACATACCTGAAGGAATTAAAATTGCTGTTGAAAAACAAACAACATTGAAAATTTCTGGATCTGACAAGCAGTTAGTCGGTGAAGTTACATCAAAAATCAAAACATTAAGAAAAATCGAACCATATAAAGGAAAAGGTATTCGAGAAAAAGGCCAGTATGTTCTTAAAAAAGAGGGAAAGAAAAAGTAATGAAACTAAATACTAGTATTAGAAAAAGATTTAGAGTTAGCAACAAAGTTAAAAGAGTTGCTTCAAAAGATAGATTTAGATTAAGTATTTCTAGATCATCAAAAAATATTTCAGCCCAAATAATTGATGATAAAAAAAATGTAACTTTGTTATCTGCTTCATCAGTAGAAAAAGATCTTAAATCAATAGATAAAGTTAATAAAACTGAATTATCTAAATTAGTTGCTCAAAAATTAGCTAAAAAAGCTCAGGAGAAAAAAATTACTAAAATTTACTTCGATAGAGGGTCATATAAATATCATGGAAGGATTAAAGTATTTGCAGAAACCTTAAGAGAAAATGGAATGGAATTTTAATTATGGAAAATTTTAAAGATAAAAAAACAGACGATATATTAGAAAAATTAGTTCACATAAACCGTATTACTAAAGTTGTTAAAGGTGGAAGAAGATTTGGCTTTTCAGCTCTTGTAGTGGTTGGAAATCAAGCTGGAAAAATTGGTATAGCTCATGCAAAAGCAAAACAAGTACCTGATGCTATTAAAAAAGCAAATGAAATGGCAAGAAGAAAACTTACCTTTATACCATTAAGAGAAGGTAGAACGATACATCATGATGTTAAGGCAAAAGATGGTTCAGGTAGAATAGTGTTAAGAGCAGCGTCTAAGGGAACAGGTATTATAGCAGGTGGACCTGTTAGGGCGGTATGTGAAGTTTTAGGAGTAAAAGATATTGTTGCAAAATCAATGGGAACTTCTAATGCGCACAACGTTATCAGAGCTACAATGAAAGCGTTGATGAAACAAAATTCACCAAAACAAATATCAGCGATTAGAAATAAAAAAATTTCTGAAATAATTGAAAAAAGAGGATAATGATTAGTTTAAATAATAGAGAAAAAATTAATAAAGCTAAAACCAGAGTTGGAAGAGGAATTGGTTCAGGAAAAGGGAAAACATCAGGCAGAGGTGTTAAAGGTCAAAAATCAAGATCTGGGGTAGCAATAAAAAGTTTTGAAGGTGGTCAAATGCCATTATACAGAAGACTTCCAAAAAGAGGTTTTAACCCGATATCAAAAGAGAGTGTTGCAATTTTAAATCTAAATAAAATTCAATCTTATATAGACAAAAAAAATATTAATCCAAATGAAGTATTAAATTCAGAATTATTAAAAAAACTTAAATTAATAAATAAAAACTCAAAAAAATTAAAAATTTTAGGATCTGGCGAAGTGAAAAATAAAATTAATATTGAAGCTGACTTAGCCTCTAAATCAGCAATAGAAAAACTAGAGAAAATTGGTGGATCTATTCAATTAAAAAAATAGTTTGCTTATATGAGTGCGTCATCATCAACAAATGATTTAAGAAATAGAATCATATTTACTATTTTAATACTAGCCGTTTATAGATTTGGAACGTTTGTACCTTTACCAGGTATAGATCCTGAGCAATTGAAAATAATGATGGAAGGTAATCAAAAAGGATTACTAGGCATGTTTAATGTTTTTGCAGGAGGTGCGGTTAGCAGAATGGCTATATTTGCATTAGGTATAATGCCTTACATTTCTTCAGCAATTATAGTTCAACTTTTGACTGGGGTTTCTGATTATTTTAAAAATCTTAAAGCTCAAGGTGAAGCAGGAAGAGCTAAAATTACACAAATTACTAGATATGGAACTGTGTTACTTGCAACAGTGCAAGGATATGGTTTATCTGTAGGTTTAGAGTCATCAGCTGACTTAGTAATTAATCCAGGAGCTTTTTTTAAAATAACTACCGTTACAACTATTGTTGCAGGAACAATATTTTTAATGTGGTTAGGTGAACAAATTACTCAAAGAGGGATTGGTAACGGTATATCGTTAATAATTTTTGCTGGTATCGTAGCTGAAATACCAAGAGCTTTAGTTACAACTTTTGAATTAGGTAGAACAGGTGCAGTTTCAACATTTATGATCTTAGCTATATTTGTTCTATTAATAGTTACAATTCTATTTGTAGTTTTTATGGAAAGAGCGCTAAGAAAAATTCTAATAAATTATCCCAAAAGACAAATGGGAAACAAAATGTATGGAGGTGAGTCATCACATCTACCATTAAAAATTAATCAGGCTGGAGTAATTCCAGCAATTTTTGCCTCAGCACTTTTATTACTACCAGTAACATTTTCAAATTTTTCATTTTCTAACAACGAAACATTTTTAAACTTAAGCTCTTATTTCACACAAGGGCAACCTCTTTACATGTTACTTTATGCATCAGGAATAATATTTTTCACTTTTTTTTATACTTCTATAACTTTCAATCCAACTGAAACAGCTGAGAATCTAAGAAAGTATGGAGGCTTTGTACCAGGAATTAGACCTGGTGAAAGTACTGCATTGTATATACAAAATATTTCAACAAAATTAACTACAATTGGAGCTCTCTATTTAACTTTAGTTTGTTTGATGCCAGAATTTTTAATTGCAAATTATCCAATTCCTTTTTATTTAGGCGGTGCATCAATTTTAATTGTTGTTGTTGTTGCTATTGATACTGTGACTCAAATTCAAACAAGGTTAATGAGCTCTCAATACGAACAACTAATTAAAAAAACTAAATTTGGTAAGTAAGTGAATATAATTTTATTTGGACCACCTGGTGCTGGAAAGGGTACTCAGTCTAAATATTTAGTTAACAGATTAAATGCTTTTCAAATTTCAACAGGTGATCTGTTAAGAGAAGAAATCAAAAAAAAATCAGACATTGGCAAAGCAATAACCAATGATATGAAGAATGGAAAATTTATAAGTGATGATATTGTTAATGAACTTATAGAAAATTTAATATCTGATCCTAAAAAAAAAAATAAATTAATTTTTGATGGATATCCTCGATCATTAAGTCAGGCTAAAAATTTAGAAGTATTACTACAAAATTCAAACCAGAACATAGATTTAATTTTATTTCTAAATGTAGATAAAGAAACAATTCTTAAAAGACTTGAAAAGAGAAAAATCATAGAAAATAGGTCTGATGATGACTCTGGCACTATAATTAAAAGGTATGAGAAATACATGGAAACAACCCAACCAGTTCTAAATTTTTACTCAGAGAATCCAAATTTTAAGGAGATTGATGGAAGTTTAGAAATTGAAGAAATAACAAGGAAAATAGAGGCTTTTATCAATGTATAAGACGTTGACTTTGATTAATCTTCTTATATAAAAGGCACAATTTATCACAAAAATTATGGCTCGTATCGCAGGTATAAACATTCCACAGAATAAGCTTGTTCATATAGGTTTAACTTATATTTACGGAGTTGGTGATAAATTTTCTCAACAAATTTGTTCATCTTTAGAAATCCCAAGAGCCAAAAGGGTAAATGAACTAACTGATGAAGAGATTTTAAAAATTAGAGAATACATTGACCAAAACTTTAAGGTCGAAGGTGATTTAAGAAGAGATTATTCACTAAGTATTAAAAGATTAATTGATTTGGCTTGTTACAGAGGAACAAGACATAGAAAAAAATTACCTGTTAGAGGACAAAGAACTAGATGTAATGCAAGAACAAGAAAAGGAAAAGCAATCGCAATTGCAGGAAAAAAATTAACACCAACTAAAAAATAGTTATGGCTAAAGCTGATAAAGTTGAGAACAAAGATCAGAAGGTTGAAAAGTCTTCAAAAAAAAGTGTAAAGAGTTCTTACTCAAAAAAAAAGAAAGTTAAAAAAAATATTTTAAATGGAATTGCTTATGTGCAATCAACATTTAATAATACTATAATTTCTATAGCAGATACAAATGGAAACGTAATTTCGTGGGCATCTGCTGGGCAAAAAGGTTTTAAAGGATCAAGAAAGTCTACTCCTTATGCAGCACAGATTGCAGCAGATGCTGCAGCTTCTAAAGCACTTGAGTATGGAATGAAAACTTTATCTGTTGAAGTAAAAGGACCTGGATCAGGAAGAGAAACAGCTTTAAGAGCATTACAAGCCCGAGGATTTAAAATTTTGTCAATCAAAGACACTACACCTATGCCTCATAATGGAACTAGACCACCAAAGAAAAGGAGAGTTTAATGGAAGTCGAAAATGTTAATGTAAAAAACTGGAAGTCGTTAATTAAGCCGTCTAAACTAGACGTTCAAATTAGTGATGACTTAACACATGCAAAGATTGTAGCAGAACCACTGGAAAAAGGTTATGGATTAACTTTAGGAAATTCTTTAAGAAGAATTTTATTATCATCAATAAGAGGTGCTGCTGTAACTTCTATTCAAATTGATGGCGTTTTACATGAGTTCACTTCAATAAAAGGTGTAAGAGAAGACGTTACAGATATTGTTTTAAACGTTAAATCTTTAGCATTAAAAAGTAACTCAGATGGTACGAAAAAATTAATTTTAGATGCAAAAGGACCTGGAGAAATTAAAGCTTCGGATATAGCTCCAGTTGCAGATGTTGAAATTTTAAATCCTGACTTAGTTATTTGTAATCTAGATGAGAATACCACTTTTCATATGGAAATGAATGTTAATACAGGTAAAGGTTACGTTCCTGCTGAATTAAATAAACCTGAAGAACCACCATTAGGGCTTATCGCTATAGATTCACTTTATAGTCCAGTTAAAAAAGTTTCATACTCAGTGAGTACTGCTAGAGAAGGTAAAGCATTAGATTATGATAAGTTAATTATGGAAGTTGAAACTAATGGATCGATTTCTGCTGAAGATGCTGTAGCCTATTCAGCTAGAATATTCCAAGATCAGCTAAAAATGTTTGTAAACTTTGATGAGCCAGTTGAAGCCCCTGTAAAAGAAGTTTCTACAGAACCTGAGTTTAACAAAAACTTACTAAGAAAAGTTGATGAGTTAGAGTTATCTGTAAGATCAATGAACTGCTTAAAAAATGATAATATTATATATATCGGTGACCTAGTTCAAAAATCTGAAGGTGAAATGTTGAGAACACCTAATTTTGGAAGAAAATCATTAAATGAAATTAAAGAAGTTTTAACAGGTATGTCTTTATATTTAGGAATGGAAATTCCTAACTGGCCACCAGACAATATTGCAGAAATGTCTAAGAAATTGGAGGAAGCAATTTAATGAGACATGGTTTGGCAAATAAGAAGTTAAATAGAACATCAGAGCACAGAAAAGCTTTACTTAAGAATATGCTTAATTCTTTAATTAAATATGAGCAGATTAAAACTACTTTGCCAAAAGCTAAATTTCTAAAACCTCAAGCGGATAAAATAATAACATTAGGTAAAAAAGAAACTTTACAGACAACCAAAATGTTGGTTTCTAAACTACAAGATATTAAATCAGCTAATAAAGTTAAAAAAACACTTTCTAAAAGATATCAGAATAGAAAAGGTGGTTACACAAGGATAATTAAAGCTGGATTTAGATATGGAGATAATGCTCCAATGGCAATAATTGAATTTGTTGATAGAGATGTAGAAGCTAAAAGAGTTGATAAACCAAAAAAAGATATATCTAAAGAATCTCCTAAAACGGAAGAGAAAAAACAAGCTACAGCATAAATCCTAAATCATGAAAAAATCTTACATCGTTGATTCAACGTGTAACGATATGCGTTTAGATAGATGGATAAGATTAAAATTTGGTAAAATTCCACAAGGTCTTGTTGAGAAATATTTAAGAACAGGAAAAATAAAGCTTAATAAAAAGAAAGTTAAAAGTTCTTTTAAAATAAAAACAAATGATGAAATAAGTATATTCAACATTGAATTTAAAGATACAATTCAACAAAAAAAGATTAAGTTTTTACCTTCAAAAGAAATTGTAAAATCAAATGAAGATCAAATTATTGAAAACAATGATAACTTTGTAGTTTTAAATAAAGCCTCAGGTATATCAGTCCAAGGTGGAACTAAATCAAAAAAAAATCTAGTTGATATTTTTGCTAAAAGTGAAATTTTTGAGGGAACAAAACCATATTCTGTTCATAGATTGGATAAAGATACTTCTGGAGTTTTTATTATGGCTAAAAACAGAGAGAGCGCTCAATTGCTTACTTCTTTATTTAGATTAAGAAAAGTACACAAAATCTATTTAGCTATATGCCATGGGGAAATTAATAAAAAGTTTGGTGTTTGGGATGACGATCTAATTAGATACGATGGTGATAAAAAAATAATAGAAAAAGCAAAAACAATTTTTAAAGTTATTGATAAAAATTCAGAAGCAAGTTTATTAGAGTTAAAACCTATTACTGGAAGAAAACACCAGTTAAGAAAACAATTATATGCAATAGGAAATCCTATATTTGGTGATATAAAATATAAATTATCAAATTCTAATAAGGGAATTAATAAAAATTTAATGTTACATTCATATCAAATTAAATTTAAAATTAATGATATAAAACATACTTATTCAGCATTGTTGCCTGATTATTTTAAAAAACTTTTAAAATCTAAAAGGCTTAGATTTTCAAATTAGAAATAAAATTTTTAATTAATTTATCACTTAGTTTTGAATAATCTTGATCTTTGATATTTTTTAAATTGGTTACTCCTTTATCTGAAATTCCACATGGCACAATTTTTTTATAATTTTCTAAGTTATTATTTATATTTATCGCAAAACCATGATAAGCAATCCACTTGCTAACTCTTATACCTATTGCAGCAATTTTTTTAACTTCATTATTAGATTTATGCCATATGCCAATATTATCTTTATCAGGAAAAGTTTCTATTTTATAAAATTTTAAAGTCTCAATTATTGTTTTTTCAATAATTGTTATAAATTTTCTGATATCTTTATTTTTTCTTAAATCTAAAACAAAATAACAAATTAATTGACCTGGACCATGGTAGGTGATTTTACCACCTCTATTTGTTTCTAATATTTTAATAGATTTATCAATAATCTCACTTTCTTTATACGAAGTACCTGCAGTAAAAACTTCATTATGCTCCAAAGTCCAAATTAATTCTTGATGATTATTCTCATACAAATCCTTTAATCTGGACTCTAATATATTAATAGCATCAAAATAATTTACTGGTTTTATTGACTTTTTGATCTCTATGTTCATTTATAATTTGTATTATCTTTATTATGTATTAATAGTGCAAACCTAAAATTATAGGTAGATTTATGTCTTTAACTAAAAAAACTAAAGATAAAAAAGTAAATTTTGAATTTAATAAAGAATATATAAGAGTTGTTACTAGCAAAATAGCTAATAATGATGCTCAATTCATTACTAATTCTTTTAATGAAATGCACCCTGCCGACGCTGCAGATATTATCGAGCATCTTAGCGAAGGAGATAGGGAAAGTTTAATTAAATTAAATAATTTTAATATTGATCCAGATGTTTTTGTTGAATTAAATGAGTCTATTCAATCAGAAATTATTACTTTCTTATCTTCAGACTCTATTGTTAGTATCTTAAAAGGTCTAGAGTCAGACGATGCTATATCTATATTAGAAAACGTACCTGAAGAGGATAAAAATGCAATTCTTAGCTCTTTACCACCAAAAGATAGATTTGCTCTACTAGAAAGCTTAAGCTATCCAGAGGATACCGCTGCAAGACTTATGCAGCGTGAATTTACAGCTATACCAAGTAATTGGTCTGTAGGTCAAACAATTGACTATTTAAGAGAAAACAAAGATTTACCAGAAGAGTTTTTAGAAATTTTTATTGTCAATGAGGATTTTAAACCAATAGGTACTGTTCCTTCATCTAGAGTTTTGACAACACCACGTGATACTAAAATGGCAACAATTATGTCTGAATCTCAATTATTAATTCCTGTTGAAATGGATAAAGAAGAAGTTGCTAACTTATTTGAAAATTATAATTTGAATTCAGCCGCTGTTGTAGACAAAAACAATAAATTGGTTGGAATGATTATGAACGATGACGTCTTGACAGTTTTAAAAGAAGAAGCTGAGGAAGATGCTTTAAGATTAGCAGGGGTAGGAGATGAAGAAATTACTGATGGAGTTGTAAAAAAAACAAAGAGAAGATTCAATTGGCTATTACTTAATTTATTTACTGCCTTTCTAGCTACATGGTGCATTAGTTTATTTGGAGCAACCATTGAACAAATGGTAGTGTTAGCTTTCTTAATGCCTATTGTAGCTTCAATGGGTGGAAATGCTGGAATGCAAACACTTGCAGTTACAGTAAGAACTATAGCTACAAATGATTTAACTCAAAATAACTTCTCATCAAATGTATTTAAAGAATTTTCTATTGGTATTTTAAATGGAATTATATTTGCAGCAATAAGTGCTTTTATTGTTCAGATATGGTTTCAAGATAGTATCCTTTCACTGATCATAGCAATATCAATGGTGCTAACAATGATCATAGCTGGATTATTTGGTATATTGGTTCCCTTTACTTTAAAAAAAATGAATATAGATCCAGCGATCGCATCAAGTGTTTTTGTGACGACAATTACAGATGTAATTGGTTTCGTTTCTTTTTTAGGTGTTGGAGCATATTTTTTATAAAATTATATGTTATCAATCAACCTGATATTATTTAAATAATAAGCAATAAATAATCTTGAATTTTTCTTTGTACTTGAAATTTTTAAATTATTAATATTTCTTAACTCTAAATAATCAATTTTAATTTTATAATTATTTTTTAATTCTTTTTTTTGAAGATTTAAAAAGCTCGAAGTATTTTTCTTATTTTTAATATTTTTTTTAATACTTACTAGCTTTTTATAAATTTTTGCTGCAATTACTAAACTAGATTTATTTAAAAGAAGGTTTCTTGATGAAAGCGCTACATTATTCTTATCACGAATTGTTTTACAAGGAATGACCTTGGTTTTATATATTCTTTCTAATTGTTTTTTTACCAAATATAATTGTTGAAAATCTTTTTCCCCCATAAATATCTTTTGAGGGCTTATAATTTTAGTTAGTTTATTCATTACATCTAAAACCCCTTCGAAATGACCTTTTCTAAATTTTGCACACAAAATTTTATCTTTTTTAAGCAATCTAATTTTGGATTTTTTTTTATCTTTGTATATGTCTTTGAATTTAGGCAGATAAACAAAATCAACTTTTTTGTTTTCTTTAAGAATTTTTAAATCTTTCTTTATATTTCGTGGATAAGATTTTAAATCTTTTTTGTTATTAAATTGTTTTGGATTAACAAAAATACTTACAATTGTTTTTTTACAAAGTGTATTTGATTTATTTATCAGCGATAAATGACCTTTATGTATTCCACCCATAGTAGGAACAAAGCCAAGGTCATTAAATGGCCTTAATGATTTAAATAATGACGTATTGTTTAATAAAATTTTCATTTGTATAAAAATATTTAATAAGTAAAACATTTAAATGATTAAACAAGCAATTATTCCTTTAGCTGGACTTGGAACTCGGTTACTACCTTTAACAAGTGTTTTTGCTAAAGAGCTTCTACCTATTAATGGAAGACCTGGAATTGAATATATTCTTGATGAATGTATTGAGGCAGGTGTTAATGAAATTATATTTATTATTTCCACTAAAAAATTAATGATAAAAAAATATTTTTACAGTGATCAATTTTATAAAAATATTATTAAAAAAAAGAAAGATCCAAGAATAATTAATGAATACAGAAATATACTAAAATATAAAAATAAAATTAAGTTTGTATTTCAAAATATTCCAAAGGGCACAGGTGATGCTGTCCTTAAAACTCAAAAATTTATTAAAAACAAATATTTTTTAATGTTGTTACCAGACGATTTAATAATTAAAAAAAATTGTTCTAAGTCAATGATTAAGGTGCATAAAAAATATCAAGCATCAGTAATGGCATCTATGAAAGTAAAAAAAAATAACGTTTCAAGATGGGGTATATATAAAATTAATAAAAAATTAAATAAAAGAGATTATCTAATTGATGGAGTTGTTGAAAAACCTTCTATTAAAAATGCTCCATCTAATAACGCTGTTATTGGAAGATATATATTACCACGTACAATTTTTAAAAAAATAAAGTCCCTTAAACCTGTTAAAGGAAAAGAGATACATATTACTGATGCAATACAGTTATTAATAAATGATAAAGAAAAATTTGTAGCTCATAATTTTGAAGGTAAATACCTTGATTGTGGAACAATGAGTGGCTACATCAACACCTCAAAAGAAATAGCTAAGATATGAAATTGTGTATGATCGGTACAGGCTATGTTGGTTTAGTGAGTGGGGTTTGTTTTTCAGATTTAGGTAATGATGTAATATGCGTTGATAAAGATATTAATAAAATTAATAATTTAAAAAATGGCATAATACCAATTTATGAACCAGGCCTAGAAGAGTTAGTTTTAAAAAATTATAAGAATAAACGATTAAACTTCTCAACAAACATAAAAGACTCTGTAAGAAAATCAGATATCATATTTATCTGCGTGGGGACCCCAACAAAAAAAAATGGCAATAGCGCAGATTTAAGTCAAGTATATGCGGCTGGAAATGAAATATCGAAATCTATAAATAAATTTAAAATTATAATAAACAAATCTACAGTACCTGTTACTACAGGTGATGAACTTGAAAAAATTATATCAAAAAAAGTGAATAAAAAATACTTTTCAGTAGTTTCCAATCCTGAATTTTTGAGAGAAGGTGAGGCTATTAGAGATTTTATATATCCTGACAGAATAGTAGTAGGATCTAATGATAATAAATCTCAAAAAATACTAAAAAATTTATATTCACCATTAATTTCTAAAGGTGCAAAATTTATTTCCACTAAAAGAAGAGCTGCTGAATTAATTAAATATGCTTCAAATGCTTTCCTAGCAACAAAAATTACCTTTATAAATGAGATTGCAAATTTATGCGAAAAAACAGATATTGACGTTGAAGATATCTCAATTGGCATTGGGCTTGATAAAAGAATTGGTAGCAGATTTTTAAGAGCCGGACCCTCATATGGTGGATCTTGTTTCCCAAAAGATACTAAAGCTATAGTTTCTACTGCTGAGAAATTTAAAACCAACTTATCAATTATAAAAAGTGTTATTAAATCTAATTATAAAAGATCCGATTTATTATCTAAGAGAGTAAATTTAATTTTAAAAAACAAAATTAAGAATAAAGTTGTGTCTTTTTTAGGTGTAACTTTTAAAGCAAATACAGATGATATGAGAGACTCATCTAGCTTAAAATTAATACCTTTTCTATCCAAAAAAGGTGCTAAGATTAAATATTATGATCCGACTGGATCAAAAAAAGAATTTAAAAAATTAAAAAATGTTGAATTTTCAAATTCAATAAAAGAATCAATAAAAGGATCAGATATAGTAGTTATACATACTGAATGGAATGATTTTAAATCAATTAATTTTAAAAAATTTTCAAAAAATAAAAAACTTATTATTTACGATATGAGAAACATTTATTCACCAAATAAAATTAAAAAACAAGGTTTTAAATATTTTGGTATTGGAAGATAATTTAGTTTAACTCAAATATAGCATCAACTTCAACAGATACGCCAAGAGGTAAGCTATTTGTACTTACTGCTGCTCTAGTATGCATTCCAGCCTCACCAAAAACTGAAGCAATTAAATCTGAAGCACCATTAATTACTTTTGGTTGTTCTGTAAAATTATCAGTTGAATTAACAAAACCCGTTAACTTTACACACGATTTAATTTTAGAAAGATCTCCATTACAAGCTACTTTTGCTTGAGATATAATACTTAAACCACACCTTTCAGCTGCTTTGTAACCATCATCTACAGATAGATCTTTTCCAACTTTTCCTTTTATTAATTCACCATTTTCTGAAATAGAAATTTGTCCTGAAATATAAAGTAAATTGCCAACAATTTTTGTTGCAACATAAGACCCAACAGGGGGTTTAGCTTCTGGAAGTTTGATTTTTAACTCTTCAATTTTTTTTTCATAACTCATAAATTATTCTTTCTTTTTAAGTTTATCTTTAATTTTATTTCCTATTTTTTTAGTTCCATCTTTTATTTGATTTGATTTAATCTCAACACCTTTTTTTATTTCTTTAGTTTTTTTTGCTGATATTTCTTTAATATTTTCTGCAGTACAACTTAAAAACTCTTTTGATAATTTTTTTATACCAGAACATTTTTTTTCCTCAGCAAATAAAATATTAGTGGTTATAAAATAAATAGTTAAAAAAGATGCTATTTTTTTCACTTTTTTTTCTTATTTTTTGTTTTTTTATTTTTATCGTATTCACGTCTTTTCTCAATAAGGATTAGAGCTTCCTCCATTGTAAGCTCTACTGGGTCTTTTTCCTCAGGTATTGTTGCATTTAGAGATTTATATTTGATGTATGGTCCATATTGACCCTTCATAATTCTTACTGGCTTTTTATCCTCAGGATGCTCTCCCAAGTCTTTTATAATCGAAGAAGACATTCTTCCAGGTTTTGCTTCAGCTATTAATGTAATAGCTCTATTTAAACCAATAGAAAAAATTTCTTCTACATTTTCTAATCTAGCTGATTTATTTTCACATTTTAAATACGGTCCAAATCTACCTGTATTTAAGGTGATTTCTTTTTGATTTTCTGGATTGACACCCAATGATTTAGGTAACGAGCAAAGAAATTTTGCTTTGTCTATGTCGATACTTTCTAATTCAATTCCTTTTGGTATAGATACATTTTTCAACAGTTCATTTACCTCAGGCTTTTTTTTCTTAGTTTTTTTTCTTTTTTTTGGTTTTTCTTCTTCAATATTCTCCTCAAGAACTTTCTCATACTGAAGATAAGGACCAAATCTTCCATTTTTTAGAAAAATATCATTTCCATTTTCGTGTTTTCCAAGAAATTTAGGTTCCGCTAGTTGTGACTGAGCAGCTGCTTTTGCTTTTGATAATGGTCTTGTAAATTTACATTCCGGATAGTTTGAACATCCAATAAAAGCACCTCCTTTAAAACTATTTTTTAAACTCAGTGAACCAGTATCACATAACTGACATTTTCTAACTATCTTTCCTTCTTTATCAGTGTCAAATATCAATGCTCCTAAACTTTCATTTAAAAGATCTAAAACTTCTCTAGTCCTTTTTTCTTTAACTTCCGAAACATTACTATTAAAATCTTTCCAAAACATCTCTAGAACTTTTAACCAGCTTTCTTTTCCAGAAGTTATTTCATCTAGCTGATCTTCTAGACCAGCTGTAAAGTTATAATCCACATACTTTGAAAATAGTTTTTCTAAAAACGCAGAAATTAATTTACCTCTGTCAGTTGGAAAAAATCTTTTATTAACTATTTCTGCATAACCCCTATTTGCTATTGTTGAAATTATACTTGCATAAGTAGAGGGTCTACCAATACCTAACTCTTCTAATTTTTTAACTAAACTTGCCTCAGAGAAACGTGGAGGAGGTTGTGTAAAATGTTGTTCATCAATAAGAGCATCTATATTAATTGGTCCTTTTGACATCTCAGGTAAAATTTGCTCATCATCATCTTTACTTTGATTTGAATAAACTTTTAAAAATCCATCAAATTTTAAAACCGAACCACTTGATTTACATATAGTTTTACTGTCTTCAGACTCTATTGTTATTGTATTTCTATCAAACTTTGCTGTTTCCATTTGAGACGATAAAGCTCTAGACCAAATTAAAGAATATAATTTTTGTTGGTCAGAACTCAAATATTTTTTTACTGACTCTGGATTTCTATTAATATCAGTTGGTCTTATTGCTTCATGAGCTTCCTGAGCATTTTTTGCTTTTTTTCCGGAGTAATTATTTGGATTTTCTGGCAAGTATTCGTTTCCATATTCTTTTTTAATAAAATTTCTAAAATCAGAGACAGCATCAGCTGATAAATTAGTTCCATCTGTTCTCATATAAGTAATTAACCCAACTGTATCTCCCTCTATTTCTATTCCTTGATAAAGTTTTTGTGCTATTTGCATTGTTCTTGATGCACCAAAACCTAATCTGCTAGAAGCAACTTGCTGAAGAGTTGAAGTAGTAAATGGCCCTGAGGGATTTCTACTTACAATTTTTGAAGAGATATCAGTTATATTAAATTTTTTGTTCTTAATATTATTAATTGCATTTTCAATTTCTTCTTTATTTTTAAATGAAAATTTTTCAATTTTTGTTCCATCAAGTTGAGAAATACTTGCTGTAATCTTGCTTTTGTTTTTATCCTGAAAATTAATACTTAAAGTCCAAAATTCTTCAGGTTTGAATAATTCAATTTCATGCTCTCTTTCAGTGATCAATTTCAGTGCAACAGATTGAACTCTACCTGCAGATTTTGAACCAGGAAGTTTAGTCCATAGTATTGGTGATATATTAAATCCAACCAAGTAATCTAACGCTCTTCTAGCCATATAAGCATCGACTAATAAAGGCTCTATCTGTCTTGGATTTTCAATACCATGTGTGACGGCTTTTTTTGTTATTTCATTAAATACCACACGTTCAATTTCTTTATCCTTTAAAAGTTTTTTTTCATCTAAATATTCTTTTACATGCCATGCTATTGCTTCACCCTCACGATCTGGGTCAGTAGCAAGAATTATTTTTGAAGAATCTTTCGCAGCATCAGTAATTTCTTTTAAATATTTTTTTGAAAAGCTATCGACTTCCCATTCCATTTTAAAATTTTGATCAGGATCAACTGATCCATTTTTTGAAGGAAGATCTCTAATATGACCATAGCTAGCTAAAACAGTGTAGTTATCACCTAAATATTTATTAATTGTTTTTGCTTTAGCTGGGCTTTCAACTATGACTAGATTCATAAAATAACAAACTACTCAAAAGAGTTTGATAGTCAAATTAATAAATTTTTGTCTTAGTTTCTTCTTTATTTTTCAAGCGTTTAATATTTTCTCTGTGGGTAAAAATTATTAAAATAAACATTATTAAGTAAAAAAATACATTTTCTAAACCCTCCAAAATTAAAATATAAACCGGTATAGAAAGTGATCCTATCAAGGAAGCTAAAGATGAATATTTAGAAATAAAAAAAATTATTAACCAACAAATACCAAATACTAAACCAAAAATAATATTTAAAGAAAAAAGTATCCCAACATATGTAGCAACACCTTTGCCACCTTTAAATTTTAACCAAACAGGAAACACATGACCTATAAAAGCAAATAAAGCTGATATATATACTCCGTCAGGGAAATTAATTTTTACGTATAAAACAGGTATTACTGCTTTTAATATATCAAGTATTAGTGTCGAATAACCAATTAGTTTATTACCGGTTCTTAGAGCATTTGTTGCACCAATATTACCAGAGCCTATCTCTCTAATATCTTTTTTTAAAAATATTTTAGTTAAAATTAATCCAAAAGGAATCGATCCCATCAGGTATGAGATTATACCTATTATAAAAAGTTCCATTTTTATATTTTAAATAATTCTATACCTTTTACAAATGTATTGGTTACTTTTCCTTGAAGTTTCTTATCTTCAATTGAAGTATTTTTAGATTTAGAGATTAAATTTTCTTTTTTTACAATCCATGGTTTATTGATATCCACTATACAAAAATCTGCATCATTTCCAATTGACAGGTTTCCTTTATTTATATTTAATATTTTTGCTGGGTTGGATGTTAATGCTTGAATGATAGTTTCAAGTTTTACAGATCCGTTATGAAATAATTCTAAACTTAAAGACAATAATGTTTCAATACCTGATGCGCCTGTTGCAGCTTGAGCAAAAGTTAATCTTTTAGATTCTTCATCTTCAGGTTTATGGTCAGAAACAATTACATCAATAGTTTTATCTTTTAATCCTTGAACTAAAGCTTCTCGATCTTCTTCTCTTCTCAGTGGAGGTGATAATTTTAAAAATGTTCTAAAATCTCCAATATCATTTTCATTTAATGAGAGATTATTTATTGATACACCGCAAGTAAATTTAACATTTTGTTTACGTTCCTTAATTATATCTACAGATTTTCCTGCTGATAGTTGAGATATATGATATCGACATTTAGTTTTTTCTAAGAGAGTAAGGTCTCTTTCAATTATAATTCTTTCAGCAATATCTGGTATGCTTGATAAGCCTAGTTTTGTTGCAATAATACCAGAATTAATCATTCCATTTTTAGCTAAATCGTAATCTTCAGCATGTTGCATTATAAGACATCCCAAATCTTTAGCTGAATTCATAATTCTAGACATAAGTCTAGTATTTTGAATTGTTTTTACTCCGTCAGTAAAAGCAATAATTCCTTTTTTAGCTAGTAACCCAAATTCAGTCATATTCGTGCCATCGGTGTTTTGAGTTAATGAAGCGCAAGGAAAGATATTTATTTTAGACTTATCACGTCCTCTTCTTTTTAAAAAATCTACAATTGATACATTATCTATAATTGGATCTGTATTAGGCATAGTTACGACAGAAGTTACTCCACCAGACAATGCAGCATTACTTAAAGTCCTAAAATTTTCTTTATATTCATATCCTGGCTCGCCTACAAAAACTCTCATATCCACTATACCAGGAAATATATATTTACCTTTTAAGTCAGTAGGTTTTTCTCTAGTTGGTAAATTGTTTGTATTTACCTTTTTTCCTATTGCTTCTATTTTTCCGTCTTCTCCAATTATTAATCCACCGTTTTCGCTTATGGAATTATGAGGATCTATAATGTTTGCATTTATAAAGTATTGTTTTTTCATTTATTCACAAAATATTTTTAAACATGCCATTCTTACAGCAACACCTAATTCAACTTGTTCTTTAATTACACTCTTGTTTATGTCGTCAGCTAATCTTGTATCAATTTCAATTCCTCTATTCATTGGACCAGGGTGCATAATTAAAGCATCTGATTTTGCATGATCAAGTTTATCTGGCGTTAATCCATAATATTCATAGTATTCTCTATTTGATGAAAGATATGAACTGGTCATTCTTTCATTTTGTAATCTAAGCATCATTACAATATCACAATCTTTGAGACCTTTTTTCATATCAGTAAAAGTGTTAACACCAAACTTTTCAATTTCCTTTGGCATAAGATTGGATGGTGCAACTATATTAACTTCTGCTCCTAACATTGTAAGAAGATAAATATTTGATCTAGCTACTCTCGAATGAAGTATGTCTCCACATATAGCTATTTTTAATCCCTGAATTTTTTTTTTTCGATTTCTAATTGTTAATGCATCTAATAACGCTTGAGTAGGATGCTCACGTCTACCATCACCAGCGTTTAGAACGACACAATTAACTTTTTGAGATAAGAGATTACAAGCACCGGAGTCTTGATGTCTGATCACAATTATATCAGGGTGCATTGCATTTAAGGTCATGGCTGTATCAATTAAAGTTTCACCTTTTTTAATTGCTGAGTTACCCATATTCATTGACATGACGTCTGCACCAAGTCTTTTTCCAGCAAGTTCAAATGAGCTTTGTGTTCTAGTTGATGGCTCAAAGAATAAGTTTATTTGTGTTTTGCCTCTCAACACATCAATTTTTTTATTTTTACTCTGGTTTAATTTTATGAAAGCTTCTGACTCATCCAGGATATAATTAATATCATTAACTGATAAATCTTGGATACCTAACAGATGTTTTTGTGAGATTTTAATAGCTTTATTGGTTTTAATTGCCATTAAAATTAACTCTATAGCCATAAAGCCCCTAAATGGCAAGGATTAATTATTTAAATAATCTATAGCTCCTTGAAGAATAAATGCAGCTGCATTTTGATCTATGTTTTTTTCACGCTTAGAAACATTAACATCAAGCTGACTGGATAGATTAAATGCGCCAACAGTTGAAAGTCTTTCATCCCATAAACAAACATCTACATCAACATTTTGGTCTATATTTTTAGATACATCACTTACTGATTGAGCAGAGGGACCTAATGAACCATCCATGTTAATTGGATATCCAACGATAATTCCTTTAATATTGTTTTCGTCTATTATTTTTTTTAATTCGTTGATTAGATCATCATTATTGGTTTTATTGATCGTTTTAAAGGGTGTGGCTATTGACTGTTTTTCATCACAAATTGATACACCGATTCTTTTTGAACCAAGATCTAAACCAATCAATCTCGAGGTTTCAGACTGTTTTTTTTTGAATTCTTCAATAGTGATCATATTGTATATTTTAAACTTAAGTGATAGTTTGCGACATATTTAAATACCATATGAGCATCGATCTTAAAACAATAAAGCACATATCTAAACTATCAAGAATTTCTGTAGATGAGAAAAAAGCAGAGAAACTTGCAGGAGATTTAAATTCAATTTTCGATTTTATTGAAAAACTTAACGAATTAAAAACTGACAATGTTGAACCATTAACCTCTGTTGCTGAAACAACTCTAAAACTAAGATCAGATAAAGTGAAAAGTAAAAACTTAAGAGATCAAGTAATAAAAAATTCTCCTAAGGAAAATGAAGATTATTTTGTAGTACCAAAGGTAATTGAATAATGTCAGATATAACTAAACAAGCATTATCTGAGTTAGTAGAAAATATAAAAAGTAAAAAACTTTCTTCAAGTGAAGTTACTAAAGCATTTGTTGAAAGATCAGAAAAATCAAAAGAATTAAATGTATATATAACTGAAGATTATACAAATGCTTTGAATAAAGCAAAAAAGTTTGATGAAAAACCTAATCTTGATCTGAAATTGCCTGGCATTCCAATGGCTGTAAAAGATTTATTTTGTACAAAAGATTTAAGAACTACGGCAGGAAGCAAGATTTTAAATAACTTTGTTCCAACTTACGAGTCAACAGTCACACAAAACATTTGGAATGAAGGAGCTATCCTAATGGGGAAATTAAATTGTGATGAATTTGCGATGGGCTCATCTAATGAAACTAGTTTTTTTGGTAATGTACAAAACCCAATTGATAAGAATTTAGTTCCGGGAGGTTCTTCAGGTGGATCTTCTTCTGCTGTAGCAGCTCAATTAACACCAATAACTATTGGAACAGATACAGGTGGATCTATAAGACAGCCTGCTTCATTTACTGGAACTGTCGGATTAAAACCTACTTATGGTAGTTGCTCTAGATACGGAATTGTAGCATTTGCATCATCCCTAGATCAAGCTGGTCCAATGGCGCAAAATGTTAAAGATTGTGCATTGTTACAGGAAGTTATTAGTACTTATGATGAAAAAGATTCTACATCAATAGATTTTAAAAGAAACGAGTACAGCAAAGAATTAACAAAAGATATTAAAGGTAAAAAAATAGGAATACCCAAAGAATATAGAGTAGATGGCATGCCTAAAGAAATAGAAGACCTATGGAAAAAAGGTATTGAATACGCAAAAGATTGTGGTGCTGAGATTATCGATATATCTCTACCTCATACTAATTATGCACTACCAACTTATTACATAGTAGCACCAGCAGAGGCCTCATCTAATTTGGCTAGATACGACGGTGTTAAATACGGTTTTAGAGCTGAAGGAGAAAATCTTATTGATATGTATGAAAAAACTAGATCTGAAGGATTTGGTGCTGAGGTTCAAAGAAGAATAATGATTGGAACTTATGTTTTATCTTCAGGATATTATGATGCTTATTATCTTAAAGCACAAAAGGTAAGAAAACTTATTAAAAATGATTTTGATGATGCTTATAAAAAAGTTGATGCAATTCTAACCCCATCCACTCCAAGTTCAGCTTTTAAAATTGGTGAAAAAACAAATGATCCGGTTTCAATGTATTTAAATGATATTTTTACTGTTCCTGTAAATTTAGCAGGTTTACCTGGAATTTCTATACCTGCAGGCCATGATGCTAAAGGATATCCATTAGGATTACAGATAATTGGTAAAGCTTTTGATGAACAAAATATTTTAAACATTGCATATGCTATGGAAGAAAAAATTAATTTTAAAAACAATATTACTGATTGGTGGATTAAGTGAGTAAGAACAAATCTGAATATCTAATTAATAGACATGATAATCAATATGAAGTTGTCATTGGTTTAGAAGTTCATGCACAAGTTACATCGCAATCGAAATTATTTTCAACATCAGCAACTAAATTTGGAGCCGAACCAAATACCCAAGTAAGTTTAGTTGATGCAGCATTTCCAGGAATGTTGCCGGTAATAAACGAGTATTGCGTAAAACAAGCTATCAAAACAGGAATTGGTTTAAAAGCTAAAATCAATAAGAGATCAGTCTTTGATAGAAAAAATTATTTTTATGCAGACTTGCCTCAGGGATATCAAATCTCACAATTTAAAGATCCAATTGTAGGTGAGGGTAAAGTAATACTTGATATGCCAGATGGTCAAAAAGAGGTAGGTATAGAAAGGCTACACTTGGAGCAAGATGCCGGTAAAAGCATACATGATTTAGATCCTAAAAATACTTTTGTAGATTTAAATAGATCAGGTGTGGCTTTAATGGAAATTGTAAGCAAACCTGACTTAAGATCCCCAGATGAAGTAAATGCATATATTAAAAAATTAAGATCTATAATGAGATATTTAGGTACCTGCGATGGAAACATGCAGGAAGGATCTTTAAGAGCCGATGTAAATGTATCTGTTAGAAAAAAAGGTTCAAAAGAATTTGGAACACGATGTGAGATTAAAAATGTTAACTCAATAAAATTCATGCAGATGGCAATTGAATATGAAGCTAATAGACAAGTTGATTTAATTGAGGATGGTCGAACGATTGATCAAGAAACAAGACTTTTTGATACTAAAAAGAATGAAACTAGATCAATGAGATCAAAAGAAGATGCTCATGATTATAGATATTTTCCAGATCCAGACTTATTACCATTAGAAGTTTCAGATGACTTTATTGAAAACTTAAAATTAGAAATTCCAGAGCTACCAGATGAAAAGAAAAAAAGATTTATAGAAAAATTCAAGTTATCTCCTTATGAAGCAAACATTTTAGTTTCTGATATTGAAACATCAAATTACTTTGAAAATGTAATTAAGAAGTCTGATGTAAAACTTGCAACAAATTGGATAATTGGTGAATTATTTGCAGCGTTAAATGAAAAAAATTTAGAAATAACTGAAAGCCCTATAAGCGCAGGCAACTTATCAAAATTAATTAATTTAATTAAAGACGGAACAATTTCTGGAAAAATTGCAAAAACAGTATTTGAACAAATGATGGAAGGCGACAAAGATCCTCAGAAAATTGTTGAAGAAAAAGGTTTAAAACAAGAGAGTGATCCAAAAGCACTTGAGGCACTGATAGATAAGGTTATTGATGATAACAGAGACAAAGCTACTGAATATAAATCAGGTAAAGTTAAATTATTTGGTTTCTTTGTAGGTCAAGTAATGAAAGTTTCTGGTGGAAAAGCAAATCCTCAATTAGTTAATGAGATTTTAAAGAAAAAACTTTAGAATTTATGGGTTCAGACCTAAATATAACTAAAGAACTCCAAGAGTATATTTTAAGTCATGGATTTAATTTACATCCAGTCCAAAAAGAAATAATTGATTACAACACTTCTCTTGGTGATATCAAAAGAATGCAAATCTCAATTTCACAAAGTCAATTTCTGCATTTCATTATAAAAATTTCAAATATCAAAAAAATTTTAGAGATAGGTACATTTACAGGATTAAGTACGTTATCTATGGCTTTGGCATTATCAGATGATGGCAAAATAATTGCTTTAGATAAAAATGAAGAAACTAATAAAGTTGCACTAGATTTTTTTAAAAAAGCTAATCAAGATCATAAAATAAAAACATTAATTAAACCTGCTTTAGAAAGTTTAGATGAAATTAAAAATGAAAAGTTTGATTTAGTTTTTATTGATGCTGATAAAATGAATTATATTGAATACTATGAACGTTCTTTACAATTATTGAACAAAAATGGTCTAATAATCATTGATAATGTTTTATGGTATGGGGAAGTTGTGAATGAAAACAATAATGATAAATTTACTAAAAATATTAAAGAGTTTAATAGTCATATCTCAAAGGATACAAGGGTTGAAAAGCTAATAATTCCTCTTGGTGATGGAATGACTGTTTGTAGAAAATTATAATGTTTGAAGTAGTTGGTTTTTATAAATTTGTCAAAATTTCTTATCTAAAGAAAAATCAAAAAGTTTTATTAGAAACTTTAAAAAAGAAAAACATTAGAGGTACGATAATTATATCTAAAGAAGGGGTAAATGGATCTATCTCTGGTAAAGCTGCAGACATTAAATTCACAATTAACAATTTAAAAAGAGCTTTTAAATTTAAAGAATTTAACAGTAGCAATAAGTCTAAAAGCTTATTCCAACCATTTCATAAACCTAAAGTGAAAATCAAAAACGAGGTTGTTCCTATGAATTTAATTTTAAACAAAAGAATAAAGAAAAAGGATAGCCATGTAGATCCAATCAAATGGAATAAGCTGATTAAAGAAAAGGATACTGTTCTTATAGATGCGAGAAAACCATTTGAGTATGATGTTGGAACATTTAAGGGAGCAATCAATCCTGATGTTGATAACTTCAGAGATTTTCCAAAATATCTAAAAAAATTAAAAAAAAATCAACCTATAGCTATGTTTTGTACTGGTGGAATTCGTTGTGAAAAGGCATCTGTTTATTTGGAGAATAAGGGGTTTAATAACATTTATCAGTTAAATGGTGGAATTTTAAATTATCTTAAAAAAATAAATAAGAAAAAAAGTTTATGGAAAGGTGAATGCTTTGTTTTTGATAACAGGATTAGTTTAAAACATGGTCTAAAAGTTGGTTCTTATTCAATGTGTAGCGGTTGTAGGAAGCCTTTATCTCGTAAGGATAAAAAATCAAAAAAATATGAAGAGGGTGTTTCATGTCCAAATTGTCACGACAATCTAACAGATCATCAAAAATCAAGATTTAGGATGAGACAAAAACAAATTAATCTTGCTAAAGAAGCAGGAAAAAGACATATCTTCCAAAAAGAGTATTAACAAATCTTAAATTAATGAATTTATTAAAAGATGAAGTTTCGTTGTTAGTAAGAAAACTTGCTGTACCAGCAAGTGTAGGAACCTTATTCCAAACACTTTATACAATCGTAGATACTTTTTATGCAGGAAAAATATCGCCAGAAGCCTTATCTGCTTTGAGCAAGTCTTTTCCGATATATTTTTTGATTATTGCAACATCCATTGGAGTCACCGTAGCAGGAACATCATTGATTGGCAGTAGTATCGGAGAAAAAAACGAAAAAAATGTTTTAAGTTATTATGGAAATGTAATCATTTATTCGATTATAATCTCGATAGTTGTATCTATTTTAGGATTTGCTTT
This sequence comes from uncultured Pelagibacteraceae bacterium, assembly GCA_902590535.1. GTDB lineage: Bacteria > Pseudomonadota > Alphaproteobacteria > Pelagibacterales > Pelagibacteraceae > Pelagibacter. Next base: position 37,845 of record CACIXF010000008.1, read on the forward strand.
CGGTGAAAAGATATTCTTATTAATGAATTCCTCTCAAGAAGTAACAATTCTTGGACTCGAATATATAAATGTAATTTTTTTAGGTACGATATTATTTATTTTAGTAGTAGCATTAAATTCATTCTTACACGCAGAAGGAGATACTAAAACTTACAGAAATGTTCTAATATTTTCTTTTTTCTTAAACATTATTTTAAATCCAATTTTTATATTTGGTTTTTTATTTATACCACCATTAGGCATAACTGGTATTGGGATAGCAACTTTAATTGCTCAATTTGTATCTTTGTTGGTTATTTTGATAAAAATATTAAATAATCAAAGAATTAAACAAATAACTTTAGACCATTTCAAAGCTAAATTTTTTTTCTTAAAAAATATTTTTTTTCAATCAATGCCAATTACAATTGCCATATTAGGGTATTCTATTGCTGCAACAATTGTTTTTACATATGTTGGGTTATTTGGTGAATATGCTGTAGCAGGGTATGGATCTGCCACAAGAATTGAGCAAGTAGTTTTGTTACCAATATTAGGAATTAATACAGCAATAATTTCTATAATTGCGCAAAATATTGGTGCAAAATATTACGATAGAGTGGAGCAATCCTATTTTACTTCAATAAAATACGGTCTAATTATAATGTTAATCGCAGGTGTAGTTATTTTTATAAGTGCTGACATTGTTCCTAAATTCTTTTCTTCAAACCCAGAGGTAATTATGCATGGCTCGATGTACCTTAAGATTTCAGCATTTATTTTACCTGCTTATCCAATATTTTTCTTATCAAATGGATTCTTTATGGCTTTAAAAAAATCTGAAAAAGCCATGGTTAATAATATTGCCAGAAATGTTATAGTACCAGTTTTATCCTTTTACATTGCAAAGTATTTAAATGCAGATTTTAAAACTTTTTTTTATATTTGGGCTATCTTTCAATGGTTGATATCATTGATGTTACTTTTTTATGTCAAATATTATATTAAACATAAATTAGCTAATATTTAATATTTTTTAAGTATGTTTTTTACAAAAAGAAAAGCGATAATTTTAATTATAATTTGTTCGATTTTTTTTATTCTCACATATAACGATGTTAGGTCTGAAGAGATTAAAGAAATTTCTGGAAATGCTCAAATTATTGATGGTGATACAATAAAAATAAATTCAAAAAAGATAAGATTATACGGAATTGATGCACCTGAATTCAAGCAAATGTGTAAAAAACCATATCTAACAATAATTTTTTTTACTTTTACTAAAGATTATCCATGTGGAAAAATTTCAACTCAAAAATTACAAAAAAAAATAAATAACAAAGTAATAACTTGTAAAATTTTGGATGTTGATAGATACAAAAGATTTATTGGAGAATGTTATAAAAGAAATTTAAACTTGAATTCTTGGCTAGTTTCAAACGGTTATGCAGTAGCTTATAGAAAATACTCAAAAAAATATATATCAAACGAAATTAATGCTAAAAATGAAAAAAAAGGCCTTTGGCAAGGTAAATTTGAAATGCCATGGGACTTTAGAAGAAAAAAATAAGTTTATAATCTTGAAGCACAGTCTTCAATCCAAGAATAAAGATGTTCAGCAAAAGATCTTCTAACAAACAGATTTAAAATATTTTCATCTTTATGGTGCAGAATTACATCTACATGATTCAAAACAGTCTGAGTTGTTGATCCTTTTTTTTCTTTAAATTCATTAAAATTAAATGGAGATCCTGCTGAAAAGATTTCATAGACATTTTCACCTTTAAGTTCTAATTGAATAAATTGATCTGTTACATCTATAACAGCACCTAAATTTGTTTTTGAAATACTATTAAATAACATTTCATATAGATCGGATTTATTAGTGTCTTTACTTGCCAGCTCATTTGAGATTATCATCCATTCGTCTGGACTAAGCCATATTGCTGTTAATTTATCACTCGTTGTTGAAGTGTTTGCTTCTGTAGGTAAGATCATATTAAGATTTTTACCAACATTTGTTAAAAATTCTCTTTTTTTACCTCTCAAATTAATTTTTATTACTGGAGAGATTTCCTTTACAGAAATATTTTCTTGCTTAATTTCATTATTAATAACTGAATTATAGTTAAGCATTTAACCTCTCATTTTTCTCATCATAAAATACTGGATTCGCAACAGTGACATTAATATTTTTATTTTCCATGGGCACAAAAAGTTTTTTTCCCATCATATCTTTTCCACCTCTAACTACTGCTAGGGCTATTGATTTCTTTAGGTTTGGACTGAAATAACTTGATGTTACATGTCCAAGCATTTCAACCGAACTTTGATTTAACTCAGAAACTATTTGTGCTCCTTCCTCTAAAACAATATTTGGATCATCAGTTAATAAACCTACTAATTGCTTTCTATCTTCTCTCATTGTATCAGATCTATAAAGAGATCTTTTTCCTATGAAATCGTATTTCTTCTTGCTTACTATCCAATCCATTTGAAGATCGATAGGAGTCATTGTTCCATCTGTATCTTGACCAACAATGATAAAACCTTTTTCTGCCCTTAATAAGTGCATTGTCTCAGTTCCATAAGGAGTAATGTTAAAATCTTGACCTGCTTCCATGCATTTTTTCCATAAATCTATTCCATAACTTGCTTGAACATTGATTTCGTAGCTGTGTTCTCCAGTAAAACTAATTCTCATTATTCTGCATTGAATATTGCCAATTTTCGTTTCTTTGAATGACATGTGCGGAAAGTTTTCATCTGATAAATCTAAATCAGGAATTATTTTTTTAAGAATTTTTTTACTATTAGGTCCGCATAAACTCGCTGTAGCATAATGATCTGTTACAGAGGTTAAATAAACATCAAGCTCAGGCCATTCTGTTTGAAGATAGTCTTCAAGTTTACCTAAAACATTTGCTGCTCCACCAGTTGTTGTGGTCATGATGTAATGATTTTCACCTAATCTTGTTGTAACTCCATCATCATAAACCATACCATCCTCATTTAGCATTAGGCCATATCTACATTTACCTATAGCTAATTTTGACCAAGCATTTGTATAAACTCTATTTAAGAATTCAGAAGCATCACTCCCTTGAATATCAATTTTACCAAGAGTAGAGGCATCCAGTATACCAGCACTTTCTCTAGCAGCTTTACTTTCTCTTTGAACTGCTTGATGCATAGTTTCTCCGTTAATAGGGTAGTACCATGCTCTCTTCCATTGTCCAACATTTTCAAATTCAGCTTTATTTTCAATATGCCAATCATTCATTGGCGTCCTTCTAAAAATATCAAAAAACTTTCCTACATTTCGACCTACAATAGTTCCAAATGTTAATGGTGTGTAAGGAGGTCTAAATGTAGTAGTTCCTAATTCTCCCATTTTAACGCCGGCAGTATCTGCAATTATTCCTAATGCATGCATATTTCCTAGTTTACCTTGATCAGTTCCCATACCGGTAGTCGTGTATCTTTTAACATGCTCAATTGATCTAAAACCTTCTCTTAATGCTAATTTTATATCTTTAGCCGTTGCATCGTTTTGATAATCTACGAATGGTTTAGTTTTTCCTAAAGGTTTATCAGAAGGTAGTAACCAAATATTTCTTTTTGAATTTTCTTGATCAATCTCAACTTTAATACTATCTAAATCTGTTTCATTAATATTAAGAGTATCTTTAAGTTTTTGATTTAGATTTTTAATGATTTCATCAATTTTAAAATCTCCACCACAAGATCCTACACTTATTTGTTCAGATGTATTCTGATTTGGTAAGAATACTTTTTTTTCTTCATCAAATTTAAGTTTGCTTCCTGATTGTGTATATAAATGTACAGCAGGTGTCCAGCCACCAGCAACTCCTAAGCAATCACACGAAATAGAAATTTTATTTCCAGTAACTGAAGTACCATCATTAGATAGTTTCATTATTGAAATACTATTTAGTCTTTTATAACCAGTTGTATCAACAATTGAGTGTGACCAGTAAATTTTAATACCTGCTTCTTTTACTTTTTTAACAATTTTACTTTCGGATTGTTCTCTAATATCAATTATTGCTTCAACATTGATACCCTTATTGTATAGTGAAATAGCACTTTCATATGCACTATCATTATTAGTAAAAAAGACATTTTTACTACCACACGCAACACCATAAAATTCACTGTATTTTTTTATTGCAGATGAAAGCATTATTCCTGGTCTATCATTATTATTAAATATCAAAGGTCTTTCTAATGCACCTGTAGCTAAAACAACTTTCTTAGCTCTAATTTTAAGTAGTCTTTGTCTGATTTTATTTGTTTTATCTTTTGCCTCTAAATGATCAGTTAGATTTTCTCTAGCCAAAAGATAATTATATTGATGATAAGCAGCTACACTTGTTCTAGTTTTTATTTCAAGATTTTTAATATTTTTAAGTTCCTCTATTTCTTTTTTTAACCATTCAGAAGGAGTTTTATTATCAATTTTGTTAAATTCGTTATTTTCAAAAATAGTTGAGCCACCAAGTCCATTTTTTTCATCAACTAACAACGTTTTAAAATTATTTTTAGCAGCATTTTTTGCTGCTAATATTCCTGATATACCTGCGCCTATAACCAATACATCACAGTGAATATTTCGGTGGTCATAAATGTCAGGATCACTTGATGTTGGTGATTTTCCTAAACCGGCCGAGTGTCGTATGAAAAATTCATATTTCTCCCAAAAACTAGCAGGCCACATAAATGTTTTGTAATAAAAACCTGCTGGAAAAAAAGGGGAGAGAAAATTGTTTATTCCTCCAATATCAAATTCTACACTTGGCCAACAATTTTGACTTGATGCCTCTAAACCTTCGTAAATCTCGACTTCTGTTGCTCTAACATTGGGTTCTGTTCTGTTGGTACCAGGATTTACTTGAACTATGGCATTTGGTTCTTCGGAACCAGAAGTCATAATTCCTCTTGGTCTATGATATTTAAAACTTCTTCCAACTAAATGAACATCATTTGCAAGTAATGCTGAAGCTAAAGTATCGCCTTTAAATCCATGGTAAGTTTTACCATTAAATTTAAAGGAAATTCTATTAGTTTCATCTATGTACTCGCTGGATTTTACTCTTAATTTTTTAGTCATTTTATTGAGAAGGTGGTTTTTCACCCATTTTGTAAATTGCTTTTATTTCATCGTTAGATGTATC
>CACIXF010000009.1 GCA_902590535.1 uncultured Pelagibacteraceae bacterium
AATATTTTTTTGAAATTCATGATCCAACAACTTTAAATTCTCAGGGACCAGATTTTGGAACCCAATATAGAAGTGAAATATTTTATTTAAATGATCAGCAAAAAATTACTGCTGAAAAAATAATAGAAAAAGAAAACGTCAAATTGTCAGGAAAAGTAGTAACAAAAACTTCTTTAGTTAAAAATTATTGCCCAGCTGAAGAGTATCATCAAAGATATTTGGAAAAAAGATAAAATGTCTTTAGTTGATACAAGTTGGTTAGAAAATAATATTGATAAAGTAAAAATCATTGATTGCTCATGGCATATGCCTCAAACACAAAGAAACGGTTTTGAGGAATATACAGAGGAACATATTCCAAATGCTATTTTTTTTGATTTAGATGAAAATTCCAAATTAGATACTGATTTACCACATATGCTTACTGATACTAAATCTTGGGAAAAAATAATGAGCAACATGGGTATAGAAAACAATGATCGAATAGTAATTTATGATAATTCTGATGTTATTAGTTCTTGTAGATGTTGGTATAATTTAATTTATTATGGACATGATCCTAAACTAGTTCATGTTCTGGATGGTGGATTAAAAAAATGGAAAAAAGAAAATAAACCTACAGATAACAAAGAGGTAACCAATCAAACTTCAAAGTATATATGCAAAGAAAATATAGAACTAGTTAAAAATAAAAAACAAATAGATGAAAATATTAATTCACATGAATTTAATGTTGTTGATGCAAGAAGTAGAGAAAGATTTGAAGGAAAAGTTGCTGAACCAAGGAAAGGTCTTAGAAGTGGTTCAATAAAAAATTCTTTTTGCCTACCCTTTTCTGAATTGGTAAACGAAGACCATACTTTCGTTAGTAAAGATAAAATAATGGAAAAATTTAAGTCCTTTAAATTTGACAATGATAAAAATCTAGTATTTTCATGTGGTTCTGGAGTGACTGCAAGTGTATTGGCACTAGCTTATTCTTTAATAAATGCTAAATATATGCCGACAATTTACGATGGCTCTTGGGCTGAATACGGAAAAAATTAACTTATGAAAACATCTACAAAAATAACAAGTATAGTAATCATATTTTTCTTAATTATTGCAACAGTGATCATTGGAAGAACAATGATAGGTAATCATTTCAAAAAAAAATTTAGTAAAAGACCACCTCCTGGAATAATAATAACTACTACTCAAGAGAGAGTTTTTGAAAATGTTGTTAGTACCTACGGGACAGCAACTCCAATTCAAACACAATCATTTAAAATTGAAAAATATGAAATATTAAAACCTATAAAATTTAATCAAAAAGTTAAAAAGGGTGATGTAATTGCTGAGCTTAAAAATCGAAAAGTTGTTGCTCAATTTGATGGTGTTATTGGAAAAAGAGAATTTTCGGAAGATATAGAGGTTTCAAAATCTTCAATATTAATTAATCTTGAAGATACTAGCTCAATATATTGTGATGTAGATATACCTGAAATTTTTGTACCATTTATTGAGGTTGGTCTACCAGTTGATATTAAATTTTCTGGATATAAAAATAAAATTTATAAAGGTGAAGTAGACTCTTTCGCTAGCAGGATAAGCGAAGATACAAGAGCTTTAGCAACAAGAATTAAGATGGACAATTCATCAGGTGAAATTTTACCTGGCTCATTTTTAGAAATATCAATTAAATATGATGTGAGAAATGGTTTAAGTGCTCCTGACACTAGTACAATTGTCGAGGGTGAAAATGTTTTTATTTATAAAGTAGATGAAAAAAATAAAGTAATGAAAACAAAGGTAACCATTGGTGATAGATATTTAGGCTTTGTAGAAATATTAAATGGATTAAATAATGGAGATAAAATTGTTGCAGAAGGAACAAAAAAAGTAAGACCAAATTTAACAATCAGACCCATAGAGAAAGGTGCAAAAAAAAAACAAGGAAATTCTAGCTGGGGTAAAAAAGATAAATCAAAAAAAGCTGAAGAAAAAAAAGGTAGATTTGATTGGTTGAAAAATATTTTTAAAAAATCAGATAAAGAGAAAAAATAATTAAATGTATATAACTGAAGTTAGCATTAAACGACCTGTGGTAGCTTGGGTTATGTCTTTGATATTGATAATTTTTGGTATTTTTGTCTTTTTAGAATTACCAGTAAGAGAACTTCCTGATGGTATACAGCCTCCTGTAGTTCAAGTTCAAACCGATTATAAATCTGCCTCTGCTGAAATCGTTGATGAAGAAATAACTCAAAAATTAGAGGATGTAATTGGAGGCGCTGAAGGTATCAAAAATATTGACTCAAGTTCTCTCAATGGAAGAAGTAGAATTAATATTCAATTCAACACAGACATTGATTTAGATGATGCAGCTAATGATATTAGAGAAAGAGTTGCAAGGGTTGTAGATAATTTACCAAGTGAATCAAACCCTCCGCAAATTTTAAAACAGGCAGCAGGTTTTACAACTACAATGTGGGTAGCTTTATCCTCTCCAACTTGGAATGATTTAGATCTTGGAGATTATGCTGAAAGATATCTAGTAGATGCATTCTCAAGTGTACCAAACGTAGGTCGAATTTTAGTTGGTGGATTAAGAGAACTTAGTGTTAGAGTTTGGATAGATCCAATAAAATTAGCTGCAAACGATCTTACAATTCAAGAAGTTGAAAAAGCTCTTAGAAATGAGAATATAAATCTTCCAGCTGGTACCTTAGAAGCTAATAACAAAGACTTAACTTTAAACATTGATAAATCTTATTCTAATATTGATACTATTAAACAATTGCCACTTAAGAAAAATAAAGAAAAAGTTATTATTTTATCTGATGTGGCTAATATAGAGTTTGGACCTGTTTCAGAAAAAACTTTATTTAAAGCACAAAGAAAAAATGCAGTAAATTTAAAAACTGTTGGTATTGGTATTTATGCTAAAAGTGGTGCATCGACGGTAGAGCTTTCTAAACAAATAAAAACTAAAATCAAAGAACTTAACAAATCCTTACCTGATGGATTAAAGTTAGAAATAGCATTTAACAGAGCAACCTACATTGGTGCTGCAATAGAAGAGGTATATAAAAGTTTAGTAATTGCATTTGTATTAGTTGTTTTAATTATTTATCTTTTTTTAGGTAACTTAAAAGCTGTAATAGTTCCTGCGGTTGCTTTACCAGTTAGTCTTATTGGATCATTTCTCGGGTTATATATATTTGATCTATCAATTAATATTTTTGTATTACTAAGTTTTATTCTGGCAATTGGTATAATCACTGATGACTCTGTGATCATGACTGATGCGATCTATACAAGAATTGAAAATGGTGAAACACCTTTGGTGGCTGCTTACAAGGGTTCTAAGCAAATTACATTTGCAATTATTGCAACAACTTTAATTCTTATAGCAGTATTTTTACCTTTAATTTTTATTAAAGGAATATCAGGAACTTTGTTTAAAGAAACAGCAATAGCCTTATCTTTTTCAATTGTTGTATCTTCTTTTGTCGCATTAACATTATCTCCAATGCTAGGAAGTAAATTTTTAAACAAAAAAGAAAAAGTCAATTTCTTTGTAAAAAAATTTAACAATGGATTTAAATCTTTTACAGGATTTTATGTAAATTCACTTAGATATTGGGTCAATAAACAAAAAACTATTTCAATATTTATTATTTTAATTATTGCTGCCTCAGCTTATTTGTTTAGTTTTTCCAAAAAAGAATTAATACCAATTGAAGATAGGGGTGCTTATTTAATTATTGGGTCAACTGATGAAGGAAGTTCGTTTGAATATACCCAAGAAAAAGCGCAAATAATTGAAGGAAGAATATTAAGATTATTGCAGGCAGAAGACAGTCCATATGCAAGACTAATAATGAGAGTTCCTGGTTTTGGAAGATCTGCAACGTCTTATAACAGTTTTATAATTATTGCATTACTTGATGAGTGGAAAAATAGAGAAAAAGGTAGTCAACAAATCCTCAGAGAAGCTATCGGACAAGTTGTTTCCGTACCTGAAACTTTTGCTTTTCCAATTTCTCCACAATCAATAAGAGTATCTAGTTATAATAAGCCTGTTCAAATGGTCATATATGGATCTAGCTATGAAGAATTAGAAGAAATTCAAAATAGTGTTTTAAGAGAATTAAGAAAAAATAGAAATATGTCTAGAATTGAAAGTGATTATACAAAAAATAAACCTGAGGTTAAATTAATCACAAATAAAAACAGAGCAAATGATTTAGGAGTTTCTACTGAAAATATAGGTAGAACTTTAGAAACTCTTTATGGGGGAAAAAGAGTAACAAATTTCAGTAAAGAGGGAAGAGAATACCCAATTATTTTACAACAATATTTGGCTGACAGAAGAGATAAAGATGGGTTATCAAAAATTTTTGTTAGATCTGAAACTACTGGTAAACTTGTATCTGTTGCAAGTTTAGTTGAATTTAATGAAAAAGGTACTGCTGAAGCGCTTCCAAGATATAATCGTCAAAGAGCTGTTACAATTTCTGCTGCCCTTGCTGATGATTATACTCTAACAGAAGCAATAAAATACCTTGAAGATGTCATGATTAGAGTTGCTCCTCAAAATCAAATCACTTGGAAAGGAAAATCTGAAGAGTTAAAAGAAACAACAAATGAAATATACTTAATTTTTGCCCTTGCTTTGTTAACTGCTTATTTGGTTATGGCAGCAACATTTAACTCATTTGTTCATCCATTTATTATTATTTTAACAGTTCCATTAGCTGTATTTGGTGGCTTGGTATTTATTTTATTTTTAAATAGTTCAGTAAATATTTTCTCTCAAATAGCTTTAATAATACTCATTGGTATATCCACAAAGAATAGTATTTTGATTGTAGACTATACAAACCAGATAAGAACTACTGGTGTTAAAATCCAGGACGCTATAATTAAAGCCTGCCAACTTAGAATTCGACCAATCATAATGACTTCACTTAGTACAATGATAGCAATGCTTCCATTAGTTATTGGAAATATTGGCCCAGGTGCAGGTGAAGGCTCTAGATTAGCTGTGGGTTCTACAATTTTAGGAGGAATGATTATTTCAACCTTCTTTACTTTATATGTAACTCCAACAATGTATTTAGCTCTTGCAAAAAATACTAAGCGAATTGATGCAGTTGATATCGAATTAAAAAAACAGCTAAATTAAAAAATAATATATTTTGATGTTGATAAAGAATTTTTACATTCTGATAATTGTTGCTTATAAATATTTGATTGTTTCTCCACTCTTTTAGCTAGATTAATTACTTTTTTATTTTTTTTATAATTTTTATAGTTACCCCACCCTTCATGATAAGCAATATACTGCTTGAAAGCATCTTTTTTTGAAACTTTTAAAATCTTTTCAGTTTTATTGGTATACCAACCAATAAAATCAACACTGTCTTTAAATCTTGCTCTCGTTGCATATTTATTGCCGGTTTCATCTTTATATTGCTTCCATGTTCCTTTAACTGCTTGTGAATATCCAAAAGAACTTGAAGGTCTTTTGTAAGGTACTACTTTAAATAATTTTTGCCTTGGAGGCTTTGCAAATCTATCAAAACTAGATTCCATCTTAATGATTGCGAGTTGCAAATAAACTGGTGTGCCCCATTTTTGTTCAGTTTTTTTTGCGTGTTTATACCATAAATATTTTTCCTCAAAAATAGAACAGCTATTTGAGGCGTTTTTAGGAATTGATGAACATGCTGATAGAAAAAAAATGATAAAAAGTATTAAACTTTTTTTTATTAAAAAATTTATCATTAATTATTATAGTTTTATTTATCAAATTATTCTAAAAGATAAAGATGAGTTATTTAATTTTAGTGAGACATGGACAAAGCGTTTGGAACCTTGAAAAAAAATTTACTGGATGGGTTGACGTAGATTTAACAGAAAATGGAAAATTAGAAGCAAAAAAAGCAGGGCAATTAATAAAACAAAAACAAATTGAGATTAATCTTTATTACTCATCCTTTCAATTAAGAGCGAAAAATACCTTACGAATAATACAAAAAGAATTAGGAGATTTTAAAGATGTAAAGAGTGCTTGGGAATTAAATGAAAGACATTATGGAGCCCTCACAGGATTAAATAAAGATGAAATGAAAAAAAAACTTGGGGAGGAAAAGGTTCATCAATTTAGACGTTCTTGGGATCTAAGACCTGACCCTTTAGATAAAAAAAATCCATACCATCCGCTAAATATAAAAACTTACAAAGAAATTCCTTTAGAAAAAATTCCTGATACTGAGTCATTAAAAGATACATATGAAAGAGTAATAAAATTTTATAACGAAGAAATAGAAAACAAAACAAGTGAAAATATTCTTATTTCTGCTCATGGAAACTCCATTAGGGCTCTATGCAAACACTTGTTTAATTTAGATGACAATGAAATCTCTAAACTTGAAATTCCTACAGGAAACCCACTTTTAATTGAATTAGAAAACAGCAAAATTTCTGATTGCAAATATCTTGATCAAGAAAGAGCTAAAGATCTTTTAGTTTTTTAAAAATATCCAGATCAGTTAAATGATAAAAGTCTTTTTGGCTTTCATAACCAAATAACTTTTTTTGACCTAATAAATTATTCCAAATTTCTAAAATTGAGTGGTTTTCTATTTTCTCTTTAATAAATAATTTTTTATTAATTATTTGACAACCAATATAAATAAATTCTTTTTCAGCCTCTTTGTTAATTAAATTATTTTTTAAATTGAAATCTCCTTTTAACTTTTTATCGAAACTTAATTTTTTATTTGCTAAGAGAAGAATGTTTTCTAATTTTTCAGAAAAATACATTTTTTCCATTTTTAATATCTCGTCTTTATAGTCATCACTCCAGATCGTATCTGGATTAAAAATTAAAAAATCCTTTTCATTTGAGTCTTTAATCATATTTTGAATACCTCCACCTGTATCTAAAATATGCTCGCCATCCTCAATTATTTTGATATCTAGATTGAAATTTTTACTGTTTAAAAAAACTGAAAATTGATCCTTTAAATAAAAAGTATTTATTAAGATTTTTTGAATACCTAGTTTTTCGATTAAATTAATGCATCTCTCCAGCATACTTACATCTTTAATCTTTAATAAGGGCTTAGGAGTATTTAAAGTTATTGGATTTAATCTCTTACCAAAACCTGCACATAAAATTAAAGCTGTATTTATTTTCAAAACTCTACCTTATAAATTTTGGAAAATTATTTTTTAAGAGCAATATCAAATTATTGAATTCATTTTGCTCTTTACATCTGTGATTAATCATTTCCCAAGCGTAGGGGATTAATTTAAGATATTTTTTTTTATTATCTCTAACAGCTAAACGCATAAATATACCAATTATTTTTAAATTCCTTAAAACAGATAATATTTCAAAATCCTTCTTAAATTTTTTCAAATCAATTTTTTTATTTGTTTTAATGTAAAACTTAAATATTTTGTCTTTTAATTCATCAGATGTTTTTAATCTTACGTCGTCAATTAAAGATGCTAAATCGTAAGCTCTATTGCCAATTAATGCATCTTGGCTATCTATTACTGCAATTTTTTTATTTTTATACATCAAATTTGAAACATGAAAATCTCTATGAACAAAAGTAACATTCTTATAATTTAATTTTGATAATAAGTTTTTTATTTCTAATTTAAAATTTTTTTTAAATTTAATACTTTTTAAATTTGACAATGTCTTTGGCGCATACCAGTCACAAAAAAGTTTAGTTTCATCAAATAAAATTTTGTTATTGTATTCTTGAACTTTATATAATTTGTTTTTAAAATTTTTTACTTTTTTATCTTTTATTAATTGAATTTTATTTAAAATTTTTATTATCTTTTTAAAAATCATATATTTATTATTCTTTTTATTTTTTAAAATTTGAAATAGAGTTTGGTCTCCAAAGTCATTAATTTCTATATAATTATTAATGTAATTTTCGCTTAAGAGTCTTGGTGCTAAAATGTTATTTTTAAGTAAAATTTTATTTATCGCATCATAAATTAAAAGATTTTTTAACTTTTCTTTATTAGATATTACTACAATTGATTTATTTTCTTTGTTTCTATAAAATTCTCTAAAAGATGCGTCACCTTTTATTTTTTTCAATTTTGCTAAACTTTTCATCAAAATAAATTTTAGTTTAAACTTTTATATCTACACTTCTATCATTTAAATCATTTAAATAATTAAAAGTTAAAGCTATTAATTTTATATCTTTTTTATCAGCAATTAATTGTGGCCATTCTATAAGAGTTATTAATTTATTATCTTTTTCAAAAATATCTAAATTATTGATGTCTTCTTTCCTATTAATTCTAAATAAATCATAGTGTTTTATTCTTAAATCTTTCACCTGATATTCATTCAATAAACTAAAAGTAGGACTTGTAATTTCTGTTTGTGGTAAATTATTTATTTTTTGGTACTCATTTATAAAATATTTAACAAAAGTAGTTTTGCCAATACCTATCTCTCCGTATAAAAAAACGAACTCACCACCTTTTAGATATTTTGTAAATTCTTTTGCTAATTCTTTAGTTAACTTCTCCGAAGTGATATCAATTTTGCTATCTTTAATAGCGATAGGCATCTGGTTTAAAAGGACCTTCTGTTCCAACACTTATATAATCTGCTTGTTCTTTTGATAATTTTGTTAGTTTTGCCCCAACTTTTTTCAAATGCAAAGTTGCTACTTTTTCATCTAAATGTTTTGGAAGCACATAAACTTTATTTTCATAATTTTTATGATTATGCCAAAGTTCTATTTGAGCAATAACTTGATTAGTAAACGACGCACTCATTACAAAACTTGGGTGTCCAGTTGCACAACCAAGATTAACCAATCTTCCTTCTGCTAAAAGAATAATTCTTTTGCCACTTGGCAACTCTATTTCATGTACTTGGGGTTTTACTTCGGTCCACTTATAATTTTTAAGAGCTTCAACTTGTATTTCATTGTCAAAATGACCAATATTACATAAGATAGCTCTATCCTTCATATCTCTCATATGATCTGCGGTAACAATATCTTTATTACCTGTTGCTGTTACAACAATATCAGCTCTACTTATAGCTTCTTCCATTAATACCACCTCATAACCTTCCATTGCAGCTTGGAGAGCACAAATTGGATCTGCTTCTGTAACTAAAACTCTAGCACCACTTTGTCTTAAGGATGCAGCGCTTCCTTTTCCAACGTCTCCAAAACCAGCAACAATAGCAATTTTTCCAGACATCATTACATCAGTAGCTCTTCTTATCCCGTCTACTAAACTTTCCCTACATCCATATAAATTATCAAATTTTGATTTTGTAACAGAGTCATTCACGTTTATTGCTGGAACTAAAAGCGATTTATCTTTTTCCATTTTATTTAGTGCTTTAATTCCAGTAGTAGTCTCTTCTGAGACACCTTTAATATCCTTCATTAAATCTTTATATTCATTGTGCATGATAGCAGTTAAATCACCACCATCATCTAATAACATGTTGGGCTTCCAATCTGGTTTTCCAATTATAGTTTGTTTAATGCACCATAAATATTCCTCTTCTGTTTCACCTTTCCAGGCATAAACAGGTATCCCAGCCTTTGCAATTGCAGCAGCTGCATGATCTTGAGTAGAAAAAATATTACAAGAAGACCAACGAACTTCGGCACCTAATGCAACTAAGGTTTCGATAAGTACAGCTGTTTGAATTGTCATATGAAGACATCCTATAATTCTTGCACCCTTTAATGGTTTTTCTTTAGAATACTCTTCTCTTAAAGCCATTAAACCAGGCATTTCACTTTCAGCTATTGATATTTCTTTTCTACCGAATTCAGCTTGAGCAATGTCTTTTACTTTATAATCTTCCATGGCAAGTTTTATACATCTAAGTATTTATTTATCAAGAAATGATTAAACATTGGGAAATCTTATCTCTATCATAGCTCCTTCTTTATCAATACGATTAGATGCTACAATTTCACCATCGTGTAATTCAACTAAGTTTTTTACTATATTTAAACCTAAGCCTGAGTGTTCTCCAAATTTTTCAGGTCTATTACTATAAAATCTTTTAAATATTTTTGATGTGTCTTTTTCTTTAAATCCTTGTCCCTCATCAATAATTTTTATTGATATTTGATTTTTTCCATTAACAGAAACATCAACAAAAACATTAGCACCGTCTTTACTAAATGATATTGAATTATCTAATAAATTTGCAATGATTTGTTCAATTCTGTTTTCTATACCATTTATTAAATATTTATCTTTTCCATCATTTTTATATTCAATTTTAATTCCTTTTTTCACTTGATGAATATTATTATAATCATCAACAACAGATTGAATAATAGGTTCAACATTAATTTTTTTCATTTTTTCTTTACTTAAAGCAACCTCATCCTTTAACATTTGTGAATAATCGGTAATTAATCTTTCTATTCTTAGTACGTCGTGACTAAGTATATTTAATAATCTATTTCTTTGTTCGTTATCATTTGTGTCTTGTAAAATTTCTGATGCACTTTTTAAAGATGCTAATGGATTTCTAATCTCATGAACTAAATCTGTCGAAAAGTTTTCTGCATGAGTAACTCTATTTTGAAGCTCATTTGTCATATCCTCTAAAGAATTTGATAAAAGTCCCAATTCATCATTTCTTTTTTTAAGATTTTCAATACCTGGTTTATCTTGACTTTTTTCTTTAATACGAATGGTATATCCAACAAGATTTTGTATTGGTTTAATAAAATATCTGCTTAGCACAAAAGAAAAAATTAGTATTACAAATCCTACAGATATAGCTGTTCTAATTACAAATGCTTTTCTCTCATCTATCGCTGTCTTTATTTCATTGGCGTTTTCTGTAATAGCTACATAACCAAGATTAATTTCATTCTTGGTAACATTCTTGATTGTTGTTACATTAAATTGATTAAAATCTTCCTGTATAAATGTGTAAGGATCTCCTAAATTTTCAGAACTAGAATAATTTTTCAATATATCTTTAAATGAAATAGGTTTTTGTTCATCAATTTTTATATTTTTTTCTTCAATAGTTTTTTTTGTTTCCTCATTATCTAAACTTTCAAATTCAATTTTATCAAGTCTTGTAGAGAATGATCTTGGATCAAGATCTAAGGTATCAGTGTCTCCAACAAGGTTAAGTTGATCATCAAAAAATATTACTCTATCTAAATTTTGAAAAATAAACCTTGTCGAAAATAAAAATCTTCTAATATCGTCAGATTGAAATTTTACATCAAGCCTTAAAATATTATCAATAGTGTTGTTAATAATGTTTGTGTGATTTTGAGATTTTTTTTTTATTAAACTTGGTTGAATATTATTCAGATAAATAAACGTAAATAGTCCAATAATTGTAAAAATTACAAAATTTATAAATAAAAATTTTTTTAATATAGATAGAGTTTTTAAGTATTTACCAAACATTAGCTAACATTCCATCTATATCCACTACCATACCTAGTTTCAATAGCTGAAAAATCAGGATCTACTTTTTTAAATTTTTTTCTAATTCTTTTTACGTGACTATCAATAGTTCTATCCTCAATATCTGTGTCCTCTCTATAAGCTATATCCATAAGCTGAGCTCTTTCTTTAATTATACCAGGTCTCTTTGCTAATTCTTTAACGATTAAAAATTCTGTTGTTGTCAATTTATCAGGCAGCTGTTTTCCGTTCCATTCACACTCGAGTTGTGACGGATCTAATTTTAATCTTCCATGAGATATAAGGCTTTTATTTTCCTCTAGAATATTATTTGAATCTTTTTTTCTTAACTGTACCCTAATTCTTTCAATCAAAACTTTTATAGAAAAACCTCCTGATTTTTTTACAAAATCATCTGCGCCCAGCTTTAGACCTAACAACTCATCAATTTCATCATCTTTAGATGTTAAAAAAATTACTGGTAAGGAAGTTTTTTTTCTTAATTTTTTTAGTAATTCTTCTCCATCCATCTTGGGCATCTTTATATCTATGACTGCTAAGTCAGGTGGCAATCTGGTTAAACCTATTAATGCGCTTTCACCGTCAATATATGTTTGAACTTTAAAACCCTCTTTTTCTAATGCGATACTCAAACTTGTTAAAATATTTCTATCATCATCTATCAAAGCTATTGTTTGTTTTTGCATAAAGTAGTTTAAAAATACTAAATTGTCCTAATTTGGGCAATGTTATAAATTTAATGTAACATACCCCAATTATCTCCAACATTAATATCAACTGTTAAAGGAGTTGAAAAAGAATGATAATCACTCTGAGCCACACTCGTCATTTCTTTCTCTATTAATTTAATCATTACTTTTTCATCTTTTTTTGGAATTTCAAAAATTAATTCATCATGAATTTGCAAGAGCATTTTTGAATTAGAATTTTTTTCCTCTGATAATTTCTTATCTAGTCTTATCATAGCTAATCTCATTACTTCAGAAGCAGAACCTTGAATGGGAGCATTAATTGCAGCACGTTCTTGAAAATTTCTGACATTAAAGTTTTTGTCATTTATTCCATTAAAGTGAGATCTTCGTCCAAAAATATTATTAACATATCCGCTTTTCCTACAAAATTTAATTGTATTATCCATATAAACTTTAATTTCTGGAAACTTAGCAAAATATGAATTCAAAAATTCCTCTGCTTCATAATTAGAAACGTTTATTTGCTTAGCTAATCCATATTGCGAAATTCCATAAATAATTCCAAAATTAATAGCCTTAGCCTTTCGTCTGTGATCTTGATTAACTTTTTTAATATCAATATTAAATATTTGGCTAGCTGTTAAAGAGTGAATATCTTCTTTATTTTTAAAAGCTTTTTTCAGTTCTTTTACATCTGCGAGGTCTGCTAAAATTCTCATCTCAATTTGATTGTAATCCGCAGAAATTAATAGGTGCCCTTTTTTTGCAGTGAAAGCTTTTCTTATATCTTTTCCATCTTCTGATTTAATTGGTATATTTTGTAAGTTGGGATCACTAGATGCTAGTCTTCCAGTCGTTGTAGCAGCCAACAAAAACGAAGTATGAACTCTTTTTGTATTTGGGTTTAAATGTTCAGGTAAAGCATCTGAATAGGTATTTTTTAATTTTGAAACTTGTCTCCAGTCTAAAATTAATTTTGGAAACTCATGACCTTTGAAAGCTAAATCCTCTAAAACACTTGCACTTGTTGCAAAACTTCCTTTTTTAGTTTTTTTTAATCCAGCTATTTTCAAGTCATTATAAATTATTTCACCTAATTGCTTTGGGGATGCGATATTGAACTCTTTTTTAGAAATTTTAAATACTTCTTTTTCAAGTTTTTGTATTTTTTTTTCAAATTTAGATGAAAGAGATTTTAAAAACTTACTATCAATTTCAACTCCCTCTATTTCCATAAATGCAAGAATTTTAATTAATGGCTTTTCAAAAATTTCATAGATATTTATCATTTTTTCTGATTTTAAATTTTTGATAAATTTCTTATATAATCTAAAAGTAACATCGGCATCTTCAGCAGCGTAATCTTTTGCTTTATCTAATTCTACTTCGCTAAAATTAATTTCTTTCTTACCTGTTCCTACCATGTCTTTAAAAGAAATAGTTTTATGTCCTAAATGAATTTCTGATAAAGTATCCATATTATGTCTATTTTTTCCTGCATCTAAGACATATGACATCAGCATCGTGTCTTCCATTGATGAAAGCATTATTCCACACTTATAAAATACAATAAAATCAAATTTTATATTTTGACCTATTTTTTTTATACTAGGATCTTCTAATATTTTTTTTAATTTTTTAATTACTGCCTCTTTTTTAAGACACTTGGGTGACTTGTGACCAACTGGTATGTAACATGCTTTTCCAATTTTAGAACAAAGAGAAATACCCACTAAATCTGCTTGGTGAGGATCTAATGAAGTGGTTTCTGTATCTACAGCAACTTCACCAACTTCTTCTGCCTCCTCTATCCATTTATCAATTTCATCTAAGCTATTAATTAAGTAATAATTTTTATTATTTATCGTTTGTTGTTTTTCTAGATTTTGGGTTTCAATCTTGTTACTTTCTAGTTCAGGTTCTCCATAGGCAGAAATTGCAGAACTTAACAACCTGTTAAATTCCATTTCTCTTAAAAATTTATATAATTTATCTTTATCTATATTTTGCAATTTAAATTCACTTAACTCTCTATTAACAGGAGAGTTATGATCTAGTGTTACAAGTTTTTTACTTATTAATGCTTTATCTTTGTTCTCTATTAATGTCTCTCTTCTTTTATTTTGCCTAATCTCATTTGCAGATTTTAGTAAATTTTCTAACGTGCCATATTTGTTTATTAGCTCTGCGGCTGTCTTAACACCTATCCCTGGAACGCCAGGAACATTATCACTACTATCTCCTGCTAAAGATTGCACGTCAATAACTTTTGAGGCATCTACTCCAAATTTTTTTAAGACATCATCATCAGTTATAAATTTATTTTTCATGGGGTCAAAAATTCGAACCCCTTTTTTGTAAAGCTGCATTAAATCTTTATCTGATGAAACAATTGTAACTTTTGCACCTTTTTTAAGAATTTGATCAACATATGTGGCTATTAAATCATCTGCTTCATAATTAGGAAGATCCACAGATGGTAAATTGAATGCTAGTACTGATTTTCTTATATACTCAAATTGAGGAGCCAAATCATCAGGCGCCTCTGACCTATTAGCTTTGTAATCACTATAAATTTCATTTCTGAAAGTTTTTCTTGCTGAGTCAAATATTACTGCAAAATGTGTTGGTTTTTTGCAAGTTTTGATCGGATTTTGAGTCCTCTAATAATTTAAATAACATACTGCAAAAACCACTTACAGCACCTGTTGGAAGTCCATCACTTTTTCTAGTTAATGGAGGCAAAGCATAATAAGCTCTAAAAATATAACCAGAACCATCAATCAAATAAAAATGATCTGTTTTTTGAATTTTATTCATGAAGTATTATTAAATATTATAATGATAACATATTCTGTATATAAAAAAATTTACTTTCAATTATTTTAACAATTATAAGTAGATTATTTTTTATATTTTGAGTATTATTTAACGATGGAATTAACAAAAAATCTCACGCAAGCTAAACTATTTAAATCTCTGGTTGTTATTGTTCTTGGTTCAATAGCACTCACTATATCTGCAAAGATCAAAATTCCTTTCTATCCGGTTCCTATGACTATGCAAACATTTGTTGTATTATTTTTAGGAATAAGCTTGGGGCATAAAATTGCACTAGCTACAATTAGTCTGTATTTAATTGAAGGAATTGCAGGGCTTCCTGTATTTTCAAATTCTCCTGAAAAAGGTGTTGGATTAGTTTACTTTACAGGACCAACTATGGGTTACTTAATTGGTTTTTTAACAGCTTGTTACTTAGCTTCCAAAATTAAGATTGATGATAATTTTTTCGTTGTTTTATTTAAGTTAATTATCGCAACTTCAACAATCTATATATTGGGTCTAATTTGGCTTGGAACATTAATTGGATGGGATAAGCCAATTTTTGCTTTAGGTGCAAAACCATTTCTAATAGCTGAGATTTTTAAAATTATGCTTTTAGCTATTTTGACTAAGCAAATAATTAAAATTAAAAAATTTATCTAGGTGATCTTTTAGAAAGAATTCTTTGAAGAGTTCTTCTGTGCATTTTAAGCCTTCTGGCTGTTTCTGAAACATTCCTATTACATAACTCGAAAACTCTATGTATATGTTCCCATTTAACTCTATCAGCCGACATCGGGTTTTCTGGTGGGGCTGCTTTTTTTGAAGGATCTGCCAATAAAGCTTTCTCTACATCTTCTGCATCAGCAGGTTTAGCTAAATAATCTATGGCACCTTCTTTGATTGCAGCTACTGCCGTTGGAATATTTCCATAACCAGTTAACATGATGATCCTGCTATCACTATTTGAAGACTGAATTTCTTTTACAACCTCAAGTCCATTACCATCTGCAAGCCTTAAGTCTACAACAGCGAAACCAGGTTTTTTAGTTTTTACAGATTCAACTCCCTTTTGTACACTCTCAGCTTGAAAAACCTCAAATCCTTTTTTTTCCATCGCTCTTGCTAAACGCTCACGGAAAGGATTATCGTCATCCACGATTAATAATGACTTATTTTCAAAATCACTTAGATTCTGTAGTTTTATCTCTTCTTTCATGACCCTTATATGGGGTCTCTGCAAGATATTACAATATATGAATTTTACGCATTTCTGGCTTGAATTATTTGCTTTACTTTAGTGCTGTTTACTTTATATGCCAAAAAATATTAAAGTTTTTTTTAAAAAGACTTTTTTTTATTAAATTTTTTTTGGAGGCATTTAAAATGCAAAAATTTAAATCAGTTGGGGAATTAGTAAATCAACTGAAACCTGAAAAACCAGTTTACTGTATTAGAAAAAATTCCATTAAATCTGCTGTTAAATTTTTCCTAAACAAATTTCCAGGTAAAATTTTATATGCAGTTAAAACTAATCCGCACTCTGAGGTAATCAAAACAATCATAGAAAGTGGAGTTGAGCAATTTGATGTTGCTTCAATTGAGGAAATTAAAAATATTAGAACTTTTAGTAATACAGCAAAATGCTCTTATATGCATACTGTTAAAAGCAGAGAAAGTATAAAAGAAGCATATTTTAATTATGGTGTAAAAACTTTTTCATTAGATACTAAAGATGAACTGATTAAAATAATTGAAAGTACAAATAACGCTAAAGATTTAGAGTTATTTGTAAGAGTTGCTGTTTCAAATGAACATGCAGAAATTGATTTATCAAAAAAATTTGGTGCTTTAACATCTGAAGCAGTAGGTTTGTTAAGACTTGTAAAACAACATGCTAAAAAGATTGGTTTAAGTTTTCACGTTGGTTCACAATGTATGCATCCAATTTCTTACTCGAAAGGAATTAGTGAAATTGGAAATATAATTAAAAAGACAAAAATTATTCCAAATTATATTAATGTAGGTGGAGGTTTCCCTACAATCTATCCTGACTTAATTCCACAATCTTTAGATAGTTATTTTAATGAAATAAATAAAAGTTTAGAAAATTTAAAGCTTGAAAAACTTCCTGAAATTATTTGTGAGCCTGGTAGAGCTATAGTTGCAGAAAGTGGTTCAACAGTTGTAAGAGTTAATTTAAGGAAAAAACAAAAGCTTTATATTAATGATGGTACCTATGGTACTCTTTTTGATGCTGGTACACCAAACATTGTATTCCCATCTAGAATGATTAAAGAAAATTCTAATAAAATAATTTCAAAAAAATTAACTGCTTTTGATTTCTTTGGACCTACATGTGATAGCATGGATTATATGAAGGGTCCTTTTTTGCTTCCAAATAATATTAAAGAAAATGATTATATTGAACTTGGTCAACTTGGGGCATACGGATTGACATTTAGAACTCAGTTTAATGGTTATTACTCAAATGAAATTTACGAAGTTGAAGATAATCCAATAATGACAATGTATGACAAAGACATTAACAAAGCTAACATGGTAGCTTAATGTCAGGTCAAAAAAATCCAGGTCATAACAGTAAAAGAGATTTCTTAAAAAACCCTGTTGAACACATCGATATAACTTCTTTTGATAGTAGAAAAATTATTTCCTCAATGGAAAAAATGTCATTTGTTTCTAGAGAAACAGCAAATGCTGCTAATATTTATAACGAGATGATTAAAGATAAAGATTGTACAATTTTCCTTACTTTAGCAGGCTCTACTTCGGCAGCTGGATGTATGAATATTTATAAAGATTTAGTTAAATATAATATGGTAGATGCAATTGTTGCAACTGGTGCCTCAATAGTAGATATGGATTTTTTTGAAGCTCTTGGTTTTAAACATTATCAAGGTTCACAATTTCAAGATGATACTGAGCTGAGGAATAACTATATAGATAGAATTTACGATACCTACATAGATGAAGAAGAGCTTCAAATGTGTGATAAAATCATATGTGAAATCGCAAATAACTTAGAAGCGAGAAGCTATACTTCGAGAGAATTCATTTATGAAATGGGAAAATATTTAAAAAATAACTCAAAGAAAAAAGACTCTTTAATTGAAACTGCTTTTGACAACAATGTTCCTATTTTCTGCCCTGCTTTTACTGACTCAAGTGCAGGATTCGGGTTAGTTATGCATCAAGAACAAAATCCAAAAAAACACATGACAATAGACTCAGTTAGAGAATTTAGAGAACTAACAGAAATTAAAATCAAATCTAAAGGTTCTGGATTATTTATGATTGGTGGTGGTGTGCCTAAAAACTTTATTCAAGATACTGTAATTTGTGCTGAACTATTGGGAAAAGATGTAGACATGCATAAATATGCTGTTCAAATTACTGTTGCTGATAGTAGAGATGGTGCTTGCAGTAGCTCCACATTAAAAGAAGCAAGTTCGTGGGGAAAAGTAGATATTACAAAAGAACAGATGGTGTTTGCAGAAGCCACTAGTGTTTTACCATTGATAGCAAGTGATGCGTATCATAAGGGTGAGTGGAAAAATAGAACAAGAAAAAACTTTACTAAAATTTTTGAATAAAATTGAAATATCTCTCAAATAAAAACGGGTTTTTAGGAATTAATAATAAATTTAGCTTTAAAGAAAAAGCTGTAATTGTTCCATTTGGTTTAGAAAAAACTGTCAGTTATGGGGGAGGAACAAAAAATGGACCTAAAGAAATTATAAAAGCATCTCATCAAGTTGAGCTATATGATGAAGAGCTTAATTGCGAACCTTATAAAAAAATAGGTATTAAAACTTTAAAACCATTTAAAATCGACAAAAATATTAAAAAAGCACTTAATAAAATCTCAAATATTAATAAAGAAATTTTAGATAAAAAGCTTTTCCCAATGACTTTAGGTGGAGAGCATTCAATAACTCCTGGATGTATTGTTCCTTTTACTAAAAAATATAAGAACATTTGTCTGTTACATTTTGATGCTCATGCAGATTTACGTCAAAGTTATAATGGAGAAAAATTTTCACATGCTTCAGCAATTAGAAGGTGTCTGGATTATAAAAATGTTTCATTAATTTCATTTGGCATAAGAAACATCTCAGAAAGTGAAATCCCATTTTTAAAAAAGAATTCTTCAAGAATAAATATTTTTTGGGCGAAAGATAAAAAAAAATGGAATTTGTCTAAATTTAAAAAACTAATTAAAAACAAAACTGTTTATATAACATTCGATGTAGACGGACTAGATTCAAGCATTATGCCAGCAACTGGTACACCTGAACCAGGAGGACTTTTGTGGGATGAAACATTGGATATAATAAGAATTGCAGCTAAAAACTCGAAAATTGTTGGTGCAGATATTAATGAACTGTCTCCAATTAAAGGATTTAATTCTTATAATTTTCTTGTTGCAAAGTTAGCTTATAAAATTCTGTCTTATAAATTTTTATATTAAACTTTAATTGGTTTAATAATTTTCAATAACATTCTGAACGGTATCAACATTATTAGAGCAACTAAAACTTTTACCGCTAAATCTCCTAGAGATAAAGTAACCCAAGGTACCCCTGTTGCATAAAATGATATTGAGAAAAATAAAAATGTGTCGACTGTTGATCCAATCAGAGATGAAGTAAGTGGAGCTACAAACCACTCTTTTTTTCTTAATCGATCAAAAATTTGAATATCTAATAATTGAGCAGTAATAAAAGCTACCCCTGATCCTATTGCAATTCTGACAGATATTAAATCTGCAAAATCAGTTGAGAATAACAATGTAAATATAATTCCTATTAAAAAGCCCAAATATACAATTTGCCTTGCTAATAATTTTCCATAAGACCTATTTGCTAAATCTGTTATTAAAAAAGCTATTGGGTAACTAAAAGCTCCATAAGTTAAAATCTCATTTAATCCAAAATAGTTTATTGGGAACTGAACTAAATAATTAGAGGATAATACAACAACCCCCATCATTATTGACAGGGTGATAAATAATTTGTTCATTAAGCTGATTTAGCTACAGGTTTCTTTTTAAAAGGGGATTTTATTAAAACTACTTTTTTTAACTTTTTTAATCTAGGAGATAAATTTTTATTTTTTACAGTTTTTAAAAATTCATCAAAACTTCCTTTTTTGTCAACTGATCTTACACCTGAATTGCTTACAGTAAGTTTTAAACTTCTTCCAGTAAGCTCACTTGTAAATTTTACTTTTTTAAGATTCGGTAAAAATCTTCTTTTAGTCTTATTGTTAGCATGACTAACATTATGACCTTTCATAGGAATTTTACCAGTAAGTTCACATTTTTTTGACATAATAACAGTGCCTATATAAGGGGAGATATTGAAGGCGTCAAGTTTAATACATTTAAGAAACAGTTTTATTTCCCACAATTTCTGTGAAATTTTTGACACCATCTCTTATTAGTAATTCTTTTAGGTCCTTTTTAATCATCCCAGCAATATTGGGTCCTTGAAATACCATGCCGGTATACAACTGAACATAATCTGCTCCTAATAAAAACTTGTCATAAGCTGCTTTACCAGAGTCAACACCACCTACTCCAATTATTTTAATTTTACCTTTTATTAAATTATAGAATTTACTTATTAAAAGATTTGATTTTTTCTCAATAGGTTTTCCAGATAAACCACCTTTTTGATGTCTCTGTATATTTTGAAGTGTTTCCCGAGAAGATTCGGAAGTATTTGAAATTATTATTGCGCTTATTTCATTTTCTAAAAGTATTTCTGAAATTAAGTCAATTTGATTTTCATTTATATCTGGTGAAATCTTTACAGCTACAGGAATTTCAGTTTTTAATTGTTTTTTTTTCTCTGAGATAGATTTTAATAACTCTTTTAATTTATTCTCATCATGAAAGTTTCTTAGATTTTCAGTATTTGGTGAAGAAATATTGATTGTAATATAATCTGCAACTTCAGAAAATTTTTCTAATCCAATTAAATAATCATTCAATCTATCATTAGAATCTTTGTTTGGACCCACATTTACACCTAGCACACCTAGTTTTTTATTAGATTTTATTCTGTTTAATATTGTATCTGATCCGTGGTTGTTAAAACCTAACCTATTAATTAATGCTTGATCTTCTACCAATCTAAATACTCTTGGTTTTTCATTTCCATATTGTTTTAATGGTGTAACTGTACCTACTTCAACAAATCCAAAACCCAGCTTAAATAAAGGGTTATATACCTCTGCATTCTTATCAAAACCTGCAGCAATACCGATAGGATTATCAAGATCTTGATTAAATAATTTTGTTTTTAAAAGGGGATCATTTTTGTTTTCATCAAATATGTTTGAAACTAAATTGAGTTTGAGTGATTGAATTGCTAAAAAATGTGCTCTTTCAGGATCTATTTTAAATATTAAAGATCTTAAATTTGAATACATTATTTCAGTTTACTAATTATCAATTCTTTTGTTTCGTTAACACCGAAAAAACTTATAAAAAAACCCATTCTAGGTCCATTTTCATCTCCAAACACCACTTCATATATTAACTTAAACCAATCTCTTAAGTTTTCTGAATACCCATTCTCTTTACCGGTTGAATAAATTAATGTTTGTATATCCTCGGGAGACATCTGATCATTACATTTTTCTAAAGTTTTAACTAAAGCTTGTAGAGATAATTTTTCATTTTCAGACGGTTTTTTATATTTTTTTTGAGCCTTAATAACATCATTAAAATACTTAATTGCATAACCAACAAGTCCATCAAAAATTGGAAAGTTTTTTTCATCAATGTTAGATTTATATTTTTTAACAAACTTCCACAATAAATCTTTGTTATCAGCGTTACTTGTTTCAACTAAATTCAACAACATAGAAAAGGTCATAATCATCTCTTCTTTTGGAATATGTCCATTATGAACATGCCAGACAGGATTCATCACTAATTGTTGTTCAGTTTGTTTTTTTGATTTTTCAATATTATCAAGGTACTCATCTACAGCTTTAGGCACTATTTCTTTATAAAGTTTTTTTGCTCTTTTTGGATTTTGATACATGTATAAAGATAAGCTTTCAGGTGAGGCATATTTTAACCACTGGTCAATAGTAATACCATTTCCTTTTGATTTTGAAATTTTTTCACCCTTTTCATCAAGAAATAATTCATAAGCAAATCCAGATGGATGTTTTTTACCAATCAAATTTATAATTTTAGTTGATAAAATTGCACTCTCAATAAGGTCTTTTCCGTACATTTCAAAATCTATATCTAAAGCATACCATCTCATTGCCCAATCAACTTTCCATTGTAATTTGCAATTTCCATCCAAAATACTAGATTCTAATTTTTTACCTTTATTATCAAAAATTATTTTAGAATTTTTTTTATCAATTTCTATAACTGGAATTTCGAGGACATGACCTGTATCTGGGCAAATAGGTAAAAAGGGGCAGTAAGTTTGTTGACGTTCTTTGCCTAAAGTTGGAAGTATAATGTTCATTATACCATCATAATTTTCTAAAATAATTTTTAAAGTTGGGTTGAAAAAACCACCTTTGTATAAAGATGTCGAACTTTTAAAACTGTATTTAAAATTAAAACTATTTAAAAAATCTTTTAACATTTCATTATTATGCTCTCCAAAACTTGCAAATTTTTCAAATGGATCAGGAACTTGTGTTAATGGTTTATGTAAGTTTTTGTTTAGTAATTCCTGATTAGGAACATTATCAGGAACTTTCCTTAAACCATCCATATCATCAGAAAAAGTAATTATCTCAGTTGGTAAATCTGTAAGTTGGTTTAAGGCATTCACCATCATTGAAGTCCTTGCAACTTCACCAAATGTTCCAATATGAGGAAGACCACTTGGACCATATCCTGTTTGAAGGGTAATTTTCCCTTTTTTATCAATAAATGATTTTCTCTCACGAAGCATTTTTTTTGCTTCAACGAAAGGCCAAGCATTTGTTTTGTCTAAAATTTCTTTTTTAATCACGAGTATATCTTTTATAAAAATCGTAAATTGGCGATTTTATTAATTCTTATAGAGTTGAAATTTATTTACCATAAAATAATGTTCTTTCAAAATGTCTAATTATAAAACTGTTTTTTTTACACTTGGAATTTTGCAAATAATTTTAGGGGTCTCAATGTTCATCCCTATAATTGCTCAATTTATTTATTCAGAAATAGATTCATCATTTTTTGGTGCATCTATTGTGACAATAATTTTTGGATCATTATTTTTTCTTTCAAATCTAGATCATGACAAAAAATTAAATTTGCAACAAGCATTTTTATTAACTGCCTTGTCATGGTTAAGTATTGCTATTTTTGGATCTTTACCATTTATATTTTCGACTATGGAACTTTCAATTACTGATGCTTTTTTTGAGAGTATGTCTGGTATTACAACAACTGGATCAACAATTATTTCTAACTTAGAAAATACACCAAAAGGCATTCTATTATGGAGAGCAATACTACAATGGTTGGGTGGTATTGGGATTATTGTAATGGCAATTACCCTAATGCCAATAATGAATGTAGGTGGTATGCAATTATTTAAAATTTCTAGCAACGACTCTTCTGAAAAAATTCTTCCTAAATCAAAAGAAATAGCTTTAAGACTTATTTATATTTATTCAGGTCTAACCGCTCTTTGTGCATTATCATATTGGATATTTGGAATGGGAAAATTTGACAGTTTAACTCATTCTATGACTACTATAGCTACAGGTGGATTTTCTAATTATAATCAATCTATCGGATATTTTGACAGTGTTCTTATAGAAATATCATCGATGATTTTTATAATTTTAGGAAGTATCCCATTTATTGCATACATTAAATTTATTAGTGGTAATAAAAAAATATTTTTAAACGATATTCAAATCAGAACATTTATTAAAATAATAATTATAAGTATTATTATATTATCAATTTATTTATTATTTAATAATAACGGAAACTTTAGTTTAAGATCTATTTTTTTTAATACAATTTCAATATTGACTGGAACAGGTTATGTAAATGCTGAATTCGACGGTTGGGGAAGTTTTCCTATAACAATATTTCTTGCATTAATGTTTATTGGGGGCTGTGCTGGATCAACTACTTGTGGAGTCAAAATTTTTAGAATTCAAATTCTATATTTATTTATATTAAATCAATTAAAAAAAATTATATATCCCAAGGGAATATTTGTAATTAAATACGATCACGAATCTGTTGATGACAAATTTATTGCATCAATAATTTCGTTTATTTATTTTTACTTTGTTATTTTTTTTATTTTAGCTGCATTATTATCATTAACAGGTCTCGATTTTATAACTGCTATCTCTGGTGCAGCAACATCAATATCAAATGTTGGCCCAGGTTTGGGTCCTATTATTGGTCCTAATGGAGATTTTTCAGCTTTACCTGATATTTCTAAATGGATCTTAACTATAGGTATGATTTTAGGTAGACTTGAGTTGTTTGCAATATTAGTATTATTCTTACCATCTTTTTGGAGAAATTAATTATGTCTGAAACAAAGAACCAATCATGGCTTGATTCTCTTGCAGTTTATAAAGATATTCGAATGGTAAGAATTCTTTTATTAGGTGCAATAAGTGGATTTCCATGGGTATTAATTGCAAGCAGCTTAAGTCTTTGGCTTAAAGAAGAAGGTCTTAGTAGATCAACAATTGGATGGGCAGGTTTAATTTTTGGAGTATACGCTTTCAATTATTTGTGGGCTCCCATTATAGATAGAATTCAAATTCCAATACTAACAAAAAAATTAGGTCATAGAAAAGGATGGATAGTTTTGATGCAATTAATTATTTTGTTAAGTCTTGTTATTTGGAGTGTGATTAATCCAACTGAAAATTTGGCTTTATTAATTACTGTAGGTTTAATTATTGCTATCGCGTCAGCAACCCAAGATATAACTGTGGATGCATTAAGAATTGAACAGATAAATGAAAATGAAGGAAAATCAATGGCTGCAGGCGCAGCCATGGCTGTAGTTGGTTGGTGGACAGGTTATAAATTAGGTGGAGTTGTTGCTTTGTTTACGGCGGAATTTTTTGAAAACCTAGGGGTAGCTGACTACTGGCAAGCTACTTTTTTAATTTTAGGTATTTTAATAATTTTAATGAATATTGGATTAATGTTTGTTCATGAACCTATAGAGACAAACAGACAAGAAAAACAGAGAGAAACAGACAAATTGATTGAAGGAAAACTTGGATCTAGCAACATAATTACAAACTTCATCGCATATATTACAGGAACTATAGGTGGACCTATTATTAGTTTCTTTAGAAAAAATGGTTTTGCCATTGCAGCTGGAATTTTAGGATTTGTTTTCTTGTTTAAGATAGGTGAGGCATTTATGGGAAGGATGTCTATTGTTTTTTATAAAGAAATTGGTTTCTCCAAAGGTCAAATTGCAATTTATTCAAAAGGACTTGGTTGGATAACAACAGTTGTATTTACTTTGTTGGGTGGAGTAATGGCTATGAGAGCTGGAACAATTAAAACTATGTTCTTTGCTGGTGGGCTAATGGCTATAACAAATCTTTTATTTGCAGTTTTAGCATGGACTGGAAAATCAGAAATTTTATTTGCAATTGCAGTCATAGCTGATGATATCACAGCAGCTTTTGCAACAGTAGCATTTGTTGCATTTATATCATTACTAGTTGATAGAACTTATACAGCGACACAGTATGCATTGCTTGCCTCAATTGGTACTGCTGGTCGTACTACTTTAGCTTCATCCTCAGGAGCTCTAGTTGACTGGTTGAACGGAGATTGGGGAACATTTTTTGTTTTAACGACTATAATGGTGATACCATCATTAATTTTTTTGTGGTTAATTAAAAACAAAATTAAAATTGGTGCAAAATAATTTTTATTTCATAGGTAATTTTTCGAATATTTATAAAAATCCTTCGAAAAGATCTGAGGTAACTTCACAAATTATATATGGTGAAAAATTCAAAATATTAGCAAAAAATAAAAATTGGATAAAAATTAAAACTTTATTTGATAATTATAAGGGGTTTATAAAAAATTCAAAATATACAGAAAAATTTAGCCCCAATTATAAAGTCAGCTCACTTAAAGCAAAGATTTATAAAAAACCTGGAATTGGAACTAACAGTTGGCTTCCACTTGCATCCAAATTATCTGTATTTGAGCAAAATAAGAATTACGTAAAAATTGAAAAAAATAAATGGATTAAAAAAGTAGACATAAAAAAATTAACTCATAAAGAAAATAATTTTACAAAAAAATTTAAAAAATTTCTCGATGTAAAATATGTTTGGGGTGGAAAAACATTTAAAGGTATTGATTGTTCAGCCTTATTGCAAATATTTTATTTTTATAATAATTCGTTTTATCCAAGAGATACAAAAGATCAGATCAAATATACAAAAAAGAATTCAAATAAAAGACTATTTAAAAAAGGAGATATTATTTTTTGGAAAGGTCATGTTGCTATGTGTTTAAATTCTAAACAACTAATTCATGCTTATGGTCCAGAAAGAAAAGTAATTATTATGCCAATTATAGAAACAATTAATAGAATTGAAAAAACTGCCAAGCTAAAAGTAAAAAAAGTATCTAGAATAAAATATTAATTTCTTCCAAAGTCAGGTTTATCAATATCTTGTTTCAATTTGATGATTTTTGACCTTACTTTTTTAGTCTGAATAAGTTTCTTTACGATAGACTTATTATTTTTAGAATTAATATCTTTTTTAAATTGATTTAAATTTTTAATAAATAAATCAATCGCTTTTGAAATATTATTTTTATTGTTAAAAAAAATATCTCTCCACATGATTTCATTTGATGCTGCAATCCTAGAAAAATCTCGTAATCCTCCGGCGCTATATTTGATTAGCTCATAATTTTGTTTTTTCTCAAAATCTTGCGCAGATTTCACCAGATTATATGCAATTAAGTGTGGTAAATGACTAGTAATAGAAAAAATTTTATCATGTTTTTCAGCACTCATAACAACTACTTTTGCTCCAATTTTTTTCCAAAACTTAGTTAGAATATTTATATTATTTTTTTTAATATTTTTTTCTTTAATTATTATGCACCATCTATTGGTAAACATATTTTCTTTACCATGCTCTGGTCCACTGACCTCTGATCCAGCTATTGGGTGACTTTGAATCCAATGAATACCTTTCTTTAAAAATTTATTTATAATTTTGGAAGTTTCAATTTTTGAAGAACCAATATCTGTAATCAATGTTTTCGATGATATAAATTTATTAATTTTTAAAATAATGTTTTTGTATTCACTCATTGGTGTACAAAAGATTATTAAATCAGAATTACTTACACCTTCTTTTAATGATTTAACAATTGTTCCAGGTAATTTTAATCTTTTTATCTTAGCAAGATTTGATTTTGATTTTTCGTAAATAAATATTTTTTTTGCTATTTTTTTTTTGCTAATACGCCTTAATAAAGATGAACCTAATAATCCACAGCCAATAATTAAAATATTTTTCATTTTTTCAATACTTGCTTAATAACATTCATAAACTTTAAGTTTTCTTTTTTAGATCCAATAGTTAACCTTAATTTATTCTTTATATGATAACCATCTTCTGTTGATCTTAAAATAATTCCCTTATTTTTAAGTTTTTCATACAGGAATTTTGCTGAATATCTGCATTTTTCAAAATTAAGTAATAAAAAATTTGCTGAAACTGAATTTGAAAAAATATTATATGTCTCAAGAAATTTCTTAATTTTTTCAGAATATAATAAATTATGTCTAATCGATTTATTTATGAAAGCTTTATCCTTCAGTGACTCGGTGGCAGCTAATTGAGCAATACCATTTACATTAAATGGTGGTTTTATAACATTTAGCGCATCAACAATTTTTTTTGATCCATATCCCCAACCTACTCTAAGAGAAGCTAATCCAAACATTTTTGAAAAAGTTCTAAGGATGAAAACATTGTCTTTATTTTTAAACAAATCTAACCCAGATGAATAATCTTTGTTTTTCATATATTCTGCATAGGCATCATCAATAACTAGTAAAATTTTTTTATTTAATCTTTTTCTTAAATCTAAAACTTCTTTTTTCGTTAAGTAAGTTCCTGTAGGATTGTTTGGGTTAGCTATAAAAACAATTTTAGTTTTTTTTGTTATTTTTTTTAAAATTTCATTTACTGAAACTTTAAAATTAGTTTCTTTTGCAAATACAACTTTTGCACCTACAATTTTTGAGTAAATTCTGTACATTAAAAAACTGTACTCTGGTACCACAACCTCATCTTTTGGGTTTAAAAATAACTGACAGAGCATTTGGATAACCTCATCTGAACCAGCTCCACAAATAATTTTCTCAGAATTACATTTATAAGCTTTAGATATTGCTTTTCTTAAATTTTGAGATTTTCCATCTGGATATTTATCTAAATTCAGATTTTTATTTGATATTATTTTCTTTGCTTTAGGGCTCATACCTAAAGCAGACTCATTTGCAGAAAGCTTAATTACGTTCTTAAGTTTTTTAACTTTTGATTTACCAGGCTTATAAGCTTCAATTTTAAATTTTTTGAAATTTGGAGTTATCATTTTTTTTTAATTTATGTGCTCTTTATAGATAAAATTACAAAATTTTATAGAGAATAAGAGGTTTTTTTAAAAAATTGACATAATAAATAAGTTCTAGTAAAAAAATTATGCGCTGATTTAACTGAATTGCGAGCGCTTAAAAAAAACCGCTAAAATAGTTTTTTTTCTCACAATTCGAAACAGTCAAAAACTATGAATACTGAGAAAAACATAAAAACTTTAATTGTAAAGAAACCACTAAAATTAGACTGTGGAAAGACCATAAAAGATTTTCCAATAGCCTATGAAACTTACGGTTCACTTAATTCAAAAAAAGATAATGCAATATTAGTTTTTCATGCTCTAACAGGAGATCAATTTGTAACCGGTATTAACCCTGTAACTAACAAAGAGGGTTGGTGGAGTTATGCAGTAGGTCCTGATAAAGCTATCGATACGAATAAATATTTTGTTATTTGCTCTAACGTAATTGGTGGATGTATGGGATCATACGGACCAAGTCATAAAGATCCTGATCAAAAAATTTTTGGAACAAATTTTCCTGTTATTACAATTAATGATATGGTGAATGCTCAATATAATTTACTTGATCATTTTGGTATTGATAAACTGTTTTCTATAACTGGTGGTTCAATGGGAGGTATGCAAGTCCTTCAGTTTATTAGCAACTTTCCTAATAAATCCAAAACTGTGATACCAATAGCAACCACATCTAGTCATTCAGCTCAAAATATTGCTTTTAATGAGCTAGGTAGACAAGCTATTACAGCTGATAGTAACTGGAAAGATGGGAATTATACATCAAACGATACTAATCCTGGAAAAGGATTGGCAGTAGCTAGAATGGCAGCTCATATTACTTATTTATCTAAAAAAGGTTTGCAGGAAAAATTTGGAAGAAAGTTACAAGAAAGAGAAGATCTTAAATTTGGATTTGACGCTGACTTTCAAATAGAAAGTTATTTAAGATATCAGGGATCAGTTTTTGTAGATAGATTTGATGCAAATAGTTATCTTTATATTACTAGAGCTATGGATTATTTTGATTTAGCTAAGCAATTTAAAGGTAATCTTTCAGATGCATTTATAAATACAAAAGCGAAATTTTTTATAATTTCATTTACTTCAGATTGGCTTTATCCAACCCAAGAAAACAAAGATATTGTGATTGCTTTAAACTCAATAGGAGCTGATGTTGGATTTGTAGAAATTGAGTCAGATAAAGGTCACGACTCTTTTTTACTAGACGTTCCTGATTTCTTGAGTGCACTTAAAAACTTTTTAGATAAATCTTACGAAGAAAATTAATTATGAAAAATGAATTTCAGGTAATAGCAGATTTAATTGAAAAAGATAAGAAGGTATTAGATGTTGGTTGTGCCGATGGAACTTTGATGAAATTTTTAAAGGATAATAAAAACATAAATATAAGAGGATTAGAGATTTCAAAAGAAAAAGTGCAAGAATGTATTGCTAAAGGCTTAACTGTAATCGAAGGAAATGCTGAAAAAGATTTAAAGCAATTTCCAGACAAATCATTTGATTATGTTGTTTTAAGTCAAACCCTTCAAGCTTTTCTTAATCCTGAATTAGTTTTAGATGAACTTTTAAGAGTTGGAAAAAAAGCAATAGTTACGATTCCTAATTTTGGATACTGGAAAGTAAGATTTCATTTATTATTTAAAGGTACAATGCCAATTACAAAAACATTGCCAGATGAATGGTATAACACACCAAATTTACATATGTGTACAATCAAAGATTTTTTTCACTTTGTAAAATCAAAAGATATTAAAATTTTTAAATCACTTGCTTTAAATAATCTTAATTCATCAATAATAAATGAGAGTAATTTAGGGGTTAAAAATTTATTTGCAGATCTAGGTATATTTTTGATAGAAAAATAAAATGCGTATTGAAATTATACCCTGTCTTCAAGACAACTATAGCTATTTAATAATAGACGAAAGTAACAATTTTGCATGTGTTGTAGATCCTAGTGAGTCTGAACCAATAATAAATTTCCTAAAAAATAAAAATATAAAATTAAAATATATTCTTAATACCCATCATCATTATGATCATATCGGAGGAAATCAAGAATTAAAAAAAAAATATGGGTCAGTTGTTGTAGGTTTTAAAGGAGACTCAAAAAGAATACCTGGAATAGACATATTGTTAGAAGACAATCAAATATGGAAAGCTGAAAACTTTGAAGCTAAAATTATGCATATACCTGGACACACATCAGGACATATTTGTTTTAATTTTTTTAAAGAAAAATTAGTTTTTACTGGAGATACACTTTTCTCACTTGGCTGTGGAAGAATATTTGAAGGCTCTTATGAAGAAATGTTTGAATCTTTGAACAAAATTAAATTATTACCAAAAGAGACAAAAATTTATTGTGGTCATGAATACACTCTTAACAATGCAAAATTTTGCAAAAAATATGATTCTGAGAATAAAAATTTGCAAAAAAAAATAGAAAAAATAGAAAAATTAAGAGAAAATGGAATTCCTACCATACCCTCAACTTTAAAAGAGGAATTAGATTGTAATATATTTTTAAGAGCAAAAGATGTGGAAACCTTTTCAAAATTAAGAGATTTTAAGGATAATTTCTAATTAATTCGGCTTGACTAAAGGCTGACTACAACTATATTGCGGTAACTTTAAATTAAATCATACTATGTCATACGCAGTAATAAAAACAGGTGGAAAACAGTATAAAGTAAAATCTGGAGAAATTCTAAAGATTGAAAAACTACCAGATTCTAAACCTGAGACTAAGATAGAGTTTAATGAAATTTTGGCATACGGCGATAACAAATCAATTGAAATTGGAACTCCAAATGTTGAGGGTGCAAAAGTAGAAGCTGATTTAATTAAAAATAGCAAAAATAGAACTATTTTAATTTTTAAAAAAAGAAGAAGACAAAATTCAAGAAGAAAAAATGGGCATAGACAAGAATATTCTATGATAAGAATTAACAAAATTTTTTCAAAAGATGGTAAAGTGTTATCAGAAGCTGAAAAAATTTCTAAAACTTCAAAAAAAGAAGAAGTTAAGGAAGCAGTAAGCAAATAGTTATTAGGTAAATTATGGCAACAAAAAAAGCAGGTGGATCATCACGAAACGGACGAGATAGTGCCGGTAGAAGACTTGGTGTAAAAAAGTATGGTGGTGAAACAGTAATTCCTGGAAACATAATTGTTAGACAAAGAGGAACTAAGATTTTTCCAGGTGAAAATGTTGGTATGGGTAAAGATCATTCAATATTTTCAGTTGTTAAGGGAAAAGTTGTCTTCAAAAAATCAAAATCAGATAGAACTTTCGTTTCTGTAAAACCCAATTAATAGTACAACCAATTAAAATAGATGTTGTATTATGAAATTTCTCGATCAAGTTAAAATATATATTAAAGCTGGAAACGGTGGAGACGGATCTCCAAGTTTTAGAAGAGAGAAATATGTTGAGTTTGGTGGACCAGATGGTGGGGATGGTGGAAAAGGTGGATCAATTATTTTGAAGTCAGAGGAAAATTTAAATACCCTTATTGATTATCGATATCAACAACACCACAAAGCCGAACGTGGAGAAAATGGTTCTGGTCAAAACCGAACAGGAAAAGGTGGTGAAGATTTAATTTTA
Source organism: uncultured Pelagibacteraceae bacterium (assembly GCA_902590535.1). Classification (GTDB taxonomy): domain Bacteria; phylum Pseudomonadota; class Alphaproteobacteria; order Pelagibacterales; family Pelagibacteraceae; genus Pelagibacter. The sequence continues at coordinate 32,297 of CACIXF010000009.1, forward strand.
AAAGTTCCTCTAGGTACACAAGTATTTGAAGAGGATAACAAAACCCTTCTTTTTGATTTTAATAAAAAAGGTGAAGAATATGTTGCAGCTGCTGGTGGAAAAGGAGGTTTGGGAAACACAAGATTTAAAAGTTCCACAAATAGAGCTCCAAGAAAATTTACCAAAGGCACTATCGGAGAAGAATTTACAATATGGCTTCAATTAAAAACAATTGCTGATATCGGTATTATTGGATTGCCAAATGCGGGAAAATCAAGTTTGTTAGCAGCTCTAACAAACGCAAGTCCAAAAATTGCAAATTACAAATTTACAACTATTAATCCAAACCTTGGCGTGGCTTCTTACGATGATAAAGAAATTACCATTGCAGATATTCCAGGATTAGTTGAAGGTGCTCACGAAGGTATAGGGTTAGGAATACAATTTTTAAAACATATAGAGAGATGTAAGTCTTTACTGCACTTAATTGATGTCACCAACTTAGACCTGAATGAGTCTTATAATCAGGTGAAAAATGAATTAAAAAGCTACAGTGCAAAGTTATTAGAAAAAAAAGAACTAATTGTGCTTAATAAAGTCGATTTGATTGATGAAGAAACAGTAAATGAAGTTATAGATCATTTTTCAAAGGGTAAAAATTGTGAGATTATGACAATGACAACTCTGGAAAAAGAATCTGTATCAAAAATTAAAGCAAAGCTTTTGTCTTATGTATCTTAAAAACTCTAAAATAATTGTTGTCAAAATTGGATCATCTCTCCTAGTTGATCAAAATAAAAAAATTAGGAAACAATGGTTATCTAGTTTTGCAAAAGATATCAAAAAATTAAAAGATAAAAATCAAAAAGTAGTTATTGTTAGCTCTGGTGCTATAGCTTTGGGTTGCAAGAAAATGAATTATAATAAAAAAAATATCAAATTAGATAAGAGTCAAGCTATTGCTTCTATTGGTCAAATAGAGCTGATGAATTTATTTTCACAAACTTTCGCAAAATATAAATTAAATATTTCTCAGATTTTGCTTACATTAGAAGATACTGAAGAAAGAAGAAGATCTCTCAATGCAAAACGAACTTTTGATAATCTTTTTGAACTTGGTTTTATTCCTGTAGTCAATGAAAATGACACTATTGCAACGAGTGAAATAAAATATGGAGATAATGATAGATTGGCATCTAGGGTTGCGCAAATTACAAACGCAGATACCTTAATTTTATTATCTGATGTTGATGGTTTGTATACAAAAAATCCTAAAATTTTTAAGGATGCTAAACTAATAAAGAAGATTGATGATCTAAAAAAAGATCTAAAAAATATTTATATTAAAGGTGTAAATGAATATGGAAGTGGTGGTATGCATACAAAAATTGAAGCAGCAAAAATATGTCAGCTTGCTGGTACTAGTATGGTTATTGCAAATGGACTATATTCAAATCCTATTTCAAAAATAATTGAAAAAAATAATTGTACCTGGTTTAGTCCAAAAATTTCAAAGTTAGATGCTAGAAAAAAATGGATAATAAGTTCTGTAGCACCTAAAGGAGCTTTAATAATTGATGATGGTGCTAAAAAAGCACTAAAATCTGGAAAAAGTTTGTTAGCAGCAGGGATTAGAAAAGTTTCGGGGAGATTTAACAAAGGTGATCATATTAAAGTATTAGATAAAAAAAATAATGAATGTGCTAGAGGGTTAAGTTCCTTTACTTCTGATGAGGTGACTAAAATTATGGGTCATCACTCTAATGAAATTGAAAAATTATTAGGCTATGTTGCAAAATCAGAAGTTATTCATAAAGATGATATGGTGGAAATTTAAATGATTAAATATATGAATTTAATTGGAATAAAAGCTCGAAAAGCTAGTGAGTATAAAGTTACAACTAAAATAAAAAATAAAGTCTTAAATGATTACGCGAAATTAATTAAGAATGAAAAAAAATTTATTATTAATCAAAATTCAAAAGATATTAATTACGCAAGAAAAAAAGGTTTAAAAGAAAACTTAATCAAAAGACTTCATTTAAATGAAAATAAATTAGATGGAATTATAAATTCTATTTTAAAAATAGCTAAATTAAGGGACCCTATAGATAGCACTTTAGGAAAATGGAAAAGACCAAATGGTTTGAATATTAAAAGAGTTTCAATACCAATTGGAGTTATTGGTGTTATTTATGAAAGTAGACCAAATGTAACTTCAGATGTTGCTAGTCTTTGTTTTAAATCTGGAAATGTAGTGATTTTGAAAGGAGGCTCTGAGGCTATAAATTCAAATAAAGCTTTAGCTAAGTTGTTTAGAAAAGCACTTAAAAAAAATAAAGTTGATGAAAACTTTATTCAATTTATCGATTCAAAACAAAGAAGGCTTGTGGATATTATGCTTTCTAAAATGAAAAAATATATCGATGTCATCATACCTCGTGGTGGAAAAAATTTAGTTAAAAAAGTTTTAGAATTATCCAAAGTACCTATAATTGGCCACTTAGAGGGGCTTTGTCATACTTATATAGATAAAGATGCAGAATTAAAAATGGCTAAAGAAGTTGTCTATAACGCTAAATTAAGAAATACAAGTATTTGTGGCGCGACTGAAACTATTCTTATTCATAAAAATATAGTCAAAAAATTTAGTAATCCTATTTTGCAGGCACTTGAAAATAGTGGTTGTAAAATAATTGGCGATAAGATTTTGAAGAGTTATTACAAAGGCCAAGTATATCCTGCAAAAGAAAAAGATTGGTCAACTGAATATTTAGCATCAATTGTATCGGTTAAAGTTGTTAAAAATTCTGAAGAGGCAATTAAGCATATTAATAAATACGGAACTATGCACACTGACTCCATCATTACAAAAAATAAAAAAACAGCAAAATATTTCTTAAAAAATGTTAAAAGCTCAATTGCAATGCATAATACCTCAACTCAATTTGCTGATGGTGGTGAATTTGGATTTGGTGGAGAAGTTGGTATTTCTACTAATACACTACCACCGAGAGGTCCTGTGGGTTTAAATCAATTGATTTCATATAAATATGAAATTACTAGTAATGGTAAAATAAGAAATTAAATTGAATAACACAAAAATAAAAATTGGTGTATTGGGCGGATCGTTTGATCCTGCTCACAAAGGACATTTAGCAATTTCTAAGGAAGCAAAAAAAAGATTTAAACTCAAAAAAATTATTTGGGCAATTACAAAAAAAAATCCATTTAAAATAGAGAGCAAGACATCTGTTGCTGACAGAATTAAATATTGTAAAAAAATAATTAGCACAAATTCATTTATTAAGGTTAAATTCTATGAAAAAATTATTAAATCAAATAAAACTATAAATTTAATCAATCATTTAAAAAAAGATAAAAACATTGAAATTTATTTTTTAATGGGTGCCGACAACCTTATTAATTTTCATAAATGGCATAAATCTAAATTAATTTCACAAAAATGTAATATTCTAGTTTTTGATAGACATGGGTATAAAAAAAATTCTTTAAAATCAAAGACATTTAAGCAACTTAATAAGACCAATCTAGAGTTTATTGAGTTTAATAAAGTCAACATTTCATCTTCTCAATTAAGAAAAATTTGATAATCTAAAATCAATTAATGGACAAAATTTCAGACCTAAAAGAAATTGTAATCAACACACTAGATCTCAATAAAGCTCAAGACATTGTAACTATTGATCTTAAAGACAAAAGTTCTATGGCTGATTACATGATCATAGCAAGTGGAACATCATCTAGACATATTCAATCTTTATCAGAACAAGTTTTAGAAAAACTTAAAAATAACGGTGTAAAAGACTCAAAAATTGAGGGTAAAGAAAGTGGAGAATGGAAACTTGTTGATGGCATTGATTTGATTGTTCATATTTTTCATCCAGAAAAAAGAAAATTTTATGAATTAGAAAAAATTTGGTCAGAGCTAATTCCAAAAGAAAAAGTGATGATATGAAAAAAATTAAATTTTTATTATTAATTTTTTTTTCCGTTTTTTATTTAAATAAAACAGTTATTTCAGCTGAAATTGATATTTATAAAAAAATTGATCTCTTCGGTGAGGTTCTAGAAAAAATTAATAAAGAATATGTTGATGAGTTCAATCAATCTGAGAGTATGGACTCTGCGATTAATGGACTTTTACAATCCTTAGATCCTTATTCATCCTACATGTCTCCTAAAATTTTTGATGAAATGCAAACAGAAACCAGTGGTGAATTTGGTGGACTAGGAATTGAAGTTAGCATGGAGGCTGGTGTGGTAAAAGTAATTTCACCAATAGATGATACACCTGCATTTAGGGCTGGATTAAAAGCTGGTGATTACATAGTCAAAATAAATGATGTCCAGGTTCAAGGAAAATCATTAAGTGAAGCTGTTGATTTAATGAGAGGACCTGTAGGTTCTGGAATAGAGTTAACAGTTAGACGAAGAGGCGAAAGAAAAGCGCTAACATTTAATATCATAAGAGAAGTTATTCAGGTTCAATCTGTAAAATCTGAAATTATAGATGAAAATATTGGATACATCAGGCTTACTTCATTTAACGATAACAGTAGTGATCAAATAGAAAAACAAATTAAAAAACTTAAAAAAGATAAAAACTTAAATTCATTTATTTTAGATTTAAGAAATAATCCTGGAGGTCTTTTATCTCAAGCAATAAAGATATCAGATTTTTTTCTGGAAAATGGAGAGATAGTTTCAACAAAAAGCAGAAAAAAATCTGAAAATAGAAAATGGTTTGCAAAAAAAGGAGATATTACCGATGGAAAAACACTATTGGTTTTAATTAACTATGGTTCAGCATCTGCATCTGAAATTGTTGCTGGAGCTTTAAAGGATCACAAAAGAGCAATCATCGTTGGTGAAAATAGCTTTGGTAAAGGTTCTGTTCAATCCATTATTCCTTTAAAAAATCGTGGTGCTATCAGATTAACTGTCGCAAAATATTATCTTCCTTCTGGAAAATCTATTTCTGAAGTAGGTGTTAGACCAGATATTGAAGTAAATGAAGAAGGTGATGATTTTAGAATAAAAACTGATACTGATAATCAATTAAACTACGCTATTAAGTTACTTAACGGATAATATGAATAAAAATTTAAAAGATTTACCACTGAGAAGTGGGGTTGGAATAGTGTTATTAAATAAAGAAAATAAAGTATTCGTAGCAAAAAGAATAGATAATCCTAAAAATTTTTGGCAAATGCCTCAGGGTGGTGTTGATGAGGGAGAGGATAATTTAAAAGCTGCATTTAGAGAACTAGAGGAAGAAACAAGTATCAAAAGCGTAGAACTTATAAAAGAATTAGATGGTACATTAACCTATGATTTGCCTGATAGATTACTAGGTATTATATGGAAAGGTAAATACAAAGGTCAAAAGCAAAAATGGTTTTTAATGCGATTTATTGGAAATGATAGTGAAATAAATATTAACACAACTAATCCAGAGTTTTTAGATTGGAAGTGGATTGACCTAGATTTAATTACTGATGTTGCGGTTGATTTTAAACATCATGTTTATAAGGAACTGAAAGAAAAAGTAAAAAAATTAATTTAGAGTTTTTAAAACTTCAACTTTTTGATCTGCTAAATATTTAGATTGATCGTTAAGATCAGTTTTATTAGCCTCTTCTTCTGCCTCTTTAAGTAAATCTTGTTGCTTTGATTTGTCCATATCAGCAAGATTAAAAATTGTACTTGTTAAAATAGATAGATTGTTATTTTTAAACTCAACAATCCCATCTTCAACATAGTAATTTTCATCTCCTGATTTAGATAAAATCTTAATTATCCCAGGTTTCAAAAAGGAAATAATAGAAATATGATCCTTCAATATTCCCATCTCTCCTTCAAAAGCAGGGACCACAACTTCTGAAACATCATCTTTTACTAAAAAAGATTTTTCAGGATTTACTATTTCAACTTTAAACTCTTCGCTCATTAAGCAGCAGCTTCTTGTTCCATTTTCTTAGCTTTTTCTATAGCTTCTTCAATTGTTCCAACCATATAAAAAGCAGCTTCAGGTAAGTGATCATACTCACCTTTACAGATTGCATCAAAACCTTTGATCGTTGAATCAAGATCAACAAGTTTTCCTGGAGAACCAGTAAATACTTCTGCAACGAAGAATGGTTGAGATAAAAATCTCTGGATTTTTCTAGCTCTTGCTACAACTAGTTTATCTTCTTCAGATAACTCGTCCATACCAAGAATAGCTATTATATCTTGTAGTGATTTATATGATTGTAGAATTCGTTGAACATCTCTTGCTACTCTATAATGCTCGTCTCCAACAATTCTTGGATCCAAAATTCTTGATGTAGAATCAAGTGGATCTACTGCAGGATAAATACCAATTTCCGCAATTTGTCTTGAAAGTACAGTCGTTGCATCCAAGTGAGCAAACGATGTAGCTGGAGCTGGGTCTGTTAAATCATCAGCAGGTACATAAATAGCTTGTACAGATGTAATTGACCCTTTGTTTGTAGTCGTAATTCTTTCTTGTAGATTACCCATATCAGTAGCTAATGTCGGTTGGTATCCAACAGCAGATGGAATTCTACCTAACAAAGCTGAAACCTCTGATCCTGCCTGAGTAAATCTAAAAATATTATCTACGAAGAAAAGTACGTCCTGACCTTCCTGATCTCTAAAGTATTCAGCTACAGTTAACCCTGTAAGTGCAACTCTTGCTCTAGCTCCAGGAGGTTCATTCATCTGTCCATAAACTAAAGCAGCTTTTGAACCGGCTCCTTCTTTTTTAATTACTCCAGACTCAATCATTTCATGATAAAGATCATTTCCTTCTCTAGTTCTCTCTCCAACTCCTGCAAAAACTGAAAAACCACCATGAGCTTTTGCAACGTTATTAATTAATTCCATAATTAAAACTGTTTTTCCTACTCCTGCTCCACCAAATAATCCGATCTTTCCACCTTTTGCATACGGTGCAAGCAAATCAATTACTTTAATACCTGTTACAAGGATTTCAGTTTCTGTTGATTGGTCATTAAATTCAGGTGCAGCTCTATGAATTGGCCAACTTTCTTTAGTTTTAACTTCGCCTCTTTCGTCAATTGGTTCACCAATTACATTAATAATTCTTCCTAGAGTTTCAGGCCCAACCGGAACTTGAATAGGAGCATTTGTGTTGGTAACTTCATCACCTCTTTTTAATCCTTCAGTGGCATCCATAGCAATTGTTCTAACAGTAGTTTCACCTAAGTGTTGTGCTACCTCTAAAACTAGTCTGTTATCACCGTTTTTACATTCCAATGCTGTTAAAATTTCTGGTAGTTCACCATCAAATTTTACATCTACTACCGCTCCAATAACTTGTGTGATTATTCCTTTGCTCATAATTATAAACTTTCTGCTCCTGATATGATTTCTATTAGTTCTTTTGTAATTGCTGCCTGACGACTTCTATTATATTCGATAGTAAGTTTGTCAACCATTTCACCTGCGTTTCGGGTTGCATTATCCATTGCACTCATTCTAGACCCTTGCTCGCTAGCTGAATTCTCTAACATTGCTTTAAATATTTGCGTAGAAATATTCTTTGGCAATAAATTGCTTAAAATTTCATCTTCATCTGGTTCAAATTCGTAACTTTCTTCTGAGCTACTTTCTTCTCCCTCATTATTTAAAGGTATAATTTGCTGTGCTTGAGGAATTTGAGTAATTACATTTTTAAATTGGTTGTAAAAAATTGTACAAACATCAAATTCACCTGCTTCGAATTTTTCAATTACCATTTTCCCAACTTTGTCAGCATCAAAATAATTTGCATTTTTAGACTCTTTGAAAGAAATATTTTCAATTATTTTGTCACCATAAACTCTTTTTAATTGATCATTTCCCTTTGAGCCTACTGTAATAATTTTAAGTTCTTTACCTTCATCTAAAATTTTTGCAAAATAACTTTTAGCTTTTTTAATAATATTAGAATTAAATCCGCCACATAAACCTCTATCAGAAGTCATCACCACACAAAGATGAGTTTTTTCCTGACCAGTACCTGACAGTAACTTTGGTGCATTTTCTTTATCAGATATACCATTTGATAAATTTAAAATAACATTATTCATTTTTTCAGAATAAGGTCTTCCCTTCTCAGCGCTTTCTTGAGCTCTTCTTAATTTAGCTGCTGCAACCATTTTCATAGCTTTAGTAATTTTCTGTGTAGACTTTACACTAGCTATTCTTTTTTTTAGGTCGTCTAAACTTGCCATAAATTATTAAGATTTAAAATTTCCTTTTAATTGAGTGATTACCTCAACAAGTAATTTTTCTTTATCTTCCTCAAGTTTTCCTGAAGTTAAAATTGACTCTATAATTTCAGGCTTATCTGATTTACATTTTTCAATAATCTTGCTCTCAAATTCAGCAACATCTTTTAGATCTATATCGTCCAGATAACCTTTAACTCCACAAAATACTGAAATAACTTGTTCTGCAACAGTCATGGGTGAATATTGTTTTTGTTTTAAAAGTTCAGTTAGTTTAGAGCCTCTATTTAAAAGTTGCTGAGTAGATGCATCTAAATCAGATCCAAATTGAGCAAAAGCTGCCATTTCTCTATATTGTGCTAACTCTAGTTTCATTGAACCAGAAACTTTTTTCATCGCTTTAGTTTGAGCTGATGAACCAACCCTAGATACTGATAAACCTACGTTAATTGCAGGTCTTATACCTTGGTTAAATAGTTCTGTTTCAAGGAAAATTTGTCCGTCTGTAATTGAAATAACGTTAGTTGGAATGAACGCGGATACGTCTCCACCTTGTGTTTCAATAATTGGCAGTGCAGTAAGTGATCCACCACCATGTTCGTCACTTAATTTAGCTGCTCTTTCAAGTAATCTACTATGAAGATAAAATACATCTCCAGGATATGCCTCACGTCCTGGCGGTCTTCTTAGTAGCAATGACATTTGTCTATAAGCAACTGCTTGTTTAGACAAATCATCATAAATTATTAACGCATGCATTCCATTATCTCTAAAATACTCACCCATCGTACAACCTGTATACGGTGCTAAGAATTGTAAAGGAGCAGAGTCCGATGCAGTAGCAGCAACGATTGTTGTGTACTCCATAGCTCCAGCTTCTTCTAATGTTTTTTGAATTTGTCTTACTGTTGATCTTTTTTGTCCAACTGCAACGTATATACAATACAGTTTTTGTTTTTCATCACCAGATTCATTGATTTTTTTTTGATTAATAATTGCATCTACTGCAACTGCTGTTTTACCAGTTTGTCTATCACCGATAATTAATTCCCTTTGCCCTCTTCCAATCGGAACTAGACTGTCAATTGATTTAAGACCAGTTTGCATTGGTTCACTTACTGATTGTCGTGGAATAATACCAGGAGCTTTTACTTCAACCCTGCTTTTTTTAATTCCTTTATCTAATGGTCCTTTTCCATCAATAGGATTTCCTAAACCATCCACTACTCTTCCTAATAATTCTTTTCCAACTGGAGTATCAACAATATTACCCGTTCTTTTTACTACATCCCCTTCTTTAACATTTCTGTCATCACCAAAAATTACGACACCAACGTTTTCACTTTCTAAGTTTAGAGCCATACCTTTTGAACCATCTGCAAACTCTACCATTTCACCAGCTTGAACATTATCCAAACCATAAATCCTAGCTATACCGTCTCCAACTGATAAAACTTGACCAACTTCTGTGACTTCTGCTTTATCACCAAAATTTTTAATTTGTTCTTTTAATATTTTTGTAACTTCTGAAGGATTTATTTCCATTTATGCCTCTATCATTCTATTTTCGATTTGTTGTAATTTATTTTTAATTGAGGTATCGACCATA
>CACIXF010000010.1 GCA_902590535.1 uncultured Pelagibacteraceae bacterium
AATAATTTTATTTTATCTCAAATTGAAAAACCTGGTGACGATTTAATTTATGCACTAATATTAAAAAATCTTTCTGATCGTCAAATATCAATAGACCAAAAACTTATTGAATTTATAATTAAGAGAATTGATAGAACTTATGGCAAAATTTCCGATTTCATATATAAAATCGACGAAATTAGTTTAAAAAGAAAGAAACCAATCGATTTTAAAATTATAAAAGAAGCATTAGAGGTTTAATTGAATAAATACAGAACACACAAGTGTAATGAATTAAGAAAAGAGGATGTAGATAAAAAAATTTCTCTTTCAGGCTGGATAAATAAAAAAAGAGACCATGGGAATTTATTATTTATTGATTTGAGAGATAATTATGGAATTACCCAATGTATAATTGATAAAGATAATAAATATTTTTCTGATTTAGAAAAAATGCAATTAGAAACTGTTATTAAAGTTGAGGGGAAAGTTGTTAACAGATCTAAAGAAACAATTAATTCTGAAATTGACACTGGTGAAATTGAGGTTGTTATTGAGCAGCATGAAGTTTTAGGCACTTGTAAAGAGCTACCAATGCCAATCTTTAGTGATCAAGAATATGCAGAAGAAATAAGATTGAAATATAGATTCTTAGATTTAAGAAGAAAAAAAATTCATGAAAATATTATTTTAAGATCCAAGGTTATTTCATACATCCGAAATGAAATGACTAAATTAGGTTTTTTAGAATTTCAAACACCAATTTTAACCTCATCTAGTCCAGAGGGTGCTAGAGATTTTTTAGTACCTAGTCGTTTAAATCCAGGAAAATTTTATGCACTACCACAAGCTCCTCAGCAATTTAAGCAATTAATAATGGTTTCGGGCTTTGATAGATACTTTCAAATTGCACCTTGTTTCAGAGATGAAGATGCAAGAGCAGACAGAAGTCCTGGGGAGTTTTATCAATTAGATTTGGAAATGTCATTTGTTGAGCAAGAGGATGTATTTAATGTTGTTGAAAAGTTAATGGTTAATACATTTAAAAATTTTTCAATTAAAAAACTGATGTTTGATAAATTTCCAAAGATTTCATACAAGGAATCAATGCTCAAATATGGAACTGATAAACCAGATTTAAGAAACCCACTCATTATAAATGATATAACTGAAATTTTTACAAGAGAAGATGTTTCATTTGAAATATTTAAAAAATTAGTAAAATCTGGATCTAAAGTAAGATGTATTGTTACAAAAAATACAAAAGATAAACCCAGAAGTTTTTTTGATAATATTGATAAATGGGCTAAAGAAGAAGGTGCTTCTGGTTTAGCTTATTTTACTGTTGAAAAAGATAAAGATATTTTAGCAAAAGGCCCTATAGGAAAATTCTTTTCTCAAGATGCATTGGTTGAAATCATGAAAAAAACAAACTGTGAAATAGGGGATAGTGTTTTCATGGCTTGTGGAAAACAAGATGAATTAGAAAAAATTACTGCACTAGCAAGAGATAAAATTGCAAAAGATCTTGATTTAATTGATGAAAATATTTTCGCATTTTGTTGGATTGTAGATTATCCAATGTTTGAAAGAGATGAATCAACAAACAAGATTGAATTTAGTCATAATCCATTTTCAATGCCTCAAGGTGATTTAAGTGAAAAAGATTTTGAAAACCCATTAGATATACTTGCTTATCAATATGACATTGTTTGCAATGGTATAGAATTATCTTCAGGAGCAATTAGAAATCATAAACCAGAACTTATGTATAAACTTTTCTCGATTGCAGGATATGATAAAAATCAAGTAGATGAAAAATTTAGCGGTATGATTAATGCACTTAGTTATGGCGCACCTCCACACGGAGGAATAGCACCTGGTATTGATAGAATCGTAATGTTACTAGCTAATGAGAAAAATATTAGGGAAGTTACTATGTTCCCAATGAACCAAAACGCGCAAGATTTGATGATGAATGCACCATCTAAGGTAAATCCAGATCAATTGAAAGAATTAAATTTAGCTTTAAAAACAAAAAAATAACTTATTTTTTACCTTTTAAACTTATTTTTACATCTGAAAGGTCAACTAGATTTTTTTTATAATTATTTCTAACAAAACCTTTACTGGTAATGTCTTTTACAATTTTCAATAATTGATTTTGATCCTCAGAGCTTTGATCTTCTACATTCATTGCATCATTTCCTCCAATAGCTGGAGTATGGGCCAGATCTTCTCTATTTTGATATGAAATAGCTAATTCTCTGAAAATATAATCCAAAATTGATGTAGCACTTAAAATTCTATCATTACCATGTACTTTGCCTGATGGTTCAAATTTTGTGCCAACAAATGCACTTATAAACTCATCTAACGGAACACCGTATTGAAGGCCTAAAGAAACAGCAATTGCAAAGTTATTCATTAAGGCTTTAACAAGTTCACCCTCTTTACTGGTATCAATAAATATTTCTCCAATTTTTCCGTCTTCATATTCTCCAGTATGTAGGTAAACTTTGTGGTCACCAATAGTAGCTTTTTGAATATATCCTTTTCTTCTGTCAGGCATGCTAAACCTTTTACCTGACTTCTCGTTAGCTATATTTATACTTTTTATTACACTTTCTTTATTTATTGGGTTTTTTTTATCCGTTTCGGTAACTACATCCACTTTGTTGTTTTCAAGGACTTTATTGTTTTTAGGATCTAGACTTTTTGTTTTTCTGTTATCAAGTTTTACGTCTAAAACCTCAAATTTACCATCATCTCTTTTTTCTAAATTTTTTAACTCTGCCTCATTAATATCATCTAAATAATGATTTACTTTAAAGGTACAGGTATAATAAGTTTCAACTAAATACTTTGCCATTTAACCTCAATTTAAATTTTAATTTGAATAATGAATCAATTAATTTATATACATATTCATATTTTAGTCTAATTTAAATTTTACAATTTTTAATTGAATAAATAAAAAAAATTATGTTGACACTTCTAAGAAAAATTTTCACATGGTGGAATCAAGATACTTTTGGAACAAGATTAAAAACTATTTTTTTTGGAAAACTAGTTGGCACTGATGAGCTAGGTAATAAATACTATGAGAGTAAAAATGGAAAAAGATGGGTTATCTATTCAAACACAATTGACGCGTCAAAAATTCCTGTTGAATGGTATTCTTGGATACATTTCACACAAAATAAAATTGAGAAAAAACATACCTTAGAAAAATACGATTGGCAAAAACCACATCAAGAAAATTTAACTGGAACTGACTCAGCATATTATCCAAATAAAAATAAAGATGGTATTAAAAAGAAATACTCAAGTTGGAAAGAATAATTTTAAATTAATCTTATTAATTTTTTTATTTTATTTTTGTTTAGTTATAAACTCAAGTGCAAAAAGTAATTTAGAGGGAACTTTTACTGATATAAAAATTTTGGATAAAATAAGTTCTAAAAACACTTTACTTAAACTTAAAAATGGAAAACTAATAAAATTTAAAGATTTATCAATTAAAAGTCTGAAATGTAAAAATTCAGAATTTGATGATAATCCAGAAATAACTGCTTATATACAAGTTCGAGATCTGACTAATAAAAATAATGATGAAGTTTTTGTTTTTAATGGTTGGATGTTTTCATCAAGTCCATCAATCGCACCTTTTGATCATCCTGTTTATGATGTTTGGCTCATTAGTTGTTATTAAACTATCGACTCTTTGTCCAACCAACTTACATTAAAATCTGAATTGAGAAATTTTTTATGATTTAGCAATTTTTTATGAAGTGGAATAGTCGTTGTTATACCTTCAATTACAAACTCATCTAAAGATCTATTCATTCTTTGAATTGCCTCTGTTCTATTTCTACCATGACAAATTAACTTACAAACCATACTATCGTAATAAGGTGTTACTTTGTATCCTTGAAATATTGCACCATCTACTCTGGTTCTGAAACCAGATGGTTGATGACACATAGTAATAACTCCAGGGGAAGGCTGAAAGTTCTTATTTGCATCTTCTGCATTTATTCTACATTCAATTGCATGTCCTCTAGGGTTTATATCACTTTGTTTCAAAGCCGTTTCTCCTGAAAAAGCAATCCAAATTTGTTCTTTGATTATATCAATTCCTGTAACCATTTCTGTCACAGGATGTTCAACTTGAACTCTTGTATTCATCTCAAGGAAATAAAATTTTCCATCTTCATATATAAACTCAACAGTCCCAGCCCCCATATAACCTATTTTTGCAACCATTTTGACTGTTCTTTCAAATAAATCTTTTCTTATTTCATCATTTAAAACTGGACTTGGTGTTTCTTCTATTAATTTTTGATGTCTTCTTTGAACCGAACAATCTCTTTCATGTAGGTGTACTGCTCTATTTTTTCCAGCTAATATTTGAACCTCAATATGTCTTGGATTTTGAAAAAATTTTTCAATATAGACTTCATCATTACCAAAGTATTTTTGTGCTTCTGATTTTGCAGTTGAAAACAACGTTTCAAATTCTTCTTCCTTATGAACTATTTTCATACCTTTACCTCCACCTCCACCTGAGGCTTTGATTAAAACAGGAAAACCAATTTTTTTACAAAGTTCTTTTGCTTCAGATACATCTTTTACTCCTCCTACAGATCCTTCAATAACAGGCAATCCATTTTCTTTAGCTATTCTTTTTGCTTGGATTTTATCACCCATCATTTCTATATGTTTTGATGAAGCTCCAATAAAATTAATTTTGTTCTCTTCTAAAATTCTTGCAAAATTTGCATTTTCAGAAAGAAAACCATAGCCAGGATGAACAGCATCAGCATTTGTAAGTTCTATTGCTGACATTAGTGCTGGAATATTTAAATAACTATTTGCTGGTTGATGAGAACCAATACACACACTTTCGTCAGCCATTCTTACATGCATACTCTCTCTATCTACATCGGAATGAACAGCTACAGTAGGAATTCCCCATTCTTTACATGCCCTAATAATTCTAACTGCAATTTCCCCACGGTTTGCAATTAAAATTTTTTTAAACATTATTTATTCTAGGATAATAATAGTTTGACCGAACTCTACTGGTTGACCATCTTCAACACAAATTTCTTTTACCACACCATCTGCTGTTGAAGGAACATGATTCATTGTTTTCATTGCCTCAACAATCATTATTGTATCACCTTTTTTAATTTTTTTTCCAACCTCAACAAACTTTTTTGCCCCAGGTTCTGGAGCGTGATATGCTGTTCCAATTATAGGCGAGGTAATTTCAGTTCCTGATTTAGTATTTTGAGTTTGAATAGGTGCTGAACTTGTTATAGGTGATGAGGACGAAATAACTTGTGGTTGATTGCTAATTGAAACATTATTTTTTGATACTTTAATTTTTGTATCCTTTTCAGTTATCTCAATTTCAGTAAGATTAAATTCTTTTAAATAATTACTTAGTTCTTGAATTATTTTTTTATCTATTTTCATTTTGCAAAGTCTTTTGTAATGAAATTATGGCCAAAATATATCCTTCAGCACCTAATCCAAAAATTCCTCCACTTACTACACCACTTATAAGTGATTTATGTCTAAATTCCTCTCTTTTATAAATATTAGATAGATGTAGCTCGATGATTGGTTTTTTGAATAAATCTAGAGCATCTCTTATCGCCACAGAGGTATGAGTAAATGCAGCAGCATTTATAATCATACCATCAAATTTTTTCCTAGCATCTTGAATAATATTAACAAGCTCTCCTTCAATGTTAGATTGAGCAAATTCAATATCAATACCAATTTCTTGTCCTTTTTTAGAACAATTTTCTTTAAGTTGGTCAAATGTGGTTGATCCATATTGTGATTGTTCTCTTTCTCCTAATAGATTAAGATTTGGACCATTAATAATAATTATTTTATTATTCATTCAGCACTTATATACGATGAAAAAAATAAAAAAAATAAAAATTAAAATAAATGGTAAAATCAAATCTTTAAATCAAGATTCTAACCTTTCTTTAGTGTTAAAAAATCTTAAAATCCCATTAAATAAAGTAGCTATTGAGCTTAATGAAGAAATAATAGATAAAAAAAAAATTAATAAAATAAAATTAAATAAAAATGATAAAATTGAAATAGTTCATTTTATTGGAGGTGGTTAATTTGAAAAAAGACAGTCTAATTATTGCGAATAAAAAATTTAATTCAAGATTAATCGTTGGAACTGGAAAATATAAAAGTATGACTGAGTGCGCAAAAGCAATTAAACTCTCAGGAGCAGAAATCGTAACAGTTGCCGTAAGAAGGGTTAATATTTCAGATAAAAATAAGCCTTTGCTTATGGATTATATTGATCCAAAAAAAATTACATATTTGCCTAATACTGCTGGATGTTTTAATTCAAAAGAGGCTTTGAGAACTTTAAGATTAGCAAGAGAAATAGGTGGTTGGAAGTTAGTTAAATTAGAGGTTTTAGGAGATAAAAAGAATTTATTTCCCGACATGATTGAAACTTTAAAATCTACAGAAGTTCTCGCTAAAGAAGGTTTTAATGTTATGGTTTATTGTAATGATGATCCTTTAATGGCAAAGCGTTTAGAGAGTTCAGGTGCTGATGCTATTATGCCTTTAGCAGCACCAATTGGATCAGGATTGGGAATTCAAAATAAAATCAATATTCAAATAATTAGAAAACAAACCAAACTTCCATTAATTATTGATGCTGGTTTGGGTCAAGCTTCAGACGCTACAATTGCAATGGAATTAGGATGTGACGGAGTGCTTGTTAACACCGCTATAGCAAAAGCGAAAAAACCATTTGAAATGGCACTCGCTTTTAAAAATGCAGTTATAGCTGGAAGACAATCTTATAAATCGGGAAGAATTGATAAAATTTTAATGGGTAACCCTTCTTCTCCATCAAAAGGAATTATTTAGTTTTTTTGTAATATTTTTTTTTCTTAAAAGTTTTTTTATTAATTTTTTTATTAATTTTTTTATTCATTTTTATTTCTACAATTTTATCTTCCTTGTTTTGAATTTCTAAATTTTTTAATTTTTCGTAATTTTCTATTAACTCTGTTGTTTTTTTTGATTTATTTTTAATATCTATAATGTACTCAGGTATGATTAAAGAATTGTCGCTAATAATATCTATTTTCATTTTATTTTTTTTCTCAAAATATGTTAAGTCATTAACAAAATTTTCTTTGAGAAAATCTGAAACTTTTTCACAAACTTTTAATTCAACAAATTTAGCTTTGTTAATTACAGCCTTTAACTCAACAATTTTTAGAAGTTTTTGAGCAAAAGACTCGTCTGTTAATGTAACTTTCCATTTTATTGCGCTTTCTCTCAGTCTTTGTCTTGACATCTCCAGAAGACCAAAATTACTTATTCGTCCAATTTGAATTCTAGCTCTATCTGACCTGCATTTTTCTTTAAGTTTTTTTTCTACTAACCTCCTATTTCCATAACTTAGCATATCAATAAAATCTATTATGATTAAACCAGACAAATCTCTTATCTTTATTTGTCTTGCAATTTCTTCTGCAGCTTCAATATTCGTATCTAGAGCAGTGCTTTCAACATTTTTTCCTTTTATTGAACTTCCAGAATTTATATCAATAGAAACTAAAGCCTCTGTCGGGTTAATAACTAAATATCCTCCTGACTTTAGTTTAATTTCAGAGTCAAAAATTTGATTTAACTTTTGTTCGATATTTTCTTGAATAAATAGTGGAATTTTTCCTCTATATTTTTTTACTTTTTTGACATTTGATGGCATCATTGTTTTTATGAATGATTGAGCTTTTTTATAACCCTCATTACCTTCTACAATTATATTTTGGGTATTTTCGTCAAACATATCTCTTAATGTTCTTTTTATTATTTCACTTTCTTGATGTATTAAAGAAGGTGCAATAGAGTTTATTGCGTTTTCTTTTATTTGACTCCAAGAATTAATCAAAGTTTCTAAATCACTATTTATTTCGTTTTTTGTTTTATTGCTTCCAGCAGTTCTAACAATTAATCCCATCTCTTTAGGTATTTCAATTTCATTTAAAATTGATCTTATTTTTTTTCTATCAGCAGGATTAAATATTTTTCTTGATATACCTCCTCCTTTAGGAGTGTTTGGCATTAATACTATATACTTACCAGCAATAGAAATGAAAGTGCTTAAAGCTGCACCTTTTTGACCTCTCTCGTCTTTAATAACTTGTACAAGAATTACCTGGTTAGGTTTAATTACTTCCTGAATTTTATATCTTTTGAATTTAAATCTATGCTCTTTCTTTTTTTCTTTTTCGTCATCTAAATTTTCTTTTTCAGTAATATTATCTTTATTATTTGAATCTTCTTCTATTTGTTCTTCTGATATCTTTTCTATAGGATCATCAATTTCAAGTTTTCCTTCAGCAATATTTTCCTCTTCTTTAGCCTCAACTTGTCTTGAAAGTTCTTCTCTAGCTTTTTCTTCCTCCTCTTTAATTCTTTCTAAATCTGCTTTTGGTATCTGATAATAATCCGATTGAATGTCATTAAAAGACAAAAACCCATGCCTCTCTCTTCCAAAATCAACAAAGGCTGCTTGTAAAGAGGGTTCAATTCTACTTACTTTGCCTAAATAAATGTTATTTTTAATTAAGTTATTTTTTAAACCTTCGTACTCGTAATCTTCAATATTTTCGCCTGATTTAAGAACAACTCTAGTTTCGTTAGGATGCGAAGCATCGATGTATAAATTTTTTTCCATAATTTTGTGAATGTTAATTTCATTAGTAATTTAATTTTTAAAATTTTGTTTAATTTTCTTGCCATATCTTTAACAAATTCCAAGATATAATGAAATTAAAATGAATAAATTTTTTAAAAATATCTTTATTTTAATTACTTCTTTTATTCTATTATCAGCAATTTCGATAATAAGTGTTTTATGGACTTATTCTAATGATTTACCAGATTACAAATTTCTTAAAAGTTATAAACCTCCTGTTTCCAGCAAAGTTTACTCTGGTAATGGTGATTTGGTGGCAGATTTTTCACAGGAAAAAAGAGTATTTGTTCCATTTAATTCAATTCCAAAAAATGTAATTAATGCATTTTTATCTGCTGAAGATAAAAATTTTTTCAAACATCCAGGCGTTGATGCTAAAGGTGTTATTAGAGCTGTAATAAATAATATTTCAAATATTTTATCATCTAAAAGGTTAGAGGGAGCATCTACAATTACTCAACAGGTAGCCAAAAACTTTTTACTAACAAATGAAGTAAGTTTAAATAGGAAAATTAAGGAGGCAATTCTAGCTTTTAGAATAGAGAGAGCTTTATCTAAAGAAAGAATTCTAGAACTTTATCTAAACCAAATTTATCTTGGAAGTGGAGCATATGGAGTAGCTGCAGCAAGCTTAGAATATTTTGATAAATCTATTAAAGATTTAAATTACTCAGAAGCTGCTTTATTAGCAGCTTTGCCGAAGGCACCTAGTAGATATAATCCCTACAGAAATCCAGATGTAGCAAAATTTAGAAGAAATTTAGTTTTAAAAAATTTATTAGAAAACAATTATTTAACTTCAGAATGGCATGAAAAACTTACAAAAGAGGAAATAATTTTAAAAAAAAATAAAAAAATTTATTTAGAAGATGCTCAATATTTTATTGAAGATGTGAGAAAGAGCGTAATTGAAACTTTGAGCTATGATAAAGTTTATAAACAAGGTTTTAATATCAATACTCCAATAGATTTAAATTTACAAACAATTGCAACAAAATCACTTAGAGATGGATTAATAGCATATGATAAAAGAAAAGGATGGAGAGGACCACTTACTAACAAGATTTACAATTCAGAATGGAAAAAAGATTTAGAAACGTATAAATTAGAAAATTCTATTAATTGGAAATTAGCAATAGTCAAAAAGATAAATAAATTTTCAGCAGAAATAGAAACAGAGGATAATATCAAAGGTGTAATTGACTATCAGAGCATTTCTTGGACAAAAAAAGAATTTAATAAATTATTAAAACCTGGTGATATTATTTATGTTAAAAATCTTAAAGAAAATATTTTTAACTTACAACAATTACCAAAGGTAAATGGTGGAATTGTTGTGATGGATCCATTTACTGGAAGAGTTTTAGCACTAAGTGGTGGTTTTAGTTTTAAACAAAGTGAATTTAACAGAGCAACTCAAGCTAAAAGACAGCCTGGTTCAGCTTTTAAACCATTTGTTTACGCATTAGCCTTAGAGAACAATTTTACACCAACATCATTAGTTCTAGACGCACCACTGGTTTTAGACCAAGGAGATGATTTAAAAATGTGGAAACCAGAAAATTATGGAAAAAAATTTTATGGGCCTTCGACTTTAAGGGTTGGTTTGGAGAAATCTAGAAATTTAATGACAGTAAGAATAGCCCAAAATCTTGGTGTAGAGAAAATAGTTGATTTTTCAAAAGCATTAAAAATTTATGATAATCCAGAAGAACTTTTATCCATATCTTTGGGATCTGCTGAAACAACTTTATTAAAACTTACATCTGCTTATTCAGTTTTTGTTAATGGAGGAAAACTAGTTGAACCAATACTGATAGATAGAATTCAGGACAGTGAGGGAAATACTATTTTTAATAACGATAAAAGAAAATGTATTAATTGTAATCAAATTTCTTATTTAACCAACGATTATCCAGAGATTAAAAATAACTATACGCAAATTTTTTCTCCAGAAACAGCTTTTCAAATGACATCAATTTTAGAAGGAGTTGTTCAAAGAGGTACAGCCAAAAAACTAAAAGACTTAAATTTAAATATTGCAGGTAAAACTGGAACAACAAATAAAAATACAGATACTTGGTTTATAGGATTTACCTCAAATGTACTAGTTGGTGTTTATGTTGGTTCAGATAATCCAACTCCATTAGGAAAATATGAAACAGGATCTAAAACGGCTTTGCCAATATTCAAAAGTTTTGTAAGTGATTCTGTTAATAAATATGATGCAAGACCATTTAAAGCTGCTAAAGGAACATTGATGATGGTTGTAGACCCTTTAACAGGTCAAAAAGCAAAATTTAACTCAAAGAATACTATTATTGAGGTTTTTAAAAAAGAAAATGTGGTTGATGGAAAAGTACTTTATACAAATACAGATAGATTAGATTCAAATAATATATTAAAGTTTTACTGATGGATAATAATTATCAAAATTTTAAAGAAGAAGTTGAAAAGATAAATCAAAAAATACAGGAGTATCTTTGAAAAAAACAACATCCATTCAAAGCTACAATCTTTAAATTCACAAATGCTTGATGCCGATTTTTGGCAAGATAAAAATAATTCTCAAAGAGTAATAAAAGAAAAGAAATTTTATGAAGATTTGTCAAATTCTTTAAATAATAATGTTGAGAAATTAAAAGATTTAGATGATTTGTATCAACTGGCTCTTGAGGAAGAAAATTTGCAAGTTCAAAAAGAAATTCTACAAAATATAAAAGACTTAAGAAGTGAAGTTAAAAAAAATGAAATTAAATGTTTTTTATCTAATGAAGCAGATCCTTTAAATTGTTATATAGAAATACATGCTGGTGCTGGAGGCACAGAAAGTCAAGATTGGGCTGATATGCTGAGAAGAATGTATTTAAAATGGTCCGATAAAAAAAATTTTAAATCAAATTTGATAAGCGAACATAAAGGTGACGAGGCTGGAATAAAGTCTGCAACAATTAAAATAGATGGTGACTATGTTTTTGGATGGTTAAAAAAAGAGTCGGGAATACATAGATTAGTTAGGATATCTCCATTTGACTCTGGAGCAAGAAGACACACAAGTTTCGCTAGTGTTTGGATTTACCCAGTTGTAGATGAAAATATTAATATTGAAATTTTAGAAAAAGATTTAAGAATAGACACTTATCGTTCCAGCGGAGCAGGTGGCCAGCACGTTAATACTACTGATAGCGCAGTTAGAATAACACACATTCCATCAAAAATTGTTGTTCAATGTCAAAATGAAAGATCTCAACATAAAAATAAAGAAACATGCATGAATATGTTGAAAGCAAGATTATATGATTATGAAATTAAAAAAAGAGAACAAGAAAGTCAAAATATTGAAAGTTCAAAATCTGATATAGGATGGGGGCATCAAATTAGATCTTATGTTCTTCAACCCTACAGACTTGTAAAAGATAATAGAACTAGTTTTGAAAGCACTAGTCCAGATAAAGTATTAGATGGCGATCTCGATGAATTTTTGGAACAATCACTTTATAAATTAAATGAAAAATAATTTCTTAAAATATTTTATTTTGCTTTTTTCAGTGTTAGTTATTTCGATAGTTTACCTCAGCACTGTAGGTATAGAGACAGATAAATTCAATGATCAAATTAAAAAAAGAGTATTACTAATAAACAAAAAGATAGATATAGATTTAAAAAAAATTAAATTAACTCTAGATCCTTTTAGGCTAAAAATTTTTGCAAAAACAGTTGGTACCACAGTATATTTTGCAAAAAGACCTTTAGCATTAGAAAGCATTAAAACACAAGTTTCGCTTAAATCTTTAATTAAAAATAAGATTTCATCATCAAATATAGAGATAAAGACTAAGTCTATATTATTAAATGATTTAATTAAATTTATTCGTACAACAACTAACAAACCTGAATTATTTATATTACAAAAAATTGTAAAAAAAGGTCATGTAATTATAGATCTAAGTTTAAACATCGATGAAAATGGTAATCTTAAAAATGATTATATCATTGAAGGTTTGATAAAAGATGGAAGTATTAATTTTTTAAACAGGGCTATTTTTAAAAATATAAATTTTAATTTCAATTTTCAAAAAGATAATTATGATTTTGATGAAATAAATTTTAAAACTGAAGAAGTAAATTTTATTTCAAAAAAACTTAACGTAAAAAAGAAAAAAAATATCTTTTTAATTGATGCTGTTGTTGAAAACGATCAATCAAGTTTAAATTCGAATATACTAAATTTATTAAATTTAAATTTTGAAAATATAATTGTTGATGATGCTAAATTCAAAACAAATAATGAATTTTCTTTAGAAATAGATGAAAAATTCAAAGTTAAAAATATTATTTTAAATTCTGATATAAATATTACAAAACTAAAATATAAAAATTTAAAAATAATTAATAAATATTTTTCAGAAGTTGAGGATCTAATTTTACTAGATAATCATAAATTAAATTTAAATTATAAGGATAAAAATTTATCAATTAACGGTGGGGGGCAAATTCAAATAAATACTGGAGAAATAGATGAAATTAAATATTTTATAAATAAAAAAGATAAGGATTTAAGAATAGATTCAGAATTATTTTTAAAAAATATAGTTTTAGAGCAGCAAGATTTTTTAAAAATTTTCTTCCCTCAAGCTAATGAAAATATAAATTTTAATAATCAAAAATTAAAAATTAATTTTAACAATAATACTCTAACTTTTTCAGGTTCTGGAAAATTTAAAATCGATAAAGATTTTGAAGAAATTGATTATTTTATCGAGAAAAATGAAAATAAATTAAGTTTTAATACTAATTTAAATGTAAAAAATACAAAATTTAAAATTGATAATATTAATTATAAAAAAAAAGATAAAAGTAAAATGAATCTTCAAATTAATGGAGAAATAAAAAATGATAAAAATCTTAATATAAATAGTTTTATCATTAATGAAGAAAATAATAACATTAAAATTAAGAATTTATATCTTAACACTTCTAATCAAATAATAAAAATTGATCAGGCAAATTTTAATTATTTAGATACAGAAAATAAAAAAAATAATTACAATATAAAAAAAGTAGAAGGCCAAAATTATTTAATTGATGGTACTTCATTTAATGCAAATTCTTTAATTTCAAATTTACTAGATGCTAATGATAAAAAAGAAAACAATCTTTTTGAAAATAACCTAAGTATGGACCTAAATTTTAAGGAAGTTTACTTTGATGAAATACACTTTGTTAAAGATTTAAATGGAAAGATAAAGATTATTGATAATAAAGTAGAAGAAGCAGATATTTTAGCCCTTTATAATAATTCGCAAAATATAAAATTTACAATTAGAACAAATGATCAGGGTGAAAAAATTACAACCCTTTTCTCATCTAAGGCAAAACCCCTAGTAGATAGATATAAATTTATCAAAGGTTTTAAAGATGATAGAGAAGGATATTTAGACTTTTACTCCTTGAAAAAGAATGGAGTTTCAACTTCTAAATTAGTAATTGATAATTTTAAAGTTAAAGAAATTCCAGCGTTAGCAAAATTGTTAGCGCTTGCATCCCTTCAAGGAATAGCAGATTTACTCACAGGAGAGGGTATAAGATTTACAGATTTTCAAATGAATTTTACTAATCAAGATAAACTAATGAAAATTCAAGAATTATATGCAATTGGTCCAGCAATATCTATTTTATTGGAAGGATACATTGAGGAGGATAAATTAATTAGTTTAAGAGGAACCTTGGTTCCAGCGACAACAATTAATAGATCTATTGCTTCAATACCTTTACTTGGAGATCTATTGATCGGAAAGAAAGTGGGCGATGGTGTTTTTGGTGTCAGCTTTAAAATTAAAGGTCCCCCAAAAGATTTAGAAACTACTGTAAATCCTATAAAAACTTTAACACCCAGGTTTATCACTAGAACTTTAGAGAAAATTAAAAAAAATTAATTTAATTCTATTTTAATATGCCTTTTTTTTCCAAGGGAAAGTTTAAGATAGTTATCTTTAAATAAATTTTTATTGATTTCGAATTTTTCATCTGAAATAACATCGTCATTTATTTTAATCGCATTCCCTTTTATAAGTCTTCTGATTTCGCTTTTAGAGTTTTCTAGTTTAGATAATAAAACAAGGTCTATTATATTTATTTTTTCTCCTATTTTATCTGATTGAATATTAACTTTAGGTAAGTTCGAACCTAGAGTGTTTCCGGAGAAAGCTTCTTTTGCTGCTTGCTCAGAATTTTTAGCTGCTTCCTTTCCATGCAACATTTCTGTGGTTTTATTAGCAAGTAGTATTTTTAATTCATTTATGTCTTTATCTTTAATTGTTTCTATTTCCTTAATTTCAATTTCAGTAAACATTTTTAAAAATTTGATTACATCTCTATCATCTACGTTTCTCCAAAATTGCCAATAATCATAAGCTGATAAGTATTTTTCATCTAACCAAATAGCCCCACTTTCAGTTTTTCCCATTTTAGCACCAGTTGCAAGTGTAATTAACGGAGTTGTTAAACCAAAGGTTTGGTTATTAGAATGTCTTTTAATAAGCTCAACACCATTAACAATGTTTCCCCATTGATCTGAACCTCCCATTTGCAAGAGACAATTTTCTTTCTTATTTAATTCAAGAAAATCGTATGCTTGTAAAATCATGTAATTAAACTCCATGTAGCTTAGCGACTGCTCTCTATCTAATCTAAGTTTTACACTATCAAATGTTAACATTCTATTTATCGTGAAATGTTTTCCTATATCTCTTAAAAAAGAAATATAATTTAAATCTTTAAGCCAGGTATGATTATTTACAAATATTGGTTTTGTATTTGGATCATTATTATCTAAAAATTTTTTTAAAATATTTTTGATATTTTTAATATTTTTCTCAATCTCTTCTTCGCTTAATATTTTTCTAGTTTTGTCTTTACCAGACGGATCCCCAATTCTTGTAGTTCCTCCACCAAGTAAAACTATTGGTCGATGTCCATTTTTTTGTAGTAGTCGCAAACACATTATTTGCAATAAGCTACCCACATGTAAGCTTTCAGCTGTGCAATCAAAACCTATGTAACCTTTAATCTTTTCTTGATCTAATTGTTTAGATAATTCATCTTCACTTGTACATTGATAGAAAAAACCTCTATCTTTAAATTCTTTTAAAAATTTATTCATAAGTTTATAGTTACAATATACAAATTTTTTTTAAAAAGCATATCAATGAAAAAAAAATTATATACCGCAATTGGACTAATGAGCGGAACATCTATGGATGGTATTGATTTATCTATAATTAGCTCAGATGGATACGATGAATTTTCAAATATTTTAGATGATTATTATGAGTATGATAAAAATCTTCAGGATCAGTTAGTTCGATTAAGAAATTTAGTCTTAACAAAGAAAGATCTTTTACAAAATTCAGAAAAATTAAGAGAATTAGAGCGTAATTTAACTCTTTTTCACGCTGATGCAGTTAATCAATCATTAAAAAAATACAGAGAACCCATTGATTTGATAGGTTTTCATGGTCAAACAATTTTTCATAACCCAAAGGAGAAAATTACCAATCAATTAGGAGATGGGAAATTGTTATCTCAAATGGTCAAAAAAAAAGTCATATATGATTTTAGACAAGCAGATATTCAAAATAATGGACAAGGTGCACCTTTAACTCCAATTTTTCATCATATTTTATCAAAAAAAATTAATCAAAATTTTAATATTAAATTTCCAATAGGTTTCTTAAATATTGGTGGTATCGCAAATGTTACAAAAGTAATTAATGATTCAGATAATTTTCAAAATAATCTTTCTGCTTTTGATATAGGCCCTGGTAATTGTTTAATTGATGAATGGGTAAGAAATAATTCCAATAAAAAATTTGATAAAAATGGTGAGCTATCTAAAGCAGGGAAAGTTGATCAATTAATTTTAAATCAAGCAATAGATAATTTTAAAATAAATTCTTACTCCCAGTCATTGGATATTAAAAATTTTGATGTATCTTTTGCAAGAGGTTTATCTTTAGAAGATGGTTGTGCTACTATAACAGACTTTACGGCATATTTAATTGCAGAAGGATTAAAATATATTAGTCAAGAACATAGTATTATATTTTTACTCTGTGGTGGTGGTAGAAAAAATAGTAATTTAATTAATCGTATAAAAAATTACATATCAAATGAAAATTATATTAATTTGGAAAGTATAGATAATTATAACTTAAATGGTGATTATATTGAATCACAGGCATTTGGATTTCTAGCTATAAGGTCTTTTTTGAATTTACCAATTTCTTTCAACACAACAACTGGATGCAAAGAATTTACGGTGGGTGGAAAACTGGTAGAAAATTTTTAATACAGTGCTGTTTCTTTTTTTATATATTTATCAAGATGTTTAATTAGAGAATCACTCGTTTTTGAAAAAAAGTGATTGGCCTCTGATATTGCATTAAATTCTACTTTAATACCTTTTTGTGCACTTAATCTTTTGTCAAGTTCAGTAATATACTCTACTGGTACCAATTCATCTTTTTTACCATAAGCAACTAAACCAGAAGTTGGACATGGAGATAAAAAAGAAAAATCATAAACATTTGGTTGAGGTGAAATTGCTATAAATCTATTTATTTCTGGTCTTCTCATTAATAATTGCATTGCAATCAAAGATCCAAATGAAAATCCAGATACCCAACATTGAGAATTATCAAAATTTTCTCTTTCCAACCAATCTAAAGCTGCTGCTGCATCAGCAAGTTCGCCTTGACCATTATCAAATTCCCCATCACTTTTGCCAACACCCCTGAAATTTACTCTGCAAACAGAAAAATCGTTATCCATAAATGTATGAAATGTATCTACTACTACTTTATTATTCATAGTTCCTCCATATTGAGGATGAGGCTGTAATACTAATGCAATTGGAGAAGTATTTTTTTTACTTTTATAATATTTAGCCTCAAGTCTTCCTGCAGGACCAGGTATAAATATTTCTAAAATCTTGTTATCCATAAGCGATATTGATTATTATTCTCAAAAAAAATGTACGTTTATCATATGTCAGCGACAATATGTTAGTTTTTTTTTAAACTCTAAACTTGACCATTTTAGTCAGGTATGTATAAAAACCCACAATTTTAAGGGTAAAATATGAAACTTACATCAAAAGGTAGATATGCTGTAATGGCATTAGTGGATTTAGCTAGGTTTGATAACATCAACCCAGTATCACTAAGAGATATATCATTGAGACAAGGCATATCTTTAGATTATCTAGAACAAATTTTTTCTAAATTAAAAAAAAACGAAATTGTTAAAAGCATTAGAGGAACTCAAGGAGGATATGTTCTTAATAAAAATCCAAACGATATTAAATTAACAAATATCTTTCATGCAGTTGATGAAAAAGTAAAAACTGTTCAATGTAAAAAAGAATCTAAAAAAGGATGCAACGGCAAAGCCACAAAGTGCATTACTCATAATTTATGGGATGAATTAGAGATACACATAAACACATTCTTTGAAAATAAAAGCCTAAAAGATTTATTAAACAACAACAAAGAAACAAGAGTTTAGAATGGATAACAGACAAAAAGAAATAAATAATTTAAAAGACTACAAATATGGTTTTTCTACAGATATAGAAAATATTCAAGCTCCAAAAGGTTTGAATGAAGATGTTATTAAATTTATTTCAAATATAAAAAAAGAACCTGCATGGATGCTTGAATTCAGACTAAAAGCTTTTGAAAGATTTAAGGTATTAAAAGAACCAGATTGGCAGAAACCTAAATTTCCAAAAATAGATTATCAAGATTTATATTATTACTCAGCTCCTAAAAGCATGAAAGATAAGCCAAAGAGCTTAGATGAACTAGATCCTAAACTTTTAGAAACTTATAAAAAACTTGGAATTCCTTTACAAGAGCAAGCGAGATTAAATGGAATAGCTGTTGATGCTGTATTTGATTCAGTTTCTGTAGCCACTACATTTAAAGATGAATTAACTAAACAAGGAATTATATTTTGTCCTATATCAGAGGCAATTCAAAATCACCCTGAATTAGTTAAAAAATATCTAGGATCTGTAATTCCAACAAGTGATCATTTTTTTGCAACATTAAATTCAGCAGTTTTTACAGATGGTTCTTTTGTATACATTCCAGAGGGTGTTAGATGTCCAATGGAACTATCAACTTATTTTAGAATTAATGCATCTAATACAGGTCAATTTGAAAGAACTTTAATTATTGCAGATAAAGGAAGTTATGTAAGTTACTTAGAGGGATGTACAGCTCCAATGAGAGATGAAAATCAATTACATGCTGCTAATGTAGAGCTAGTTGCGCTCGATGATGCAGAAATAAAATATTCAACTGTTCAGAACTGGTATCCAGGTGATCAAGATGGCAAAGGTGGAATTTATAATTTTGTAACAAAAAGAGGTTTATGCAAGGGAAAAAATTCAAAAATTTCATGGACACAAGTTGAAACAGGTTCTGCAATTACCTGGAAGTATCCTAGTTGTATTCTTAAAGGAGATAACTCTGTTGGTGAGTTCTATTCAATAGCTATTACTAACAATCATCAAAAAGCAGATACAGGTACCAAAATGATCCATCTAGGTAAAAATACTAAAAGTAAAATAATTTCTAAAGGAATATCAGCAGGTAGTTCAGATATGACATACAGAGGTTTAGTTGATATTTCATCAAAAGCTAAAAATTCAACTAATTATACTCAGTGCGACTCTTTATTAATGGGTAATAAATGTGGAGCTCACACTGTTCCTTATATAAAAAATAAAAATTCTGAGTCCAATATTGCTCATGAGGCAACCACATCCAAGATTAGTGAAGAGCAGCTACATTATTGTCAACAAAGAGGATTAAATCCAGAGGAAGCTGTCGGCTTAATTGTTAATGGTTTTTGTAAGGAAGTGTTGCAACAACTGCCTATGGAATTTGCTGTAGAAGCTCAAAAACTTGTAGGTATCAGTTTGGAAGGAAGTGTAGGCTAATGCTTAAAATAAATAATTTAAATGCAACGATTGATAATAAGTCAATTTTAAATGGGTTATCCTTAGATATAAATCCTGGTGAGGTTCATGCAATTATGGGTCCTAATGGATCTGGAAAAAGTACTTTGTCCAATATTTTATCAGGAAAAAAAGGATATGAAGTTTCCGGGGAAGTTCTTTTTGAAGAAAAAGATTTATTTGAACTTGAAACAGAGGAAAGAGCACACAAGGGTATATTTTTAGCTTTCCAATATCCTTTAGAAATTCCAGGTGTAAATACAAATATATTTTTAAAAACTTCTTTAAATGCTGTTAGAAAAGCTAGAGGTGAGAAAGAGCTTGATGCTATTGAGTTTCTAAAATTGGTAAAAGAAAAGTCTAAAGAATTAAAATTTGATGAGGAAAAATTAAACAGACAATTAAATGTTGGTTTTTCTGGAGGAGAAAAAAAGAAAAACGAAATTTTACAAATGTCATTATTATCTCCAAAACTATCAATCCTAGATGAGACTGATTCTGGTTTAGATATTGATGCTTTAAAGATTGTTGCAGATGGAGTTAACACATTAAGAGATAAAAATAATTCATTTTTAATTATTACACACTACCAAAGATTACTTGATTACATAAAACCTGACTTTGTTCATGTTTTGATGAATGGAAAAATTGTAAAATCTGGTGGTCCAGATTTAGCTTTAGAATTAGAGAAAAAAGGATACGAAAATTTTAATTAAATGAAAGAACAATTACAAAAAGATTTTTATAATAGTATAAAAAATTTAAGTTTATCCCAAAAAGATATTGAGATAAAAAAATTTTGTTTAGATAATTTTATAGACAAAGGTTTTCCAAATAAAAAAGAAGAAGATTGGAAATTTTCAGATCTTAATCAAATAATAAAAAATAATATTGGAGAACTTAGTTTTTATAATGATCAAGCTTCTACTAATAAAGTTGATACCTCTGTATTTGTAGATGGATTAGAGCACAATAAAATAGTTTTTATAAATGGTAGAATTGAAAAAATTGATTTTGAATATGAAAAAAAAGGTCAAATAGAAATAATTGATCAATCAGAAACTATAAATGAATTTGAAAATAGCAATTCATTATCTGACTTAAATAATGCCTTTACTAATAAATGTTTTAAAATATTGGTAAAAAAAGGTTATCAGTTAGCAAAACCTCTTATTATCTATCATACAACAAATTCAAAAATTTGGTCTAAAAACATTAATTTACGACTTAATTTTGAACTAGACAAAGATAGCTCGTTAAGATTAATTGATTTGTTTAATGATGCATCCGAAAAGAATTTTTTAAATATATTTTATAACTTTGAATTAAAGGAAAATGCTGTTTTAAAAAACTATAAAGTAGATAAATTTGAGAATAAAAATATTAAGTATTCTTTTAATAATATTGATCAAGACAAGAACAGTATTTCTGAAACATTTATTTTATCTTCAGGATCAAATTTTTCTAAAAATGAGATAAATTGTAATTTGAATGGAGTTTATGCATCAGCTTTTGTAAATGGTGTTTTTTCATTGAATAAAGAAAAACATCACGAAATTAGATCAATAATAAATCATTTAACTGAAAATACAAAAAGTTATCAACTAATTAAAAGTGTTTTAGATGAAAGTTCTAAAGCAGTTTATCAAGGAAAAATATTTGTAAATTCAGATGCTCAGAAAACTGATGGATATCAATTGAGTAAAGCAATATTGTTAAATAAAGAATCGGAGTTTAATGCTAAGCCCGAATTAGAAATTTATGCTGATGATGTTAAATGTTCGCATGGTTCAGCTTCAGGTAGTTTGAATGAAGATTCTATATTTTATTTAATGTCTAGAGGTTTAAGTTATCAACAATCAAGAGAGCTATTAATCAATGGTTTTCTGCTAGACGTTGTGGAAAAAATTACTGACTCAGAAATAAAAAACTTAATAAAAAATATGCTTGGAATTAAAGAATGAATATTGATCAGATAAAAAAAGAATTTCCAATTTTTGATGAAAAAATTCAAAATAACGATCTAGTATATTTAGATAGTGCAAACTCATCTCAAAAACCTAAAGTAGTTGTGGATAGAATTAATGAATTTTATACCAAACAATTTTCAAATGTTGGTAGAAGTGTTCATTATCTTGCAGTTGCTGCTACTAATTTGTATGAAAATACAAGAACATCTGTTCAAAAATATATTAACGCTAAAGATAAAAATGAAATTGTCTTTACAAAAGGTGCTACTGAAGCGTTAAATTTAGTTGCTAATACATTGGGTCAAAGCTACTTGCAGGAAGGTGATGAAGTATTAATTACAGAACTTGAGCATCATTCAAATTATGTGCCATGGCATTTTTTAAGAAAATCAAAAAATATAAAAATTAATTTTGCCGAAATAAATGAAGAAGGTGAAATCACTCTTGAGGAAATAGAAAAAAAAATAACTCCAAAAACAAAATTAATTTCTATTACTCATCTGTCGAATGTAACAGGTGCAATTTTGCCAGTTAAAGAAATAACACAGCTTGCACATTCAAAAGGAATAATTGTTGTAGTCGATGGATGTCAAGGAGCACCACATTTAAAATTAGATATGCAAGACTTAGATTGTGATTTCTATGCAATTTCATGCCACAAAATGTATGGACCTACAGGTTTGGGGGTTTTGTATGGTAAGAAAAAATGGTTAGAAGAATTACCTCCATATCAAGGTGGCGGAGGAATGATTAATGAAGTTAAAAAAGATAGGATTTCCTATGGTGAACTACCTAATAAATACGAGGCTGGTACTATGGCTACAGCACAAGTAATTGCTTTCGACCAATCAATAAAATTTTTGGAAAGCATTGGCATAGAAAATGTTATGAAACACGAAGCAGAATTAGTTGAATACGGACAAGAGCTATTACAAAAAAATAACTCAGTTAAACTTATAGGAAATCCAAAAAATAAAGGAGGGGTTTTATCATTCACTATAGAGGGAGTTCATCCACATGATATAGCTACCATCCTGGATGAAGATGGGGTTGCAATAAGAGCAGGACATCATTGTTGTCAAATTCTACATGACAAATTAAATATCCCAGCTAGTGCTAGAGCATCAGTTGGTATTTATAATACAAAAGAAGATTTAGATCAGCTAAACCAGTCAATAAATAACTGTAAAAAAATATTTAATTTATAATGAATTTAAAAGAGCTATATCAAGAAATTATATTAGAACACGGTAAGAATCCTAGAAATCTTAGAAAGACAGAAGGTTTTAATAAAGACGCTAAAGGTAATAATCCCCTTTGTGGTGATAATGTTCATGTTTACCTAAAACTAAATGGGCAAAAAATTGTAGAAGATGCATCCTTCGAAGGGAGTGGTTGTGCGATTTCAATGGCTTCAGCTTCTATAATGACAGATTTAATTAAAGGAAAAAATGAGCATGAGGCTAAAGAGATAGTTGAGGATTTTTTAGGCATGATTAAGGAAAATCCTGAATTACAATCTAAGTATTTGAGCGAGGATGAAAAAACTAAACTTATGTGTCTATCTGGTGTTAAGCAATATCCAATGAGAGTTAAGTGTGCAACTTTATCTTGGCACACAATGGTTTCTGCTTTTGATGAAAAAACAGATGAAGTAAAAACTGAGAATTAAATTATGTCAAAAAAAGAACAAATAATCGAAGAAATAAGAAAAATTTATGATCCTGAGTTACCTGTAAATATCTACGAATTGGGTTTGATTTATGATATTAAAGTAAAAGATGAAAAGTTTGCTATTATTAAAATGACTTTGACAACTCCAAACTGTCCAGTTGCAGAAAGTTTGCCAAAAGAAGTGAAAGAGGGTGCAATGCAGGTTGAAGGTATAGAGGATGTAGATCTTGAATTAGTTTGGGATCCTCCCTGGAATAAAGATATGATGTCAGAGGCAGCAAAATTGGAATTGAATTTATAATGAACCCAATAATTAAATTAAGTGATAACGCAGCTTTAAGGATAAAAGAGATAATGTCTAATGCTGAAAAAGATTCTATTGGAGTTAGAGTATCAGTTAAATCAGGTGGTTGTGCAGGGATGTCTTATGTAATGGAGTATACAAAAGAGTTAAATCCTAACGATGAAGTTATTGAGGATAAGGGTGTGAAAGTATTCGTTGATTCAGCTGCTATTATGTATCTGCTTGGCACTGAAATGGATTACAAAAAGGAGGAATTGTCCTCGTCATTTGTTTTTAATAATCCTAATGAAACTGAGCGTTGTGGCTGCGGAGAGTCCTTTAAAATATCATAAGTTGTATTATCCCATTAATTGCATATCTGTATTGCATTATATGCATATCTAATGTATAGATTCTATATGAACAAATTTGAATTTAAAAATCTTGTTAAAAACTTGAAAAACTCTTTAAAGGAGAAAACATTCTTTAAAGAACTACGTAAAGAAGTTGAAACCGGTGCGAATGGCACACAAGATTACGTAGTCAAAAAAGGTGTTAACAAAGATACAATTGCAACAACTAGACAGTAATAAAATTTATTAGCTACTGTAATACATCTCAAACTCTACAGGATGAGGTGCATGTTCAAATTTGTGAATTTCTTCAAACTTAAGAGCAATGTAAGCATCAATCTGATCGTCAGTAAAGACACCGCCTTGAGTTAAAAACTCTCTGTCTTTATCTAAACTTTCCATTGCTTCTCTTAAAGAACCACACACCGTTGGGATAGCTTTAACTTCTTCAGGAGGCAATTCATATAAATCTTTATCAAAAGACTCACCAGGATGAATTTTATTTTTAATTCCATCAATTCCAGCCATCAACATAGCTGCGAAAGTTAAATATGGGTTTCCTGCAGCATCTGGGAATCTAATCTCACATCTTGCACCTTTTTTGCTTAATGTGATGGGTATTCTACAAGAAGCAGATCTATTTCTTGCTGAATATGCAAGAAGAACTGGAGCTTCAAAACCTGGAATTAATCTTTTGTAACTGTTTGTTGTTGAGTTAGCAAAGGCATTAATTGCTTTAGCGTGTTTTAGAATTCCACCAATATAATGTAATGCGGTTTCACTTAATCCAGAATAAGCATCACCTGAAAATACCGGAGTATCACCTTTCCAAATGGATTGATGGATGTGCATGCCTGAACCATTGTCACCAGCGACTGGCTTTGGCATAAAAGTTGCAGTTTTTCCAAATGAATGTGTAACCATTTGAACAACATATTTGTATAATTGCACGTTATCAGCTTGGTTGACTAAAGTTCCAAAATACATTCCAAGCTCGTGCTGACTAGGAGCAACTTCATGGTGATGTTTTTCAACTTTAATACCAACTTCTTTCAAATTTTTTAAATATTCACCACGCATGTCTTGTTCACTATCAACTGGTGGTACTGGGAAATATCCTCCTTTAATTTGAGGTCTATGACCCATATTTCCATTTTCATACTCTTTACCTGAATTGTAAGGACCTTCTTTACTATCTAATTTAAATCCGCACTCATTCATATCATTTTTGATTCTTACATCGTCAAAAACAAAAAATTCTGGCTCAGGTCCAAAAAAAGCTTTATCACCTATACCTGAAGCTTTTAAATATTCTTCAGCTTTTTTAGCAACACCTCTTGGATCTCTTTCATAAGGATCTTTTTTAATTGCATCTAGAATGTCACAAAACAAAACCACAGTATTATGAGACGTAAAAGGATCCATGAACATTCTTGCAGTATCAGGTTTTAAAATCATGTCAGACTCATTAATTGCTTTCCATCCAGCAATAGATGAACCGTCAAAAAAGACACCCTCGTTCAACATATCTTCATCAACTATTGAAGCATCCATTGTTAAGTGTTGAAGTTTTCCTCTTGGATCAGTGAATCTTAGATCCACAAATTCTGCTTCTTTTTCTTTGATAAATTTTAATACGTTTCCTGCACTCATTTTGTCTCCTATGTAATTTTGTTTGGCCTAATTAGCAAAAAAATACTTAAAAATATTGCTTATTTAATAAATAACACCTATGCAATTTTCACATAAGTAGTGTAATTAGTCACTAAAATAATAAATAAATTAAACCTGTGAAATCAATTTTAAACAAAGAGCCAGTTTTAAGAGCAGAAAAATCTCTAAAACAATTTAATCCAGATATTAAAGTGATTGTTTTAGAGCAAACTGCTAGAACGGCTAATGATGCAGCTACAGCTTTAGGTTGCAAAGTAGGGGCAATTGTTAAAAGCTTACTTTTTAAAGCAGGGGATAGTTATTTTTTATGTTTAGTTTCTGGAGATAAAAGGTGTTCATTAAATAAATTAAAAAAAATTTTAGATCAAAAAGATGTTTCAATGGCAAACCCAGAAGATGTTAAACAAATTACTGGGTATACAATTGGTGGAGTATCTCCAACAGGACATTTAACAAAAATAAAAATTTTTATTGATGAAACTTTAAATAGATTTTCTTCAATTTTTGCAGCCGCAGGTCATCCTAATGCAGTATTCGAAATAAATTTTGAAAATTTAATTGCTTTAACCTCTGGTGAGATAAACG
>CACIXF010000011.1 GCA_902590535.1 uncultured Pelagibacteraceae bacterium
ATTTAAGAATATTTTAGAACAATGCTATTGTTTGTCATTAAAAAACTCGTATCATTTTTTCATTATTATTAATTAATCAAATTTTTAGAAAAAATCTCTTTTTGACATAATTTTTTTTTTTAAAAGAAATTTTGGTAAAGATATTTTTAAATTTTTTGAATTCCATTTCAAAACTTTTTCAAAGTTTTTATCATGGTAGTTTGATAATTTATAACCAATAATAGCTTGATTAGAAAGTACATAATATCCATGTGCAAAATTTTTAGGTATATAAATCATTCTATTGTTTTTTTCACTGAGAGTAATTTTTTTATATTTCATGTATGTTTTTGATTTTTTTCTAAGATCAACTATATAGTCTACAATTTTACCATAATGAATATAGATTAATTTTGCTTGTTTAGATTTAATTTGATAATGAAGACCTCTTATAACATTTTTCTTGTTAAAGCTGATTGCATCAATTAAAAATTTTTCTTTAATATATTTTGATATTTTTTTTTGATTATAAATTTCAGAAAAATGACCACGTATATCTTTATGTTTTTTAATTTTAAAAACATAAACACTGCCAAATAATTTTTTCTCTAATTTCACAATTTATAGTAATGTGCTCAAATATTGATAGTAACTTGATTTTGTATTTTCTTTAATTATTTTTTTTACAATCTGTAAATTAGATAATTCAATTTCACTAGAAATATTGTAAACCTCACCTATCTTCCCTCTTTTTAAAACTTTATAAATAGCTTCAATATTATCATCTACAAATATCCAATTTCTAATGTTTAATCCATTACCATAAATTGGGATTTTCTTTTTATTGATGATATTAGAAATAACTTTTGGAATAAATTTTTCCTTATTTTGATAAGGTCCAAAATTATTACTAGATCTAACAATAATATTAGGCATGTTATAAGTTTTGTTCCAGGCTCTGACCAATATATCTGACGAAGCTTTTGATGATGAATACGGCGAATTAGGTTTTATATTTGAACTCTCATCAAATTTTAATTTACTGTTTATTTTTAGATCGCCATATACCTCATCTGTTGAGATATGAATAAGTTTTATTTTTTTTTTTGTTTTTAGATCTCTTAAAATTTCAAGAAGGTTAAATGTACCAATTATATTCGAATTTATAAATTCTTTTGGAGATAATATAGAGTTATCGACATGACTCTCTGCTGCAAAGTTTATTACTATATCTGGTTTTATTTTTAAAATTTTTTTTTTTAAATTATTATAGTTTGCAATATCTAATTTAAAGTGAAAGAAATTTTTTTCTTTGTTTAATTTTTTTAATATATTTTTATTGCTTGCATAATTATGTTTATCAATCGAGTAAATTTTAATTTTTTTTTTTATGATTTTTAATATAAAATTTGAGGCGATAAAGCCGAGTGATCCTGTAATTAATAATTTCATTGAAATTTAAGATTTTATATTGGTAGCGATGAATAAATACATAAATTTATAAAATGAAATATATTATAGTTTAACTACAAAAGAAAGATAAGTAATCATCTATATATTATTGTTAAGCAAATTTAATTTAAAAACTCAAATTTTTTAAATTAAAGAATTGCCAAAAATTAAATTGGGTTTCTTTGTTTGTTTAAAATTATTGGAATTATTAACCAAATAATTTTAAAATAATGAATATCCATGTTTATTGCTTCAACGATAATAAAGAAAATGATTAAAACTGAGCCAAAGTCTTTGTTTAACTTAATTTTTGTACAAATTATTAGAAAAAGGAAAATCCAAAGTATTAACCCAACAATACCAGTTGATAATACTACAGAAATTATAGTTGAGTGTGGCATGGCGTTGAATAAATTTGGATATTCATCTTTTAAAAATATCTCAAAATTAGTATGACCTATCCCAAGAACATAGTTTTCTTTTAAAACATGAAAACTTTTTTTTTTGAGACTTAAATATGCAGAAGGGTAAATCTTTAAATAATCATTTTCATATAATGGAATTTTTTTATTTTCAGCGATATAAAAATTATTAGTTTCAATTGAATTTTCTATTTTGTTAAATGGAGAATACATGGTTGTTGTGACAATAAAATTAGTAAAAAAGTTAAATATAAAAAAAATCAAAAAACCAAATATAAAAAATTTTTTAAAATTGAAATTAGACCATTTTACTTCTTGAAATATGTATATTATTAAGAATACAAAAATTAATATACTTTTTGAAAATGTTAATATTATTCCTAAAAAAATAATTGAGTTTAAAAATAAAATTTTTTTATTATCATAAGATAAAATTTCAAACATTTTTTTATAAACCAAAAGATATCCTAATGCCAAATGGAAATATAAAAAATTTGGTGAGGGTGCGAATCCAGAGGATCTAAAATCTTTTAGTATAGCAAATGGATAGTCCTCATAATATTGTACCAATATTGTTTCGTAATTTAATTGTACTAATACCCAACCCATTATGGATAAAATTGAATTAATTACAATTACAATTAATAAAAATTTATAAAAAATATTATTATTTTTTAAAAAACTTTTTGCAAAAAGATAAATACAATAACAATATAAAGAAAAAATTATTCCCTGAAAATTTCTTATTTCTGAGTCCTGTAAGAAAAAAATTGTTATGTTTAGAATAGGCCACAGTGCAAAATAAAAATCTATTTTTGTGTATTCTTTAAAAAAAGTTTTATATTTAAATAATAAAAAAAATAAAAATAAAAAAAAAAATATAATTTCAGATACTTCAATTTTTGTTTCAAATAATTCAATTAATGAGAATCTACAAAATAAAAAAAGCAAATATAAAAAAAATAGGAAATTTATTATTGTTGTTTTAAAACTTTGACTAAAAAACATTTTTAATTTAATTTTCCAAGGTAGTTTACCATTATCACACCAACTATAATAAGAATTATTCCTACAATTCCATAAAGATTTGGTATTTGATTTAATTTTAGAACCGCAAAAAGAACAACACCAGTCACTGTTAACCCACTATAAGTAGAGTAGGCAAAACCGACTGGAAGAGCTGACATTGCTTTGGCAATTGAAAACATAGTGATGCACATAAATAGGATACACAAAACAGAAGGTGTTAGTTTAGTAAATCCTTCAGAAATTTTAGCAAAACTATTTGATGCGATACCAAATATGATTCCGTTAGCTAAAAATAAATATCCTAATAATGGTTTCACAATTATTCTTTTGACGCAATTTTGTTAACTAATGGTCTAATTATAGGAGCTAAAGTAAATGCAGCAATTAAAGCAATTGGAAATGCAAACATTAAAGAATATCCCCATCTAAAAAAGAAACCATCTGAAATACCTGTGTTTACAGCTACAACTACACCGCTCATAATAACACTCATACCTAAAGACATTAAAATCATAAATAAAGGTTGAGCATATTTTTTATTTATCATAGTTAATTATTACCTAACAGGTTAACCATTAAAACACCAACAATAATAAAAGCTAAACCAATTAATGAATATAAATTTGGTACTTGATTAAATCTAATTATACCCACAACAACAGTAGCTATAATTGTTAAGCCTGCAAAGGAAGCATAAGTAATTCCCATTGGGATATTTTTCATTACCAATGAAAGCGCGTACATACATAATACAATTGTGATTGCTGTAATTATACTTGGAAAAAGAAGAGTAAAGCCTTCGGCACTTTTAGCAAAACTATTTGAGGTAACACCCAAAAAAACTGCAATGCCTAAAAATAAATATGAAGTTGCAAGACTCATTTCGAGACTTTAAATGAATTTAAGTAGAATATATAGAATTATTTAAGAGACCATTTAATTGCATCTTCCATTCTATCATCTCCCCAAAAGAGTTCATTTTTTACAATAAAAGATGGGCTACCAAAAATTTTATTTTCACGAGCTGAGTTTGTGTTTCCATTATATTTTGTTTCTATATCTGATGATTTTGCTTCAGAGACAATTTCATCTTTATCAAGTTTTAATTCTGAGCAAACTTCCGAGATACTTGGCTCGATAGCTGGTTCTTTACCTTCTTGAAACCATTTTTTATAAGTAAGAATAACAAATTTTTCTCCCCAACCTTTTTCAAAACCAAGGATTGCAATTTGGTTTGCTAAATCAAATTCTGATAATGGATAGGGAACTGGCGTTTTAGCAAAAAAACCATAACCTTCAGCTCTTCTTTCAATATCTCTCCACATGTAATTAACTTTATTCATTTTATCTTTTGGAAATGGGATATTATTCATTTCTTTCATGATTGCTCTTACCGAAAAAGGTTTCCAGTTAAATTTTACTTGATGTTGTTTTTCAACATCAAGTATTCTAGTTACGGATAGATAGGTATATGTGCTTCCTATCGAAAAATAAAAATCAATTTCACTCACTTATTTTGGCATTGGTGTAGCACCAGTCTCTAAACTGACAATTTTTCCATTGTCATATTTATAAACTGCCATTACCGCCTCAACATTACCATCATTAAATGTTACGAAGGCATGGTGAATACCAACTTCGTCATTTTCATAAACAATTCTAACCTTGTCTTGATTAATATCACCACTCATCGCCCATTTGATAACATCACTTTTGGTTAAAACATTTCCTGACTTGTGCATTGTGAATTTAAAATCGTCATGCAAAAGTTCATTCATTGCAGCTTCATCTTTATTTTTTAATGCAGCACTATATTTTTCTAATATAGACATTTTTTCTCCTGTTGCTAAATTTAATAATTAAAGTCTAGCAGAGTTAATCCAACATGTGGAGTCTCTCTTTGACTTATACTTTAGCTAATTCGTAAATTTCATAACCAGCCATTACTTCATCAAATACAGGTTTTGAAACTGGATTTGATCCATCCATAAATGAATGAAGTGCTGCCATGTCATGAACTACAATTTTAAACATTACAGTTGATTTATCTGGTGAAACACTTGCAATTGTTTTTGTAACATCTGCAACTTTTTTCCTTTCTGCCATCCCTTCATCTGACTGCATGAAGCCCATAAATTTTTCAAAGGCTCCTTCTTTAAGTTTTCCTACTACTAGTATATCTTTCATTTTTCCTCCTTATTTTTTGTTAATATAGAGTTTGTACTACTTTTTTAACTCTATCTTCTCCATTAGGTACTGTTGAATTTACAAAGTCATGACAAGCATTAGTTTTAGCTTCGTCAAATTTTGATCCATAAAACTTATCAACAGCTTTATTTACACCTTCATCCCATTCTTTTTCAGGAACACCAACTTCTAAAGCATAAGCTTTTAAAACTTTTACTGATGCCATAGATTTTTCTTTCATACTATATTCAAATGTTTCACCTGATGGTAAAAAATAATTAGCCATATATATCCCACTGCATTCCCAAGCCTTATTTTTATCGCTATCATCCATATCTGCATACGCAGATGTTAGAAATAAAACACTGAATAAAGTTATTATTATATTTTTCATATTATTTTCCTATTTTTTTAATGTATAAGTGCCCCTGTAATAATTCGTTGCATGTATTTTTCCTTCCTGAGCAGGCTTAATTTGTGTGTAACCTGTAGTTCCACTGCATTCGATACCTTCATATCTACCTGTACCACTGATACATTTAAAAGTTCCTTCCATTGAGTAACCTAATTTTATTTCATAATAAATTATTGCTGTGTCACCATTTATAAACATTATTTTACAGTGACCCATTTCAAAACCTTTACCTGGAATAGTTCCTGCACCTATACAATGATGTGATGAATTATCACCAAACGAAGTACCTTCAATTGCATTAAATCCACTTAGACCTTCATATGTAAAAGTCATGATGTTACCTTTTTCATCTACAATAGCTTTAGCATCGCCAACAAAAAAACCAGCAAGACTAATTTTTCCACTATGACCATCTGCAAATGATACTGAAGACATTGACATTAATGTAAAAATTAATGTTAGTATTATTTTTCTCATAATATTCCTTTCCGAATAATTGAACCGTAACCAAAGATTGTTACATTTTTATTGCGGAGTCTCTTGTGTTTATATCGCGCGACAGATATGCAGTTTAAGACTGTAAAAATCGTTGAATTAATTGTTTTAATTAATTTTAATTTTTGATAACATTTTACTATGATCGAAAAATTTAATGGAATTTTTTATTTAATTGTATTCCTGGTACATTTTATTGTTTTTGCTGTTTATGCATACCAGACAGTTTTTGCTACAAAGAAATTTTTAGATAAATTTGGCATCGACGATACAGGTGCAGGAATGACAAGATTTTTTGGATCATTATTTATTGGAGCTGTGGCTATGGCTATATGGGTTGGCTTTATTAGACCAGATGGTCTTCAAGGAACATGGGCATTTTTTAATTTAGTATTTTTACAAAACCTGTCAGCTTTTATTGTTGGTATATACAATATTAAAATCAACAAGTT
Organism: uncultured Pelagibacteraceae bacterium; assembly: GCA_902590535.1. GTDB lineage: Bacteria > Pseudomonadota > Alphaproteobacteria > Pelagibacterales > Pelagibacteraceae > Pelagibacter. The sequence goes on from CACIXF010000011.1 coordinate 6,432, forward strand.
AGGTCATACACCACAAACATCTAATGAAGGAATTATTGCACCAGGTATTTTAACTTTGTTAAGTGCAATACTTTGTTTCGGATTAGCAGATAAAATTTATATCTAAAACCAATTAGGTACTGGCAGACCTTTTTCTTCTAAGAATTTTTTATTGAACATTTTGGTTGCGTATTTATCACTTCTATCACAAAGAATGGTTACGATAGTTTTACCAGGACCCAATTCTTTACCCATTCTTATTGCACCTGCTATATTTATCCCACAACTTGTACCTAAACTTAAACCTTCATTTTGAATTAAATCATAAAGTATAGGTAATGCTTCATGATCATCAATTGAATAGGCATCGTCAATCTTAGCCTCACCAAAATTGGCTGTTACTCTACTTGAACCAATTCCTTCAGTAATTGATCCACCTTCTGATTTTAGTTCACCATTCTTTATATAATTATAAAGTGCCGAACCTTTTGGATCAGATAAATAAATTTTTATATCTTTATTCTTTTCTTTAAGAGCATTACTTACACCTGAAATAGTTCCACCTGTTCCAGAAGAACATACAAACCCATCTACTTTTCCTTCAGTTTGTTCCCAAATTTCTTGTCCTGTCCCTTCATAATGACCTTTGGCATTTGCAGTATTATCAAACTGGTTAGCCCAAATTACACCGTTATTATTTGTTGGTCTTAATTCATCCGCAAGTCTTGCTGCCACCTTAACAAAATTGTTATCATCTTTATAAGGTTTAGGCGGCACTAATCTTAATTCAGCTCCAAGATTTCTAAGCAAATCTTTTTTCTCTTGGGTTTGATTATCATTCATGACGATGATTGTTTTATAGCCTAAAGAATTTCCTAAAAGTCCTAAACCAATTCCAGTGTTACCTGCTGTTCCTTCTACAACAGTTCCACCTTTTGCTATTAATTTTTTTTGCTGAGCATCTTTAATTAAAGCAAGTGCAGCTCTATCTTTGACTGATCCTCCTGGATTTAAAAATTCTGCTTTTCCATAAATATTGCATCCAGTAATCTCGGATGCTGCTCTTAATTTAATTAGTGGGGTATTTCCTATTCCTGAAATAAAATCGTTTTGTGTGTTATTCATTATCTGATTTTTTATCACTGTCAGGTGTAATTCCATAAGGTTTAAATTCACTATCAGCTATTCCAACACTTCTTGCAGGAATTCCAACCATCACAGCATTTTCTGCAACGTCTTTAGTGATTACTGCATTAGCTCCAATTCTTGCACCTTTACCAACTACTACTGGACCTAATACTTGTGCACCTGACCCAATTACTACATCTTCTTTTATTGTGGGATGTCTTTTCATATTACGTTGATCATTTGAATTTATACTAGGTGCAATTCCACCCAATGTAACCATATGGTAAATAGTTACATTATCACCAATCTCAGACGTTTCTCCAATCACAACTCCCATTCCATGATCGATAAATAAATTTTTTCCAATTTTTGCATTGGGATGAATTTCAATCCCTGTCAAGAATCTTGAAAATTGGGAAATGATTCTTGCAATTAAATGAAATTTTGCTGTACTAAAAAAATTAGCTATTCTATGAAAGAATACTGCTTTCACTCCTGGGTAAGTTAATATTAAACTTAATTTAGATTTTGCCGCAGGATCTCTATCAATTATTGATTGTAAAAAATCGCTCATTATTATTTTTTTTTGATTTTGTGTTAAAAACAGGCTTTATATAGTGATTAAATTATTATATTAAAGGTTTTATTATGTACAAAAATACTAATTGTTTTCATTTAGCAATACCTTGTGGTGATTTAGAAGTTGCAAAGAAATTTTATAGCGAAACTCTAGGCTGTAGATTAGATAATTCTGCACAAGAATGGGCTGACGTTGATTTTTGGGGTAATGAACTAACACTTCACAAAAGTGAACATAAACTAGACAATGAAAGACATGATGTAGATATGGGTAATGTATCAGTTCCTCATTTTGGAGTTCATCTATCTAGAAAAGATTTTGATGCTCTTAAACAAAGATTAAAGGATAGTGGTACTAAATATTATGATGAGCCCTATCTAAGATTTAAAGGTACTAAATACGAACAAGAAACATTTTTTGTAAAAGATCCAAACGAAAATATTTTAGAAATAAAAACTCTTACTTCAAACCCAGACTAGTTCTTTATAATAATTCTAATATACACTGTAATAATTACACATCAATTTTCTTTGACTCGATATCTCAATTCGCGTTAAGCTTAATTTATAAATTTAAAAGGAGATAATATGAGAATAATTAAAACTACACTTGTAGCTGGGTTAATCTCAATTTTAGCAATGTTCTCTGCACAAGCAGAAAAGGTTAAAATTGGAGACCCGGGCTGGACAGGTGCTACAGCTATTGCAAATTTATTAGCTGCAGTTGTTACTGACAAAATGGGTGGAGAAGCTGAGCTTGTTCCAGGAAACAATACTGCAATTTATGCAGCGATTGATAGAGGTAAGGGTGAAATCGATGTGCATCCTGATATTTGGTTACCAAACCAAGAAGCTTATACAAATGATTTAGTTCCAAAAGGAACTTTGAAATTAAGTAGCAAACCTTACGAAGGAAACCAAGGTTATTGTGTTTCACAACAGTTTGCTAAAAAAATGAACATCACAGCAATTGAAGATTTGGCAAGACCTGAAGTTGTTAAAGCTATGGATAGCGATGGCAACGGAAAAGGTGAGTTTTGGATTGGTGCTGATGGTTGGGCTTCTGCAAATGTAAATCAAGTTAAATTAAGAGACTATGGTCTATATGATGCTGGTATTGAAGCAGTTAGAGCTGCTGAAGCAGTTAAAAATGCAAGAGTATTAGACTCAATCAAAAAAGGTGAAGGTTATGCATTCTATTGTTACAAACCTCATGCAATTTGGGGAATGGCTGACGTAGTGATGTTAACAGAACCAAAATATGATCCTGCAAAATATAAAATGATTCAACCTAAAGCAGATGCTGACTGGTACAAGAAATCTTATGTTGCATCAAAAGATGCTCTTAAGCAAATCCAAATCGGTTGGGCTACTTCTTTAGAGAGTCAGTCACCAGCGATTGTAGAATTCTTTAAGAATTTTCAATTAACAGCTGATGATGTTTCTGCGATGGCATATGCAGTTTCAGTTGAGAAAAAAGATCCAGCTGCTGTTGCTAGAGCTTGGATGGAAGCAAATAAATCAACTGTAGACGGTTGGTTAGGATTATAATCTAAATTAAATTTATACTCGGCAATTTAAGATTGCCGAGTATATTTTCCTATAATAAAAGACGAACATGGATTCATCGAGTTCAGCTATAAAAATTGAAAATGTTTGGAAGGTATTTGGCAATACTTCACCCGAAGCATTGGATGCAATCCAAAATAAAGGAATTTCAAAAACTGAAGCTTTAGAAGAATATAACTCAGTGATTGGTGTATCGGATGTTTCATTTGATGTTAATCAAGGAGAAATATTTTGTGTAATGGGTTTATCTGGTAGTGGAAAATCTACACTAGTCAGGCATATAAATAGACTTCTAGAACCAACTTCAGGAAAGATTTTAATTAATGGTCATGATGTAATGCAGCTTGATCGTGATCATTTACAAGAACTAAGAAATAAAAAAATAGGTATGGTTTTTCAAAACTTTGCCTTAATGCCTCATAGATCGGTTGTAGATAATATTGCAATGCCTCTTGAAATAAGAGGCGTAAGTAAAAATGATCGTTTAGATGCAGCAAATAAAATTTTAGAAATAGTTGAATTACAAGGTTGGGGTAACAAATTTGCTCATGAATTATCTGGAGGAATGCAGCAAAGAGTAGGGCTTGCAAGAGCATTAGCTGCAGACCCAGAATTTCTTTTAATGGATGAACCTTTTAGTGCATTAGACCCACTTATTAGAAGACAGCTTCAATCAGAATTTATCAAACTTTCAAAACAGATGAAAAAGACAACTGTTTTTATAACTCATGATTTAGATGAGGCAGTAAGAGTAGGGCATAGAATTGCTATTATGAGAGATGGAAAAGTAATTCAAATTGGTACCCCTGAAGAAATCGTAGTTAATCCAGCTGACGAATATGTTGCAGACTTTGTTAAAGGAATTTCTAGACTTAAAGTTGTTCAGGCAAAAACAATTATGCAAACAGTTGAAAGTTATGAAAATTTAAATGGTAAATTGGAAGAAAATTTACAAAGTGTAGATGAGCATGAATTATTAAGTAAATTAATTGAAGTTTCAAAATCAAAAGACAAGCCATTAGTTGTTAAAAATAATGAGCAAAAAAATATTGGAGTGATTACACAATCAGATCTTTTAAAAGCAGTAATAGAGGGTGGTGATGGAGAATAAACAAATTAATAACCCTACTAGATCAGAGTTAATAACCGACTTTGTTAAATCAAATCCAGAATATTACATCAAAGAGTTTCAAAAAATTGGAAGCAAACCTTCATTCTCTTTTTCATTTAACTTATATGCGGGAATTCTAGGTCCAATTTGGTTTGGAATGAGAAATATATGGAATTGGGCATTGGCATTTTTAATAATTGAAACATTTTCAGTTGTTCAAATTATTAGAGGTTTATTTGGAAATATTACTAAAGATGCTGTTGAAAAAATAAAACAGGTTGAATCTACAATTGCATTCAGAAACAAACAGTTAGAAGCAGCCATTACCAACAATCCAGATAAAGTCGATGTTTATAAACGTAACATTAAATCCTTAGAAGATGCAATGCAGGGATATATTGATGAAGTTGCAAGAATTGAAGCATCTGCAATTTGGATTACAATTTTTGGTATTGCTTTATTAATTTCAATTAAAATAGTTCAAGGGATTTTAGCTAATTCTATTTTAGAAAAAAGATATTCAGAATGGTTATCAGACAAAACAATAAGACCAGGGATGCAAACCAAGAACTTTATCTCAAGTACAATTTTTGCAGCAGTGATTATGTTTTTCTCTGTAGTGCATTATAGTTTTCCTGGTGTTATTACTATAATGGATGACTTTCCAACTCATCCAGACATAAGATTGACCTCAATTAAATGGGTGGAAACTATCTTTGATTACGCAGTTTTAAAAGGAGATGCATTATTTACAGCAATCACAATTGGTATTAGATCAGTGCTAGATTTCTTAGAATTACTATTTGTAAAAACTCCGTGGATAGTGATCATTACAACCATAGTAACTTTAACAGGTTTAGCTGCAGGCCCAAGAGCTGCAATTTATTCGGCAGGATTTTTATGTTACATGGGATTTTTAGGTTTTTGGGTAAAAGCCATGACTACCTTAGCTCTTTTGGGAACAGCTGCTGTATTAAGTATTGTTATTGGAATTCCGCTTGGAATTTTTTGCGCAAGACGTCAGAGATTTTATTCAATGATAAGACCAATAATGGATTTTATGCAAACAATGCCAGCCTTTGTCTTCATGATCCCAGTAATTGCATTCTTTGGAACAGGGAAGGTCGCTGCGGTTATAATTACAATGATTTTTGGAGGAACCCCTGTGGTTAGATTAACAGTTCTTGGATTAAGAGGTGTGCCAGAAACAATTAGAGAAGCTGCGATAGCTTATGGTGCATCTAAATGGTATCTATTAAGAAAAGTAGATTTACCATTAGCAACACCGTCCATATTGGCAGGTGTAAACCAAACAGTAATGTTAAGTTTAGCAATGGTAGTAGTTGCATCCCTAATCGGTGCAAAAGGATTAGGACAAGATGTTCTAGAAGCACTTCAATATGCTAATGTTGGACAAGGAATTTTAGCAGGTGTTGCAATTTTATTTGTTGCGTTAATTCTTGATAGAGTTGTTCAGGGTAAGAAAAGAGTTTAATTTGTCTTAATGGAATATGCTTTATTAGGATTTTTTACAGGATTAAGTTTAATTTTAGCTATTGGTGCTCAAAATATTTTTGTTATTGAACAAGGTCTAAAAAAACAACATGTATTTCTTGTTTGTTTAATATGTTCAATATCTGACTTAATTTTAATATTTTTAGGCATCTTTCTTTTTCATTATTTTAATCAACTTTTTAATCAAACAGTTGAATTAATATTAAATATACTTCTTATTTTATTTTTATTACACTTCATTTACTCAAAAATAAAAACTCATTATTCAGATATAAATTTTAGTAATGATCTAACAAATATTTCAAAAACAAATATATTTATAAAAACTCTTGGATTTACATACCTAAATCCACATGTTTATTCAGATACAGTTTTTTTTCTTGGGAATTTTTCTAAAAATTATTTATTAAATCAAAAAGTAGCTTTTGGGATTGGGGCAGCTATAGCTTCATTTTTATTTTTTTTTGCTTTAGGTTACTTATCAAACTATTTATCCAAATATGCTAAAAATAAAACAGTTTGGCGAGTTATTAATATATTTATTATAACTTTTATGAGTATCTTGGTTTTATATATAGTAAAGGAAATATTATGAGTGATATTTATGTAGACGATTTAGGAACAGGTTTTCCATTTGTTTTTGTCCATGGATATCTTGGTTCATCTGAAATGTGGTTTTTTCAAAAGAATTATTTCTCAAAATATTACAGAGTCATTGCACCTGCTTTACCTGGATTTGGTGAAAGTTATAAAGCACAATCTTTAAATTCTATTAATGATATGGCGAATAAAATAATAGAAATTCTAAATCAAAAGAAAATTGATAAATTTAATTTGATTGGTCATTCCATGGGAGGAATGGTTGTTCAAGAAATAACAAAAATCGTTGGTGATAGAGTTAATAAATTAATTTGTTTTGCTACAGGATCAATAGGAGATATTCCTGGTAGATTTGAAACGATGGATGAAACAAGAGAAAAATTAAAAAAAGATGGAACAAAAATTTCATTTTCAAGAGTTCCTCCAAAATGGTTTGTAAAAGGGAATAAAGATAAGAATTATTTTTTATGTGAAAATGCTGTTAAAAATGTTTCATTAGAAACAGCTGATAATGCTTTGCTTGCTATGAAAAATTGGAAAGGAATTGATAATTTAAAAAATATCAAAAATGAAACTTTAATTGTTTGGGGAGATAAAGATATTTCTTATAATTATGATCAGGTTGATACATTGAGTAAAAATATTAAAAATAGCCGTTTAGAAATCTTTAAAGGATGTTGTCATAATGTTCATTTAGAACAACCGGATAATTTTAATATTTTAATAAAAAATTTTTTAGACTAATATTCTTAAAAAGATAAAGAATTAAATGGCAAACATAAAATTTACTGGAGTACATAAATCATTTGGTGCTAATAAAATAATTAAAAATTTTAATCTTTTAGGTAAAGAAGATGAATTTCTTGTTTTGGTAGGACCATCAGGGTGTGGAAAATCAACCCTTCTAAGAATGATTGCAGGATTAGAAAAAATAGATGAAGGTGAAATTTTTATCAATGATCAAAAAATTAATGAACTTCATCCTTCAAAACGTCAAACTGCTATGGTTTTTCAATCTTATGCTCTTTATCCTCATATGAACGTTTATGAAAATATGTCATTTGGTTTAAAAATTGAAAAAAGACCTAAAGAAGAAATTAATACAAAAGTTATGCAAGCAGCAAAAATTCTAAAAATTGAAGAATTATTAGAGAGAAAACCAAAACAATTATCAGGTGGTCAAAGACAAAGAGTAGCGATAGGAAGAGCTATTACAAGAAATCCAAAAATATTTTTATTTGATGAACCTTTATCTAACCTTGATGCAGCACTGAGAGCAGAAATGAGGGTCGAAATATCTAAATTACACAACCAAATAAAAACCAATATGATTTATGTAACTCATGATCAAGTTGAAGCTATGACACTAGCAGACAGAATAGTTATTTTAAATCAAGGAAATATTGAACAGGTTGGTACTCCAGAGGAAATTTATAATGACCCTGCAAATATTTTTGTTGCTCAATTTATCGGTACACCAAAAATGAATATTTTAGATGTGAAAGAGGAAAATATTGTTTCAGAAGATACAATTAAATTATTAGGTAATGATATCCAGTTTGATAAATTAAAATTAAATAAAACTAAACACTTTGTGGGTATTAGGCCCGAGCATTTGAAAGTAAATCAAAATACTCAATTTATTTTCAATCCTGAAATAGAATTAATCGAAAACCTTGGTAATGAAAAAATTGTATATATGAAAAAAGATGAACATCAATTAAGTGCAAAAATTCCAAGCAATGTTGAAATAGGAACTTCTATAGGTTTTGATCTAAATGACATTTTTATTTTTGATGAAAATGGAAATAGGATGAAATCATAACACAACTTATAATTGACTAATTTCAATTTTTTCCCATTTTTTTAAATAATTACCATGAAACAATCACATACCTGATATGTGACAGTCGTATCTTTGCTAAATAGAATCATTTTAATATAGTTTCATTATATATAGGAGGGGAAATGAAAAATATAATAAAAATGTTTTGCGTAATTTCGTTTTTTATTTCGAATATTGTTTACGCAGAAATAAAGTTTTGGACTACAGAAGTTCAGCCTGCCCGAATGGCTAAGCAAGAGGAAATGGCAAAAGCTTTTGAAGCTAAAACTGGAATTAAGGTTGATGTAATTCCTGTTGAAGAAAAAGAACTAGGTACAAGAGCTACAGCTGCAGCAGCAGCAGGAGACTTACCAGACGTTATCTATCACACTTTACAATATGTATTACCATGGGCTGAAGCAGGAATATTAGATGTGGATGCTAATAACGATGTTGTTAAAGCATTAGGTAAAGATACATTTGCGCCAGGTGCACTTAACATGGCAAAAAAAGGTTCAAAAATTGCAGCCGTTCCAGTTGATGGATGGACACAAATGGTTGTTTACAGAAAAGATCTTTTTGAAAATGCTGACTTAGCGCCACCTACAAGTTATGCGAATATTGTAGCCGCAGTTGAGAAGCTTTCAAAACAAAATGGAATGTTTGGGTTTGTAGCTGCTACCAAGACTGATGAAAATTTCATGAGTCAAGTTTTAGAGCACGTTCTTTTAGCAAATGGGGTTAATATTGTTAAAAAGGGTGGTATCAAGAAACAAGGTAAAAAACTAAAAGAAGCATTAGAGTTTTATAAAGTAATTGCAAAAGCAAGTCCTCCAGGTGAATTGTACTGGAAACAATCTAGAGCATTGTACTTTGCAGGAAAAACTCCAATGATTATTTGGTCTCCATTCATTATGGATGAGCTTGCAGGTTTAAGAGACTCGGCTCCACCAACAATTAACAGTGATCCAACATCACCTGAGCTGGCTTCTAAAACTGGTTTCATTACTAATTTTAGTGGACCTAGCAACAAGAAAGGTGCTGCATGGGCAGATGTTAGATATTTTGGTATAACAGCTGATGCAGATACAGATGAAGCTAAACAATTTATCATGTACTCAATGGATGAAGGTTACACAAGCACATTATCGATAGCTCCAGAAGGAAAATTTCCTGTAAGAAGAGGAAATTCAAGTGACCCTGAGGCTTTCACAAAAGCTTGGAGTAAACTACCTGTTGGAGTTGATAGAAAAGCTCCATTGTCAGATCTATATGACCCAGATGTTATTAATAACATTGTAGCTGGTTTAGATACTGCAAATAGATGGGGTGTTAAAGAAGGCGAACTATCAAGAGCGTCAAAAGTCATTAATTCTCAATTTATAAATAGAATTACTAGACTTTATATTGATGATCAAATTGATGTCGATGAAGCTGTTGATATGATTAACAAATCATTAGCTAAATTCAAATAATTTTAATTTTATAAAAAAGCGGATAATATAAATTATCCGCTTTTTTTATGAATGACACTCTAGCAAATACAGAAAAAAAAACTGCATACATACTAACTTTACCTGCAGTTCTTTTAGTTTTTTCAATAATTTTATTCCCAATATTTGCAAACATTTGGATTAGTTTTAAGGAAGTTGAATTAAAAGATATACGAATTCCAGAACCAAGAGCAAAAAAAATTGTAAAATCTATTTCTGACGAACCTACCAAAATAAAAATATTATATAAGTTAAGAAATAGTTCATTAATTCAAGAAATTAGAGATGTTTCGTTTCAAGATAATTTTCCAAAAAATTTTGAAATTGAAAATTTAGATCCAAGATGTTCTTACGAAAAGTATAACTTAAAATGTGAATTTGGAAATTGGCCAGCTAAATATAGGGAAAATTTTCAGGTAATATTTGAAACAAATGATGGATCAAAAATAGATAAAAAAAATCTTAAATCAATTAAACCAAAATTAGATGGAAAATCTGATAATATATTACTTAATACTAACTTTACTCTCAAAAACTTTAAAAAAGTTTTATTTGAAAATGAATTTGTAGATTTGCTACTAACTACGTTTTATTACACATTTTTTGGAACTGTTGGCTCAATAATATTTGGTATTTTAACTGCCCAGATGGTGAATCAAAAATTTTATGGAAGAACATTTATGAGGAGTGTTCTACTTTTCCCTTATGTTGCTCCAGTTGTAGCTTTAGCTTATACTTGGGAGCTTCTACTAGACCCTAATAGTGGGACGTTAAACAGTTTATTATTAAATTATCAAATTATAGAAACTCCAATAAACCTTCTTGGACAAAAATATATTGAAATTAGTATTTTAGGTTTTGATTTTAAATTAAGGTTAGCACTTACAACAGTTATAATGTTTGAAATTTGGAGGTATTTCCCTCTAGCTTTTTTATTTATTCTTGCGAGACTTCAAGCTATTCCAAAAGAATTATATGAGGCTGCTGATGTTGATGGTGCTAGTCCCTTTCAAAAATTTTTTAATATTACACTCCCTCAAATAACTGCAGTAATTTCGATTTTATTCATGATTAGATTTATATGGAATTTTAATAAATTTGAGGACGTCTTTTTATTAACTGGAGGTGCATCAGGAACAAGAACTTTACCAATAAATGTTTATCAACAAGGTTTTGCAATATCAGACATTGGAATGGGCTCAGCTGTTTCAATAGTAATCGTTGTATTGCTTTTAATGTTTATGTTTTTTTATTTTAAACTTTTAGGAAAGAGAGTAGATGAGAACTAAAAATACAATATTATTTTCATTGATATCTACTTTTTTCTTAATTTTTTTAATTTCGATTTGGAAAATATTAGCAACATTGCAAGGTTTAAGTATTAATAGTTTAAATATAGAAATAATTTTTATATTTGGTTTTTTAATATCATTAGCTCACTTACTAATAGGTGATAGAATTAAATCAATTTACAAATCTATCATTTTTTCTTCCATATTCGTTTTTTGTGATGGCTACTTAATACAAAAATTACCAATTTGGTATAATGTAGGGGTATTTTTAATATTATATTTTTTCACCAATAAAATTAGTAAATATACTTTTATAGGTTTAAAAGAAGAGCACTCTACTCAAATAATTTTATTTGATTTTTTAACTTTATTTGGAATTTTATTTTTCTCTTTTGTAATACTTTTTCCATTTTACATGATGTTAATAACAAGTTTTAAAACACAAATAGCTTTGTTGGTGAATCCTTTAGATTTTAGTATCAATTTTGGACAAGATATAAAAGATTTATTTAAATCTTATTTTGTAATTTTTAAATCTTATAAATTTGGAAAATATATAGTGACTAGTACTATCGTTTCTGTAGGTACTGTTATTATAACTCTTCTTTTTGCAATACCTGCCGCTTATGCAGTTGCAAGATTAAACTTCTTTGGAAAAACATTTTTGTCTACATCTATTCTTATAATATACATGTTCCCTGCAATTGTTCTTGTAATTCCATTGTATACGATATTTAGTCAATTGGGTTTACGTAATTCAATAGAAGGTTTATTGATTGTCTATACAGCAACAACACTTCCGGTAGCTATTTATATGTTACAAGGATATTTTAAAAGCATACCGAAAGAATTAGAAGAAGCTGCAATTTTAGACAAATTAAGTTGGTTTGGAATTATAACAAAAATTATAATTCCCTTGAGCATTCCTGCAATTTCATCTGTAGCTTTGTATGTTTTTATGATTGCTTGGAATGAGTTTTTATTTTCTTTGATGTTTTTGGACAATCCTAATTCATTTACATTATCAAGGGCTATCCAATATTTAAGTGGAGATGCAGAAACGCCAAGACAATATTTAATGGCAGGCTCAGTGGTTGTTACATTACCAGTACTATTTATATTTGTTTATTTTGAAAAATATTTAGTTAGCGGTCTTACTGCTGGAAGTGTGAAAGGTTAATGAGAAATTTAATTAATAAGGCTCAAAAGACCTTACTGGGTAACAGAAGAAAAGGGTATACTTTACCTACAAATAATAAGCTTTACCCAGCTCAATGGAATTGGGACTCTGCGTTTATAGCACTAGGTTATTCTTATTTTAATTTAAACCATGCACTTAAAGAAATTACAACATTGCTAGATGGTCAGTGGAAAGATGGCATGGTTCCTCACATATTATTTCATGATACGAATACAAACTATTATCCAAATTATACTGCTTGGAATTGTGGGAATAAAATTCATTCATCTGGTATTACTCAGCCACCTATTTTATCAACTATTTTGAAATTGATTTTAGATAAAAACAAAATATCTAATAAACAAACTAAAGAAGTAAAAAAAATTGTAAAAAAAATAATTAGATTTCATGAATGGTTTATTAAATTTAGAGATCCGAAGAAAACTGGATTAGTTTCAATTCTCCATCCTTGGGAAAGTGGATATGATAATTCTCCTATTTGGGATGAACCAATGGAAAAAGTAACTATTGAAAAAAATTTAAAATATAAAAGAGCAGATAATAAACTTGTTAACCCAGATCATAGACCTCTTAATATAGACTATGATAGATATGTATCTATTAAGAATAATTTAAGAAAAAAAAAATATAATCCAAAAAAAGTTTTTAAATCTTCTTTATTTAATGTTGTAGATGTTGGATTTAATTCATTATTTTTAAAGGCTAACAAAGATCTTATACAAATATTAAATAAATTTAATCTAAAGAGTTCTAAAATAAATAATTATGTCAAAGTCACAGAAAAAAATATACTAAAATTATATGATAAAAAAAAAGGAAGTTTTTTTTCAAAGGATATAAGAAATAAGAAAAAAATTTATATACCTTCTATTACAAATTATTTTATTCTGTTTGCAGATTTAAATAACGATTTAATTAATAAGAAATTAATTAAAAATCTTAAAAGTCATAATAAAAATGATAAATATTTTTTTTCTTCAATTAAACCCAATCATAAAAGTTTTGAGGAAAAAAGGTATTGGAGGGGTCCGATTTGGGTGAACTGTAATTGGTTTATTTACAAAGGATTAATGAATAAAGACAATTCTTTTTCAAAAAAAATTAAAAGAAAAACGATACAAATGATAGAGGAAAATGGTTTTCACGAATATTATACTCGAAAAAGTGCTAAACCTATGGGGGCCAAGAATTTTTCTTGGTCAGCAGCTCTTTATTTAGACTTAGTGTTAAATTAAAATTAACCTGTATATCCGTATTTTTTCAATCTTACGTCACCAGTTCTTGCATGTGCTTCCATACCCTCGTATCTTGAAAGTCTTGCAGCTGCAGCTCCAACTAATTCTGTAGATTCTTTTGTCATTCTTTGGAAACTTAGTGTTTTGATAAATTTTCCAACAAATAAACCACCTGTATATCTTCCAGCTCCTTTTGTAGGTAAAATATGATTTGTTCCTGAACATTTATCTCCATAAGCAACAGTTGTTTCTTCACCAACAAATAAAGAACCATAATTTTTTAATCTGTTGTGGAACCAATCTAAATTCTTTGTTTGTACCTCTAAGTGCTCAGGTGCATACTCATCACTAATAGTAGCCATCTCTTCATCAGTATCACATAACACCACTTCACCATAATCTCTCCAAGCTGCCTCAGCATTTGTTCTTGGTAATTCTGGTAATTCAGCAATTAATTCTGGAACTCTTTTCATTACCTTTTCTGCTAGTTCTTTACTTGTAGTGTATAACCAAGCAGGTGAATTATAGCCATGCTCAGCTTGACCAACTAAATCTACTGCTACAATTTCTGGATCAGCAGTTTCATCAGCGATTATTGCAATTTCAGTTGGACCTGCAAATAAATCTATTCCAACTTTACCAAATAAAATTCTTTTTGCTTCAGCAACAAATTGATTACCTGGACCTACTAAAATATCAGCAGGCGCATTTCCAAATAAACCATTTGTCATAGCTGCAATTGCTTGTACTCCACCTAAGTTCATTATTACATCAGCACCACACAGGTCAGCTGTATAAACAATAGTAGGATGAACTCCAACACCTGGTTTTGGTGAGCTACATACAAGAATATTTTTAACACCAGCAACTTTTGCAGTTGTTACACTCATCACAGCAGAAGCAATATGTGCATATCTACCAGCAGGAACATAACATCCAGCAGTATTTACAGGAATTAATTTTTGACCAGCATACAAACCTTTAGAAAGCTCAACTTCAAAATCTTGTCCATAATTTTTTAATTGGGCTTCTGCAAACTTTCTGACTCTTTCATGTGAAAACTGAACATCATCTTTAGTTTTTTGATCTAAACTTTTTTTAATCTCTTCAATTTTTTCTTTGGAAACGATTACATCACCCTCAAATTTATCAAATTTTTTTGAAAGCTCTTTACAACCTTCCTCTTTTGTTTTTTCAATATCTTTTAAAATATTTTCAACTATTTCTCTTGTTTTGGTGTCATCCGTTGAAGATGTTTTTGGTGATTTTTTTAAATATTGTATTGCCATTATCGCTTCCTTTTTTTGAGCCTCTTTAATAGAGTATAAAAGCTATGAATTCAATAGGTTTGCTCAACTTAGAATTAATCTAATGCAACAACGGCAGCTGCAATAGAAGCTAAACGTGCCTGGGCCTCATCAGATCTACTTGTTATTACCACTGGCACTTTTCCACCAACTACAACTCCTGCGGCACATGCACCACTAAAATATATAAGCATTTTTACCAAAGCATTTCCAGTTTCTACACTCGGCACTAACAATACATCTGCCTCACCAGCAACTAAATTTTTAATTCCTTTTATTGCTGCTGATTTTTTTGAAATACTATTATCAAATGCCAAAGGACCAAAAACATCAGCATTTAAATTTTCTTCTTTAGCTAACTTTGTAATTTCTGCTGCTTCAATTGAACTTGGTACACTTTCTAAAACTTCCTCTGTTGCTGATAAAACAGATATTTTTGGTCTTTCTATTCCTATTCTGTGGGAAAAATTTATTACATTTTTCAAAATATGCATTTTAGTTTTTACATTGGGCAATACATTTAATGCTCCATCAGTGATTATTAGAGGTTTATCATCTTTGCCAATACTCATATGCCAAATATGACTTAGTCTTGTTTTACCCAACAAATTATATTCACGTTTTAAAACCTCTTTCATCAAAACATCTGTATGAATGTGTCCTTTGACAATTATTTTAACCTTTTCTTCACTTGCAAGTTTAGCAGCAATTTTAGCGGTATCGTTCTCTACAGGTTCATGAATAAGTTCGTATTTAGAAATATCCCATTTAATATCTTCAGCACATTTTTGTATTTCAACTTCATGACCAATAAAAATAGGTTCAATTAAATTTTCATTTACCGCATCTTGAATGGATAACATTGGTAAAGGTTTTCCTGCATTTACAACAGCAACTTTAACACCTTTTTTTTTATGAGCTAAATCCAGAAGGTTATTTGGACATATAATTTCTTTACTTGATAGCATAATATTTAATCGTTAAGAATTTTTACTTCTTGGTCATTTATACTTAAAAAGACTTGTTCTCCAACTTTAAATATGTCATTTGTTTCTCCAGAAATTACAAACAGTTTCCCAGCATTTGAATTTAATATGTATTGATAGCTACTTCCCACAAATGAAGCATTATTTACAGTTGCATGAATAGAATTTTCTTTTTTATCTTTATTAATTGAAATTTTTTCAGGTCTAAGCGCTACAGAAACAGTTTTTTCAAAATCTTTATCACTTTGCACTTTAATATTCATTTCAGCTATTTTTAAATCATAAGAATTAGATTGTTTATTTAAGATTTCAGCTTTTACTACATTTGCATCACCTATAAAATTAGCTACAAATTTATTTTGTGGATAATTATAAAGATCTTTTGGACTACCTTCTTGAGCAATAACAGCATTATTCATTACTATTACTTTGTCAGATATTGCTAAAGCTTCTTCTTGATCATGAGTTACATAAATTGTTGTAACCCCAAGTTTTTGTTGTATTTCTCTAATATCTTCCCTTACTTGTCTTCTTAATTTTGCATCTAAGTTAGAAAGAGGTTCATCGAAAAGCAGTACTTTTGGTTCCAACACAATTGCTCTTGCAACCGCAACCCTTTGCTGCTGTCCGCCAGATAGTTCTGATGGCATCCTGTTTTCATACCCCTCTAAATTTACCAATTTTAGAGTTTCTAAAGATTTTTGAATATATTCTTCCTTATTTACATTGACCATTTTTAAGCCATACGAAACATTTTCAATTACACTCATGTGTGGAAACAAAGCATAAGATTGAAATACCATTGATACATCTCTGTCAGTTGCAGGCAATAATGTTACTTCTTCATCATCTACTAATATTTTACCACTTGTAGCTCTTTCTAGACCTGCAATAATTCTTAGTGAAGTAGTTTTTCCACAACCAGATGGACCAAGTAAAGTAGTTAAAGTTCCAGCTTCAAATTTACAGCTAACATTATCTACCGCTGTAGTTTCATTAAATTTTTTTGTTATATTTTCAAACTTTACTTCTGCTTTTTTCATTATCCTAAATTTCCTTGTAAAATTCCAGCTGCCTGATCTCTTCTTCCTAATTTACGTTTTCCTATTATTAATTGCATTAAAGTAATTGTAATCAGCATAACTACAATTAATGCAGATGAATACACTATTGCAAGGCCATAGTCATTATTTTCTAATCGACCAAGTATGTATGAAACAGCTAAGTCATAATTTGCACTTACCAAGAAGATAACTGCACTAATTGCTGTCATGGCTCTTACAAAACTAAAAACTAAAGATGCTGTAATGGCAGGCTTAAGTAAAGGAAGAATTATATTCCTAAATGTTTGGGCGCTAGAAGCGTTTAAAGTTGATGAAGCTTCATCTAAGTGTGGATCAAGCTGGTTCATAGCAGCTATTCCTGCTCTAACTCCAACAGGCATATTTCTAAATACAAATGCGATCACTAAGATTATTCCAGTTCCTGTTATTTCAAGAGGAGGAACATTAAAAGCAAAAACGTAACTTACACCGATAACACTACCAGGTATTGCAAAGCTCAACATCGTACCAAATTCAAAAGCATTTTTTCCTTTGAATTTGTGTCTTGTTAGAAGATATGCAGTTAAAATTCCTATTGCAGCAGTCGGTAAAGAGGAAATTAAAGCAATCGTAAATGTAGTATTAAAGGAGTTCCAAGCAGTTCCTGTCCATAAGAAACCTCTCTCTTTTACCCAATCAACACTAAAAGCTTCAATATAATGTCTTAAAGTAAAGCTATGATCAACACCCCACATTTCTACAAATCCACCGAACATGATCATTACATAAATTATAAATGTCAATAAAGCCCACGGAAGCACGGTTGAATAAATTACCCATTTTGTTTTATTTGGAAGTTCTGGATGAACACCACTATCTCCTTTACCTGAAATTGAAATATAGGATTTTTTTCCTAACCATTGGTTTTGTAAATAAAATACTACTAGAACAACAGATAATAAAATCATAGCTAATATTGCTGCTTTAGTTTCATCGTACTGTGCGCCAACAATTGCAAAAAATATTTCAGTAGATAATACATCGTATTCTGCTCCTAGTACTAAAGGGTTACCAAAGTCTGCTAAACTTTCTATAAAACCAAGTAGAAACGCATTTGCTATTCCAGGCCTCATTAATGGTAAGGTAACTGTTTTAAAAACTTGCCATTTAGAAGCCCTCAAGGTTTGAGATGCTTCTTCCATAGATGGACTGACACTTTCAACAACACCAATTAAAACTAAAAATGCAATAGGGGTAAAAGCAAGTGTTTGGGCAAACCATATTCCTGGTAAACCATAAATCCATCTAGAAGGTTCAATGTCAAATCCCCATTCAAGAAACGAACTCACAACACCAGTTCTTCCAAATAAAATTATTATCGCTAATCCAATTACAAATGGTG
>CACIXF010000012.1 GCA_902590535.1 uncultured Pelagibacteraceae bacterium
TCCTCTTGCGCTTGTAGAGTCAAAGATTCAATCATTTCATCAAATGCTTCTCCTTCTAAAAATTCATCTAATTTATGAAGAGTTAAATTTATTCTATGATCTGTAACTCTTCCTTGAGGAAAGTTATAAGTTCTTATTCTTTCTGATCTGTCTCCTGTACCAATTTTTGTCTTACGATCTTGAGATCTTTCTTGGTCAATTCTTGACCTTTCCAATTCATATAAACGTGCTCTCAAAATTTTCATTCCCTTAGCTTTATTTTTATGTTGTGATTTTTCATCTTGTTGAGATACACTTAAACCAGTTGGGATGTGAGTAATTCTTACAGCACTATCTGTCGTATTAACAGATTGTCCACCTGGTCCACCTGCTCTAAATACATCTATTCTTAAATCAGAATCATTTATTTTTAAATCTACCTCTTCTGCTTCAGGTAAAACAGCTACTGTTGCTGCTGATGTATGAACTCTTCCTTGAGTTTCGGTATCTGGAACTCTCTGTACTCTATGAACTCCACTCTCATACTTTAGTGTTGAATAAATATTAGTACCTTTAATTGAAGCTATAACTTCTTTCAAACCTCCTGCATCACTTCTGGATATTGAGATTAATTCTAAAGACCATTTTTTTTTATGACTAACTTTTTCATACATTTTAAATAAATCTGATGCAAATAAACTTGCTTCTAATCCACCTGTCCCTGCTCTTATTTCAATAATAGCATTTTTTTTATCTGCTTCATCTTTTGGTAACAAAAATAATTTTAATTTTTTTTCATTAGCTTCATATCGATTTTGTAAATCTATCAATTCTATATCTGCCATTTTTTTTAACTCTCCATCAGCAGAGCTATCATTTAATATTTTCTCCAATTCTTCTTTTTCAGTTTGAAAAGAAATGTAATCTTTGGCACTTCCAACTATCTCATTTAAATCTGAGTATTCTTTTGATTTTTCGGCAAATAACTTGTTATCTAATCCACCAGTAGATAAGTCTTTTTCTATGGATGAATGTCTTAATATTAATTCCTCAACTGTTTTTAAGGGTATCATAATTAGTTCTCTAGTTCAGATGCTTTTTTCTCAACTTCGCTTACAACCCTATTAATTATGTCATCAGTCAAAACTTTTTCATTCTGAACACCGGATAAATAAAGCATATTATTTCCTTTTCCCCCTCCAGTAATTCCTATATCTGTCATTGCAGCTTCTCCTGGTCCATTAACAACACAACCAATAATTGACAGTGTTATTGGTGTTTTTATATGGGCTAGTTTCTCTTCCAATATTTTGACAGTATCGATTACCTGAAATGCTTGTCTTGCGCAAGAAGGGCAAGAAATGATCTTTACTCCTCTATTTCTCAGATTCAGTGATTTTAATATCTCATTACCAATTTTCACCTCTTGAGTTGGGTTATCAGATAAAGAAATTCTAATTGTATCACCAATTCCATCCATTAATAAACTACCAAGCCCTATGGATGATTTTATGCTCCCAGATACAAAACTTCCTGCCTCTGTAATTCCAAGGTGTAAAGGATAATCTATAACTTTAGATAGTTGTCTATATGCTGCTATCGAAAGGAATACATCTGATGATTTGACACTTATTTTAAAATTTAAAAAATCTTTATCTTCTAAAATTTTTACATTTCTTAAAGCGCTTTTAACTAATGCCTCTGGACAAGGCTCTTTAAATTCCTCTAAAATATCTTTTTCCAGAGAACCTGCATTTACTCCAACTCTTATTGAACAATTATTATTCTTTGCTGCTTTCAATACCTCGTGTATCTTTGTTTCATCTCCAATATTTCCTGGATTAATTCTTAAACAGCTAGCTCCATTTTCTGCTGCCTCAATGGCCCTTTTATAATGAAAATGTATATCTGCAACCACTGGTATTGATACATGTTTTATTATTTCTTTTAATGCTTTTGAAGAGTCCTCATCTGGACAAGACACTCTTACAATATCAGCACCTTCCTCAGCTATGTCATTAATTTGCTTTATGGTTGCTTTAACATCCGTAGTTAAAGTGTTCGTCATTGATTGAACAGATATTGGATTGTTGCCACCAATCTTTACATTTCCAACATTTATTACTTTTGTTTTTCTTCTTTTAATATCTCTAAATGGTCTTAAACTCATTATAATTAATCTAATTTAAATTCTTTATGTAAAGCAGCTATTGCTCTTTTAACATGCTTAACAGAAACTAGAACTGAAATTTTTATCTCTGAGGTAGAAATAACCAAAATATTAATTTTTTTTGAGGCTAGTGCCTGGAACATTCTATATGTTATACCCGGAGTCGTTATCATACCAACACCAATGATTGAAACTTTAGAAACACCTTTATCAAAAGATAATTTTTTAAAAGATATTTTTTTATTTTGTTTAATTAATTTTTCTGTTTTTTTTAAATCATCAGCTTTTATAGTAAATGTAAGATCTGTCTCTTTTCCATCTAAAGATATATTTTGAAGCACCATATCTACATTGATAAGATTTTTTGATAGTGGTTTAAAAATAGAAGCGGCAACACCAGGTCTATCTTTTACTCCTACAATTGTAATTTTAGCATCATTTTTTGTTGATGAAATTCCAGTAATAATTTGGTCACTAAATGCTTTTTTAGAATTTGTTATTAAGGTGCCAGATTTTGATACAAATGAAGATTTTACTTTAACATCAATCTTATTCAGTTTTGCATCCTGAACAGAAGTGGGCTGCATTACTTTTGAACCGAGAGATGCCATTTCTAACATTTCGTCATAAAAAATTTTTTTAATTTTTTTTGCTTTTTTATACTGCCTTGGATCAGTAGTATAAACTCCATCTACGTCAGTATATATTATACACTCATCAGCTTTAATAAATTTTGCAAGCATAATTGCAGTTGCATCAGATCCGCTTCTTCCAATTGTTGTTATTCTTAAATCTTTACTTACACCCTGAAAACCTGTAATTATAGGTATTCCACCTGAATTTATATATCTATTTAGTTCTTTGATACCTACTGAACTAATCCTTGCACTTGAATGAGGACCATCTGTTAAAATAGGTAATTGCCATGATGTCCAAGATCTCGATTTAAACCCATTATGTTTTAGTCTACCAGCAATAAGTGCGCATGATGCTTGCTCTCCAGTAGAAACTAATGCATCATATTCTGCTCTATCAAAATTGCTACTTAATAGTTTAGTTTTATTAACTAACTCATTTGTCACACCACTCATTGCCGATGAAACAACTACTACCTTAATTTTTTTCCTTTTATAAAAAGCAATAATTTTGCAAACCTTTTTAATTCTATCTATAGTTCCTACAGATGTTCCACCAAATTTTAATACGATAGTTTTCATGCTAGCTTTAATTATTAATATTTAATAAATAATGGATAAAATACATCTAAATTATTATGTCAACTATTTATCGAAATGACCAGTGTAAATAAAAAAGAAATAGATAAATTTTCTAAAATGGCCAATGAATGGTGGGATCCAGAGGGCAAATTCAAACCACTTCATAAATTTAATCCAACAAGAATAAAATACATAAAAGAAAATATTATTAATAATTTCAAATTAAAAAATAAATTAAGACCTTTATCAGGAATAAATATTTTAGATATTGGATGTGGTGGAGGGTTACTATCCGAACCAATGTCAAGAATGGGAGCAAATGTTACAGGTATCGATGCATCTGACAAAAATATCAAAATTGCAAAACTCCATTCAAAAAAAAATAAACTAAAAATCAATTATTTATGTTCATCGCCTGAAAAGCTTAAAATTACAAAAAAATTTGATGTAATTTTAAATATGGAAATTGTTGAACATGTAGAGGATATAGATTTTTTTTTAAAGTCTTGCTCAAAACTTTTAAAAAAAAATGGACTAATGTTTGTCGCAACAATAAATAAAACTTTAAAATCTTATATTTTTGCAATTGTTGGAGCAGAGTATGTTTTGAGATGGCTTCCAATTGGAACACACGAATGGGAAAAATTTGTTAAACCTGAAGATCTTAAAAAAATTTTAATGAAATATGATTTATCTCTAAACAAAATAGAGGGTATGAATTTTAACATTATTAAGGATGAATGGAGTATTTCTAGAGATTCATCTGTAAACTATATAGCAAAGTTTATTAAAAACTAATTTTCTTTTTCGTCTATCCAAGGGATCATTTGAGCATCTATACCTTCTTCTTTTAATTCTTTCAAATCTTCCTTTGATGCACTACCGTAAATACCCTTTGATTTTTTTTTACCATTATAATGAATTGATCTCGCTTCATAAGCAAAATTATCACCAACATAATTAAAATTATCTTTAATAAATTTTTGATAATCTTTTATAGTTTTTTTTACTTTATTATATTTTTCTAAATTTAATTTTTCATCAATTTTTGATTTATGACTTATTAGCTGAGGTGCCATTATTGTTTTTTCAACTTTTTCTGAATTGCAATTATGGCAATTCAAAAGTTTTTTCTTTTTTAGTCTTTCATACTCGTTTGAAGATGCAAACCAACTATCAAATTTTAAATTACATTCTTTACAAAAAAGTTTATATTTAATCATGATTACTAGTTAATTATAAAATTTGGGTTTTCAATAAGTTAACTTCTATAGTCTGCGTTAATTTCAATATATTTTTTTGTTAAATCCATAGTATAAGCTGTGAAATTTTTATTTCCTGTAAAAGTTTCAATGTTTATTTCTATATTTTCAGATTTCATATAACCTGCTGTTTGTTTTTCATCATAACTTTGATTTAATTTTCCACCTTCTACAATTGTTATATTTCCAAACTTAACAGATAATTTATTTAAATTAATTTTAGGCCCAGCTTTACCGATTGCCATTATAACTCGGCCCCAATTTGGATCTTCTCCAGAAATTGCAGTTTTCACTAGTGGAGAATTTGCGACAGATAAAGCAATTTTTTTTGCATCTATCTCATTTTTACATTTACTAACATTTATTGTTATAAATTTTGACGCTCCCTCACCATCTGAAACAATTCTTTTTGCCAAATTCAAAAGCACATTATTTAAAGCTTTATCAAAATTTTTAATTTTATTTTCATTCACACTTTTTACTTGAGAATTTTTAACTTCATTAGTTGCAAAGATAGTTGCCATATCATTGGTGCTGGTATCTCCATCACAAGAAATAGCATTAAAAGTATTTGTTATATTTTTTTTTAATAGCTTTCCTAAAACTTCATTAGATAAAGTTGCATCGGTAAATATATACGCAAGTGTTGTAGCCATATTTGGATGTATCATTCCTGAACCTTTAGCAATTCCATAAATTTTTACTTTTTCACTTCCAATATAACATTCCTCCATAGCTAATTTTGGCTTTGTATCCGTAGTCATGATTGCAAGTGCTGCCTTCATCCAAATAAATTTATTTTGAGTATAAGTAATTTTTTTTATTAAATTTGAAATATTGTTAGAAATTTTTTCATATGGAAAAATTTCTCCAATGGTACCAGTACAACCAAATATTATATTCTTTGAAGAAATTTTCTTTGGATTCTCTTCATCTTCTTCTTGTTTTTTATTTAATTGTTTCGCAGTTAAATCTGCTATTTTTTTTAAACTTTCATACCCTTGCTTTCCAGTGAAAGCATTTGCATTTCTTGTGTTTACAATTAGAGAATATATTTTTTTTGGTCTTTGATTAATATTCCATTTTATATTTTCAGACACTATTTTTGACTGTGTATAAACAGAAGCATAATTTGCGCCTTCTCTAAAATAAAACATAGTTAAATCATCTCTGATATCTTTATATAAATTTGCTGAAACAACTGAAATTGAAAGACCATCTAGATGATCAAGGTCTTGAAAATCAATCATTTTTGTATTTTTTGATTGAGATGATAAAAAATTTGTTAAATTAATTCCCATATTGTTTAAATTATTTATTTAATACATATATTAAACAATATAAGTAAAGAATAAATCAAATAGTCATGTTTAACCCGTTAAATTTAATAACAAAATTTATCAAATCTAGTAATCAAAAAGAGCTAGATAGAATTGGTAAAATTGTTGAAAAGATAAACTTGAATGAGGAAAATTTTAAAAATTTGAATGACGCAGACTTCCCAAAAAAAACTAGTGAATTTAAAAATCAGATAAATAATGGAAAATCTTTGGATGAGTTACTTCCAGAAGCTTTTGCTCTAGTTAGAGAGGCTGCCAAAAGAACACGAAATGAAAGACACTTTAATGTTCAGTTAATCGGAGGTGTAGCTTTACATGAAGGCAAAATTGCTGAAATGAGAACTGGGGAAGGAAAAACTTTAACAATAACTCTTGCTGCTTATTTAAATGCATTAAGTGGCAAAGGCGTTCACATAGTAACTGTGAATGATTATCTTGCTAAAAGAGACTCTCTTGAAATGGGGGAAATATATAATTTTTTAGGTCTCTCATCAGGTTTTATTAATAACTATCAAGATGATACTGAACGTAAGAAAAATTATAATTGTGATATCACTTATGCAACTAATAGTGAATTAGGTTTTGACTACTTAAGAGATAATATGAAATTTTCTGAAGATCAAATGGTTCAGAGAGATCATAATTTCTCAATAGTAGATGAAATAGACTCATGTTTGATTGATGAAGCAAGAACACCTTTGATAATTTCTGGAGCAGCTGAAGATAAAACTGCTCAATATCTAGCAATTGATAAACTAATTAGAATCTTAAATAATAAAGACTTTGAAATAGATGAAAAAGAAAAGAGTATTTTATTGACAAATGATGGAATTAACAATGTTGAAAAACTTTTTTCTAACGCTGGTATTTTAAAAAATAATAATTTTTATGACCCAGAAAATTTACATTTAGTTCACCATGTAAATCAAGCTTTACGAGCAAATCATTTATTTGAAAAGGGTAGAGACTATATTGTTAAAGATGGAAGTCTTAAAATTATTGATGAACTTACTGGAAGAATTTTAGAAGGCAGACGTTTTGGAGATGGTTTGCATCAGGCGTTAGAGGCCAAGGAAAAAATTCAAGTACAGGCTGAAAATCAAACTTTAGCTTCAATAACTTATCAAAATTATTTTAAACTTTATAAAAAAATATCTGGTTGTACAGGTACAGCCGCTACAGAGTCTGAAGAATTTTTTGAAATTTACAATCTACCTGTTGTTGTTATTCCAACAAATAAAGAAATGATTCGAAAAGATTTTAATGATTTAATTTTTAGAACAGAAAAAGAAAAGAATGATGCAATTATAGAAAAAATAATTGAAAGAAACAAATTGGGTCAGCCTATTTTAGTATTTACCTCAAGCATTAATAAATCTGAAGTTTATTCAAATTTATTAAATCAAAAAAATATAAAACATGTAGTGTTAAATGCAAAAAACCATGAAAATGAAGCTGAGATAATTGCAAATGCAGGAAAAGAAAACTCATTAATAATTACAACAAGTATTTCGGGTAGAGGAGTTGATATTCAACTTGGTGGCAAAAAAGGTTCTATGCCAGAAGATCAACTTAAAATAAACAAAGATAAAATTAAATCCTTAGGTGGTTTATTTGTAATTGGCACAGAAAGAATGGAGTCTAGAAGAGTCGATAACCAGGCTAGAGGAAGATCTGGAAGACAGGGAGATGAAGGGAGCTCTGTATTTTACGTTAGTCTAGAAGATGATTTAATGAGAATTTTTGGATCAGAGTCGATGAATAGTATGCTCGAAAAACTTGGACTTAAAGACGGTGAAAGTATTGATCATCCATGGATTAATAAAGCATTAGAGAGAGCGCAGCAAAAAGTAGAAGCAAGAAATTTTGATATAAGAAAAACGCTTATCAAATTTGATAATGTTCTTAATGATCAAAGGCATGTTGTGTTTTCACAAAGAAAAAATGCGATGAATAGTGAAAATATCTTTGATTATTCAGATGAATTTTTAAAAGAAATCTCTAATGATTTGATAAAATTAAAAATTTCAAATTTATCAAATCCTAAAAGTAACGAGTTTAATAATAAAACTAAGCAAATAGTTGGAAAAAGCTTTGAAGAAACTGAATTCAGAGATTTAATTGAGTCAAAAGATAAAAATTTTAGAGAAACAATTTCTAATAAATTTCAAGAAACTAGAAACGAACGGATTAAAATTCTAGGTGAAGATCATGCAAAAGAAATTGAAAAAAGAATTTTTCTGCAATCGATTGATTTAAATTGGAAATCACATATCCAATATTTGGAGCAATTAAGACAAGTTATAGGGTTAAGATCCTATGGTCAAAGAGATCCATTAGTTGAGTATAAAAAAGAAGCATTTGAATTATTTTCAAATCTTTTAGAAAAATTAAAATTAGATTATGTAACTATTTTAATAAACTTAAAAGTTATTCTTGAAACAAACCAGGAAAAAGAAAACAATAAAAATGATATTTCTAAACAACTATCAAATAATAAAAAAATGGGAAGAAATGAACCATGCTTTTGTGGATCTGGTAAAAAATTTAAGCACTGTCACGGTGCTTTATAAATTTAAATTAATAAAAAAACTGAGGTAAGTAAAATCAACCCACCAATAACTGCTAATAAAATTTTTTTTGATTTAAAAATTCGATCAAAATTATTTTTCTTGATAGTTAATGTACTTAGATCCTCGGTACTTGTCATAAAACCATCATTTCTTCCAATTTTAAGAAATTTATTTTTTCTCTCATTCATTATTTCTTCAGAGGATAATTCATCAAAATAATTTAAATTTTTTGTTAAAATTTCTCTTACATTATTTAAAATTATATCTCTATCTCTATGTGCGCCACCTAAAGGTTCTTCAATTATTTCATCAATAACTTTTAAATTTAATAAATCCTTAGCAGAAAGCTTCATGGCTTTTGCAGCATCAAGCATTTTTTTTGGATCCCTCCAAAGAATAGTTGCACATCCCTCTGGAGATATTACTGAATAAATTGCATTTTCTAGCATAAGAACTTTACTTGAAGAGGCTAATGCTATTGCGCCACCAGAACCACCCTCACCTATAATTATTGCAATTGTTGGAACCTTAAGTTCCATACAACACTCAATAGATTTTGCAATCGCCTCCGCCTGTCCCCGTTCTTCAGCCCCTACACCTGGATATGCTCCTGGAGTATCAATAAAAGAGATTATGGGAATATTAAATTTATTTGCTAAGTTCATTAATCTTATAGTTTTTCTATAACCCTCTGGCCTCATCATTCCAAAATTTCTTTCTATTCTGCTATCTAGATCTTCTCCTTTTTCTTGACCTATAACTAAAACAGATTTTCCGTTAAACTTTGCAAATCCGGTTATTACTGATTTATCTTCTCCGTAATACCTGTCTCCAGATAATGAGATGAAGTCGTCGAACAAATTATCAATAAAAAATTTTGCTTTTGGTCTGTCTTCATGGCGAGCAACCATAGTAGTCTGCCAAGGATCTAGATTAGAATAAATATTTTTTAATTTTTCATCGATTTCTGTTTGAGTGCTTGAAATTTTTTGAGTATCGACTTCTGATAATCCCTCTTGATTGTAAGGATCTCTCAATTTTTCTAGTTCGTTTTCTAGATCTTTAATTTCTGTTTCAAAATTTAGATAATTTTTCATGTTTTATTTATAGTGGATGGTTAAAATACAAAAAAGGCAATAAAATGATATTAATTCAGGTGTAATTCTTATTAATTGACTTAAATCATTTAACAGTTACAAATTAATCATCGGGAGAGACTATTTATAGCGCCGAAGGAGCAACCACCCCGGAAACTCTCAGGCAAAAGGACCGATTGAAGCATAACACTCTGGAAAGAGATTGATTTCCGCCGAAGGAGTAAAGCTCTCAGGCAAAAATACAGATGGGGTACGAAATTAAGTGCTATGCAAGAAAAATACATTAAAATTAATAATCTTAAAGTATCTGAAAAGATATCAAACTTTGTAAATGATGAATTATTAAAAAATACAAATGTATCTTCAGAAAATTTTTGGTTAGGTCTAGAAAAAACGCTTGATGACTTAGCACCGAAAAATAGGGAATTAATTAAATTAAGGGAAGATTTACAGACGAGAATAGATGATTGGCATATCAAAAATAAAGATAAAGAATTTAATTCAGGTGAGTACAAAAAATTTTTATTAGAAATTGGTTATTTAAAAAATGAAGGACCTGATTTTAAAATAGAAACTGAAAATGTTGACGAAGAAATTGCAAGTATAGCTGGACCTCAGTTGGTTGTGCCTGTCATGAATGCAAGGTATGCATTAAATGCTGCGAATGCTAGATGGATGAGTTTGTATGATAGTCTCTATGGTACAGATGTGATTGAACAATCTGAAGATAGTGTATCCGAAAGATATGACCCTTTAAGAGGTGAAATGGTTATAAAATATGGAAGGAATTTTTTAGATAAATACTTTCCATTAGCTGGACTAAGTTGGAATAAAATTACAAGTTTTGCTGTAAAAGATGGAAAATTAAAAATTTTGAAAGGTGCTGATATTTTTGATTTGGAAGATGAAAATAAATTTATTGGACACAGAGGTGAAAGCGATAATCCATCTGCAATTATTTTAAAAAATAATAATTTACATATTGAAATTCTAAAAGACTCAAGAGCTTTTGCTGCCCAACAAGATCATGCAGGTATTAGTGATATAATATTAGAATCTGCAGTATCAACAATTTGTGATAATGAAGATAGTGTAGCAGCAGTTGACTCTGAAGATAAAGTTATTTGTTATCGAAATTGGTTAGGTCTAATGAAAGGTGATCTTAAGTCGAAATTTGAAAAAGAAGGTAAATTATTTGAAAGAAAATTAAATCCACATAGAAGTTATATCTCAAAAGATGGCAAAGGTTTAAAGTTACATGGTAGAAGTTTATTACTTGTAAGAAACGTTGGCCATCTAATGACTAACCCTTCAATTTTATTAAGTGATGGAAGTGAAATACCCGAGGGGATTATGGATGCATTTATAACTACAGCAGCTGCACTACATGATATTAAAAACAAAAATAATTCAAGAACTGGATCAATTTATATTGTAAAGCCTAAAATGCATGGTCCTGAAGAGACGGCATTTACAGATTTAATTTTTTCTAAAGTTGAGGAAGTTCTAAATTTACCTAAATACACTTGTAAGATTGGTATTATGGATGAAGAAAGAAGAACATCAGCAAATTTAAAAGAATGTATAAGAAGCCTTAAAAATAGAGTTTTTTTTATCAATACTGGTTTCTTAGATAGAACCGGTGATGAAATGCATACATCAATGGAAGCCGGTCCTATGATCAAAAAAGGTGATATGAAATCATCTAAATGGATTACTGCATACGAAAATAACAATGTTGATATTGGTTTAAGTTGTGGGTTTTCTGGTAAAGCTCAAATTGGAAAAGGAATGTGGGCAATGCCAGATAAAATGAAAGATATGATGGAGCAAAAAACAGGACACTTAAAAGCAGGTGCAAACTGTGCGTGGGTTCCATCACCAACAGCAGCTGCTTTACATGCTTTACATTATCATGAAGTAAATATTTTCGATGAACAAAAAAAATTAACTAATAGAGAACCAGCTAAGCTTGATGATCTTTTAACAATTCCAATAGCAGATAGACCTAATTGGTCTGTAGAGGATATTAATAAAGAAATTTCAAACTCTGCACAAACTTTATTGGGGTATGTTGTAAGATGGGTCGATCAAGGTGTAGGTTGTTCTAAAGTACCCGATATTAACAACATAGGTTTGATGGAAGATAGAGCAACACTAAGAATTTCTTCACAACATATAGCCAACTGGATTCATCATGGAATTACAACAAAAATACAAGTAACTGAAATAATGAAAGAGATGGCCAAAATAGTGGATGATCAGAACAAAGCTGATCCGATATATGTTAAAATGAGTGATGATTATGAAAATTCTATAGCGTTTCAAACTGCGTGTGATTTAGTATTTAAAGGTAAGGAGCAACCTTCAGGTTATACTGAACCATTACTTCATCTAAATAGATTAAAAAAAAAATCTAATCTGAGTTCGAAATCAAATTAGATCGATTTTTAAAAGCAGAAAATAAAGTCCCATCATCTAGACTTTCAATCTCTCCTCCTACTGGTAAACCTTGAGCTAATTTGGTAATTTTAACATCTAAATTTTTTAGACTATCTTGAATATAATATGCTGTTGTTTGACCTTCTACAGTAGCACTAGTTGCAAGAATTACCTCTTCGATTTTATCTCTATTCACTCTATCAACTAACGAGTTAATTAATAAATCTTCTTTTCTTTGGCCAACTGAAGAAATTGTTCCACCCAAAATATGAAAATACCCCTGAAAGATATTTGAATTTTCAATAGACCATTGGTCTGCAATATCCTCTACTACACAAATTTTATTGTATTTTTCTTTTATATTCTCACAATTTAGACAGCCATCTGAATTTGACTTTAGTGCGCCGCATGAATTGCATCTAACTACATTTTTATAAACTTGTGCCAATGTATTTGCCATGGGTTTTACAAGTTCATCACGATTATTGATTAATTTTAAAACAATTCTTTTTGCTGATTTAGGACCTAAGCCAGGAAGTTTTGAAATTAATTTAATTAACTCTTCTATCTCGGTGATATTTTGCATCTATTATAAAGGCCATTTAAAACCAGGAATCCCAAAGCCTCCAGTTGCTTTTGAAATTTCCTCAGTTGTTTTTGATTTAAGTTGAGATTTAGCACTATTATGTGCTGCAACAATTAAATCTTCGATTATGGTTTTATCCTCTTTCATAATTTCATCAGATAACTTTATTGTTTGCATCTCTCCCTCTCCATCTAAAGTTATCTTTACAGAATTTGAACCTGAAACTCCTTCAACTCTAATCTCCTTAATCTTTTGTTGGCTTTCTTTCATTTTTGCCTCAAGTTCTTTTGCTTTATCTAAAATTTTACTAAAATCAGTCATTATCAACTCCATCTTTATTTGAATTTATATCTATTAATTCTGCATCAGGAAATCTATCAATCACACTTTTAAATATTTCTGAATTTTTCATTTCATCAATTAATTGTTTTTTAGCATTTTTTTGTTTGTCTTTTACTGACATTTTCCCCTTTAATTTACTAAATGTAATAATCCATCTTTCACCAGTCCACTCAAAAAGTTTTGATGATAAATCTTTTACAAAATCTTTGTCCAAACTTTCATTAAAAGATATTTCAATTCTATTTTTTTCAAATTTTACAAGATTGACATTTTTTTCTAACTCATATTTTAGTTTAATCTCTTTTTTTTTTGAACAGATTTCAATTAGATCCTCGAATGCACTTATATTAATTTTATTTTCTGCTTTAATTTCTGTTTGAACATCTGGTTTGATTTTTTCTTCCTGTGCAACATTCTTAATTTGATTGATTGTTTTAGAAGTTAATTCAGTTTCTGTATTCTTAACTAAATTTTCACTCTTCAAGTCAACCTCAATTTTTTCGATTTTATTTTTAGATTTTACAGAACTTAAATGCATTAGTCTTATTAAGAACATCTCAATTGAAAGGTGTTGGTTAGAAACAATATCGATCTCTCCGAGAGAAAAGATGGCAAATTGCCAAAATAATATTAATACCTCTGAATCTATTTTATTTGATAAATTTTTAATTTTAGAAAACTCTTCATCATTTAATGAAAAGTTTGTACTTTCTAAAGTTAAAGAATTAATATTTTTAAAGTAGTAAAGTAACTCTAAGAAATCATTAATAAAAACCTTTGGTTCAATACCTTGGTCATAAATTTTTCTATAAATACTTATTACTTTTGTTTCTTCACCTTTTAAAATTAGCTCAAACAAATCGATTAATTGAGATTTATCAAAATACCCAAAAATTTTCTGAGCTGAATTTAAGTCTATTTCTTTTCCTTCATCCAAACTTAATAGTGCTCTATCCAGCAAAGATAAAGAGTCTCTAACAGAACCCTCAGAAATTTTTACTATAAGCTTTAAAGCATCGTCGCTTATTTTTCCATTTTCCTTGTCCTTAATTTTTTTAATAAACTCTAATAATTCTGAGGATTTAATTCTAGATAGATCAAATCTTTGACATCTAGATACTACTGTAATTGGAATTTTTTTAATTTCTGTAGTTGCAAAAATAAATTTTAGATATTCCGGTGGTTCCTCTAAAGTTTTTAGTAAAGCATTAAATGCTTGTTTGCTTAACATATGAACTTCATCAATAATGAAGATTTTATATTTGGCCGAAGTCGGCCCATATCTTGAAAATTCGATTAAATCTCTTACGTCATCAACACCAGTTTTGCTTGCCGCATCCATTTCAAGCACATCTATGTGATTAGATTCACTTATAGATTTACAGCTTTCACAAAAGTTTTCTTTACATAATTTATCGATACCATTTGAACAATTAAGTGCTTTAGCAACAATTCGTGCTGTCGTGGTTTTTCCTATTCCCCTTATTCCAGTGAACAAATATGCATTAGGTATTTTATCAGCTTTTATCGAATTGGTAATAGTTTCTGCAACAACTTCTTGACCAATAAGATCATCAAAGGTTTGTGGTCTATATTTTAATGCTAGTACTTTTGAGTTATTATTCATATATCTATAAGGAGACTAGAACCTGAATAACTGTCTCTACGACTGCTTCCGTTAAGATCTGGTCGGGTTCAAGCAGCATCCACCTCTAGCCTCCAAAACCATTATAGCAGTTAAAATTTCTAATCTACAAGAAAAGATTCTTATTTTTTTTGTCTCAAGGTGTCTGCTTCGAAAACACCTAAAACGTGAAAATCCTCACAATGTAGACCTAGCTCTTCAAGAGATTTCTGAACTTTTGGATCTTCGATATGTCCATCTAAATCACATAAGAAAAAATAAGAGTCGAAACTATTTTTTTCTGGATAACTTTGTAGTTTAGTTAAATTTACTCCATTAATAGCAAAACCTCCTAGGGATTGATAGAGGGCAGCAGGCTTACCTCTCAATTTAAATAAAAAAGAGGTTATGTAAGTTTTATCTTTAAATTCTGGTTGAGAAATATTTTTTCCCATAAGCAAAAATCTTGTCAAATTTCCACTTTCGTTTTCTATATTTTTTTTAATTATTTCTAAGCCATAAATTTCAGCACTCAATGAGGATGCAATGGCTGATTGCTTAACATCTTTTGTTTTAGAAATCATTTCAGCAGATCCAGCTGTATCCGCTCTAATATGTTCTGCTAAATTATTTTCTTTTATAAACTTTGAACATTGAGATAGTCCTTGTGCGTGAGAATATACCTCTTTAATATCTTTTAATTTTGCCCCAGGCTGTCCTAATAAATTATGCTCAATTTTTTGAAAATGCTCTTTATAAATATTTAGCCTGTGCTTAAAAATTAAATATTCAATTCCAATGTTACCAGTAATTCTATTTGACTCAGGAATTATAATTTTGCTATCTGGTTCTTCAGATGCTTTGTTAAAACAATCATCAAAAGTTTTACAGGGCAAGATTTCTGCTTTAGCATCAATTGAAAGTGCTGCTAAATGAGAATATGCACCAAAGGTTCCTTGAAAATAAATTTTACTCATTAATTCTTATATTCCATTATTTTTTTCAAGGCTAGATAATCTTCCTCTGTATCTACTCCTATTGGAGATGATTTGGCAAGTGAAACATTGATATCAATATTATTATCTAATGCTCTTAATTGCTCTAACCGATTTTCTATTTCATTTTTAGATTGGTTTAGTTGAACAAATTTTTCAAGTGAGTCTTTTGAATAACAATAAACTCCAATATGATGATAAATATTATCTATCTGCTCAGACTTTCGTAAAAAAGATATGCTCTTTGGAAAATTGTTCTCTCCTAGAGTATTTTCAGTAATGACCTTTACAATATTTTCATTTTTCAAGTTTTTATTGTCTTTTATTGTTGCAGCAAGAGTTCCTATATTAGATGGATTTTTTAACATTTTATCATTCAATCTTACGATATCTTGAATGTCGATTGCTGGTTCATCACCTTGTAAATTCATAATGAAATCAACATCTCTAATATTTGATTTTTTAAATGCCTCATGAATTCTATCTGTACCTGTCTTATGTTTTTTGCTAGTTAAAATAGCATTGAAACCATTGCTTCTTACATCGTCAATAATTTCCTGGTCCTCTGTAGCTACAATCACATCTCCAATATTGGCCTCTTCTGCTTTTTTAGATACATGAGAAATAATTGATAAACCATTTATTTTTAACAAAGGTTTACCTGGCAGCCTAGTAGCGGACATTCTAGAAGGTATAATTACTAAAGTTTTCATTATATTTTCAAATTATTATACTCATTAAACAACTATAGAGGCAAATTTATACATTAAATTTTAGCTTTTTTTTAATTTATCGTGTTATACGTTCACTACAAAATTTAGAAAAAATGGATTCTTTCGAAATAAATAAAATAGTAGCTGCAGTCTTAATGGTTGCCCTGCTTGTTATCGGTATTGGAAAATTATCTGATATTATATTCCATGTAGAAAAACCTGAAACACCTGGCTATTCAGTTGAAGTAGAAGCTGCCACTACTGTATCCACAACCAGCTCAAGTACGACTTCAGACAAAATTGATATATCATCATTAATGGCAATGGGAGATATTGCGCATGGTGAAAAAGTTTTTAAAAAATGTGCAGCTTGTCATTCAATTGTTAAAGGAGGAAAGAATGCTATAGGTCCAGCTCTATATAATGTCGTAGGAAGAAAAGTTGGAGCAATTGAAGACTACAAATATTCCAAAGCACTAGCTGCATATGATAAGAATTGGACTTTTGAAGAACTGAACGGATTTTTAATTAAACCCGCTAAATGGATAAAAGGAACAAAGATGGCATATGCGGGTCTCAGAAAAGAAAAAGATAGAGCCTCTGTAATAAAATATCTAAATGAAAATTCAGACAGCCCTTTGCCGCTACCTTAATTTTCCAAAACAATATAATAAAATACTTTTTTGTACGTGAACTCTATTGAGTGCTTGTTGCCATACGTGAGATTTTTTTCCTAAGAAAACATCATCACTCACTTCATCTGCTCTAGGTAGACAATGTAAAAAAATGCAACTTTTTTTTGTATAACTCATTAATTTTTTATCAATTTTAAAATTTTTAAACGCTTTTATTTTTTTCTTCTTATTAACTTTGTCATTTAAAGAAATAACTTTGTCAGAAAAAATTACATCTGCATTAGAAACTGCTTTTTTTGCATCATTATAAATATAAATTTGCTTATTATTTTTTTTAACCCAAGCTCTAACTTCTTTTCCTGGTTCAAATTTTTTTGGACAACCAATACTTAACTTAAAAGAAAATTTTACTGATGCAGCTATTAAACTATCTAAAACATTGTTGGAGTCACCTATCCAACAAATATTTAATTTTGAAATAGGTTTTTTCATTATTTCTTCAACCGTAAAAATATCAGATAAAACTTGTGTAGGATGTGACGACGGGCTTAGACCATTAATAATTGGAATTGTTAAATATTTTTTGAAGTCTTCTATCTTTTTATCACTATCAGTTCTCATCATAAAACCATCACCATAAGTAGATAGAATTTTAGCAGTATCAGCAATACTTTCTCCTCCTTGACCTAAATGAAGCTCATTAGATCGAAGAGTTAAAGTGCCCCCTCCTAGTTGTTTAATTGCTAAATAAAAACTAATTCTTGTTCTCGAGCTAGCCTTCTCAAACATTTGTATTAAAATCTTACCTTTAAGAGGTGCACCTTTGTCAATCTCAAGAGTACTTAGTTTTTTTCTTAAATTCTTTCTTTTCTTAGCATCACTAATAATCTTTCTAAGATTTTTTGCAGGAATATCTTTTAAATTTACAAAATGTTTCATATTATTTTATTTGTGAACAAACCTTTTCAATAATTTTTATTGCTAAATCTATTTCATTTTTTTTAACATTTAATGGAGGTAAAATACGAACAACATTTTCTGCTGCTCGAATAGTCAATAATTGATTATACATCAATTTTTTAATAAATTCAGTTTGATCTTTGTATAACTGTATCCCAATCAAAAAACCTCTTCCTCTTATTTGCTTAATAATATTTGGATACTTCTCTTTAATTTTATTTAGTTTAAATAACAAATATTTTGATAAACTTTTTACATTATTTAAAAATTTCTTATTTGATATAATGTCTATTACAGTATTTCCAACTGACATAGCCAAAGGATTTCCTCCAAATGTTGATCCGTGAGTACCTGGCGTCATTCCCGAAGCAACTTTTTTATTCATTAACACTGCTCCAACAGGAAATCCTCCACCTATTCCTTTTGCGATTGGTACAATATCAGGTTTTACTTTAGATTTTTCAAAAGCAAAGAAATCACCAGATCTTCCTATTCCACATTGAACTTCATCAAGTATTAATAGTATTTTTTTCTTGTTACATAATGCTCTTAATTCTTTCAAACACCAATCTGGAATTATTTTTATACCACCTTCACCCATAATTGTTTCAACCATAATAGCAGCTGTATTTTTATTAATTTTCTTTTTGAGAGAATTGTGGTCTCCAAAACTGAAGTGATCAAAACCAGTTACTTTTGGGCCAAAACCCTCTGTCATTTTCTTTGATCCACTAGCAAAAATTGCTGCTAAAGTTCTTCCATGGAAAGAGTTTTTAATACATAAAATTCTATTTTTATTTGGTTTACCTATTGAGTAAAAATATCTTCTCGCAACTTTTATTGCTGCTTCCGTAGCTTCAGCACCACTATTTTGAAACATAACATAATCTGCAAAAGTTTTTTTACATAACTTTTTAGCCAGTGTTTCTCCTTCAGGAATTTGAAATGCATTAGATACATGCCATAATTTTTTTGATTGATCTTTTATAGTTTTTACTAATTTAGGATGCGCATGTCCTAAAGAATTAACTGCTATTCCTTGTACAAAATCTAAATATTTTTTATTATCAGTAGAATATAAATAACTTCCCTTTCCATATTTGAATGAAATTTTTTTTCTATTATAGTTTTTTGCTAAATAACTCATAAATTTATTTTGTTTTATTAAATTTAATTATTTATAGTTTAATTATTTATACAAGTAAGGATTGAAAACATATATATTTTGTTAAATGAGTATTAATGTTGATAACTCTTAATTTTTGATTGTTTAATTTAGTTTTATATCAGTATATTGTTGTTTTATATAAATAAGATACAACATATAGATTATGAGTTGGACTGAGGAAAAAGTAACTAAATTGAAAGAGCTTTGGGGCAAAGGAAATACCGCAAGTCAAATTGCGGAGATTATTGGTGGTATAAGTCGAAACGCAGTAATTGGAAAAGCTCATCGTTTAAATTTATCTGCAAAAATTAAAACCCGAACTGCAACATCAAATAAAAATTTTGAAAATTCTTTCACAGAAAAAAATACAAAAATTAAAAGGGGACGCAAAAGTAGATTTAAATCTTTGATAATAGAAAAAGACTTTGAACCAGAAAATCCAAAACAATTGGAAGAACTAGATGAGAATTCATGTAAATGGCCAATCGGACATCCAAATGAAAAGTCGTTTTATTTCTGCGGTAGATCATCGTTAAAAGATTTTTCATATTGCAAACTTCATTTACTTTATGCTTATCAGCCAAAAGGTAAAAAAGATGATGTTATTGAAAAAGAGGAAGTTCCAGAATTTATAGAAAAAAAGATTAAATCAGCTTAATTTTGGTTATTAATTTTTTCAAATTTTTTTTCAGATAAATATTTTTCTGTAGAAAATTGACCACCTTCTTTCCACATAAAACAATATTTTCTTACCTCGTCATTGAAATTTCTTTTGCTAGGAATGCCTATTTCTGAATTTGTTTTATATTTACCTGAAGAAATATTATCATATCTTAAAAGTCTTAGTTGATCTCTAGTTATTAGTGGTTTAGGTAAAAACTCAAATAAACTTGCTGAAACTTCAGCAAATGGCAAAGGTAAAGGAAACAAAATTCTTTTTTTATCAATAAGAGTTAGTAATCTTTGCAAAATCTCTTTAAAGGTAATTATTTCTGTACCAACACATTCAATAACTTTGGAATATATGTTATTTGAAATAATATGATGTATTGTATCAGTTAAATCTGAACAATGAATCGGGGCAAACTTTGTCTTTCCATTATAGTACAGTGGAAATAAAGGTAATCTATTTAACAAAGTCATAAAATTTGTGGTAAAATTATCATCCACAGAATAAACTACAGAAGGTCTTAAAATTGTGGCTAAAGGAAAATTTTTAAAAATTTCATTTTCTCCTGAAAGTTTACTTTTAGCATAATTAGAGTCTATTGCTTCATTAATGCCAAGCGCAGACAAATGAACAAAATGCTTAAGTTTATATTCTTTACAAAGCTTTGCCAATAAACTTGGAAAGATTGAATGAATATTTTTAAATGTATTTCCTCTTTTTCCTTCAAATAAAATACCAACTAAATTAATGCAAATATCATTTTGCTCAAAAAGTTCTCTTATCTTTTTTTCATCAAAAATATTTGCCTCAACGATATTTAAATAGCCTGCATTGGCTTGGGTTTTAATTAAATAACTTTTTTGATGAATATTTCTTGTAACAACTGTTACTCTAAAATTATCCTTGGTAAGTTTCCTTATTAGGTTCCTCCCAATTTGACCACTCCCACCAAAAATTAGACAATTTTTTGCTTTCATATATATATGTTTAAAAATGAGTAATAAAATACAATTACACAAAAACGATCTACCAGATGATTTAAATTTAGGCAATATAATAGCTGTAGATGGTGAATTTATGGGTCTAAATGTAAGAAGGGACCCTCTTTGTTTAATCCAAATTTCCTCAGGAAATTCTGATGCTCATATAGTTCAGTTTGATAGAAAAAATTATAACGCCCCAAATCTTATTAAACTTTTAGATAATAAAGATGTTACAAAAATTTTCCATTATGGCCGTGCTGACCTTGCACATATTAAGTATTATTTGAAAACTGAAACAAATAATATTTTGGATACAAAAATTGCATCCAAGTTAGCAAGATCTTATTCTGATAATCACTCATTAAAAAATTTAATTAAAGAGTTCGTTAATATTGATATTAGTAAACAATTTCAAAATTCTGACTTTGGTGGTGAGCTTACACCTGCACAAATTAAATATTGTGCAAATGATGTAATTTATTTACATAAGATTCATGAAGAACTTAACAAAATTTTATTAAGGGAAAATCGAATAAAATTATATAAAGATTGTTTAAAATTTTTAAAAACTAGGGTCGATCTTGATTTGGCCCTATTTAAAGATGATATTTGGTCTCACTAATGATTAAAAAAAAATTTACCTCTATTGCAAAAAATGTAATTGATCTTGAAATAGATGCACTTAAAAAGTTAAAAAAAAATATTAATAAATCATTTAGTGAAGCTGTAATTAATATAGCAAAATGTCAATCAAAAGTAATTCTATGTGGAGTAGGAAAGAGTGGACTAATTGCTTCTAAAATAGCATCTACTCTTGCATCAGTTGGAACTCCTTCATTCAGTATGTCAGCAAGTGAAGCTTCCCATGGAGATCTTGGTATGATTTCAAAAAAAGATATCTTGATAATAATTAGTAATTCAGGTGAAACGAGTGAATTAAAAAATATTATTCAATATGCAAATAGAAATAAAATATTGCTAATAGGAATTGTATCAAAAAAAGACTCCATACTTTATAAAGCATCTGATATTAAACTTTTAATACCCAAAGTTAATGAGGCAGGATCAATTGTCCCGACTTCTAGCACAACTACTCAACTTGCTCTTGGTGATGCACTGGCTATTACAGCAATGAAATATAAAAAATTCGATAAAATGGATTTCAAAAAATTACATCCTGCAGGAAGTCTAGGGTCTCAATTAAAAACAGTTGAAGATATAATGATCACTGGAAGTAAAATACCTTTTGTAAACGAAAATTTAAAAGTCAATAAAGCTATTAAAATTTTAACTAAAAAAAAACTGGGTATCTTGATTGTTGTTAGCAAAAATAAAAAAACTTGTGGAATAATTACTGATGGTCAAATTAGAAGAATGAGTGAAAAAAATTTAAATTTTCACTCTCTTCCTGTAAAAAAAATAATGACAAAAAATCCTATAAGTATTGATAAAAATGAGCTTGCAGCAAAGGCTTTATCTTTAATGAATAATAAAAAGATAACTTCACTGATTGTAAATAATCGAAAAAAACCTTTGACTGCTATCGGAGTAATTCACGTTCATACTGTCCTGCAATCAAATATCTCATAAATGACAAAAAAAATAATTATATTTTTTATAATTATAGTCACTATAATTTTTCTATATTTAAAATTTTTTAGTGAAAAGAAAGTTCAAAAAATAAATACTGTAGATACTGAGACTTCTTTTAATTCTAATATTTTAGAAAATGTAGAATATATCTCTCAGGATGCTAAAGGTAATAAATATATAATTAGAGCAGCAAAAGGTGAAATAGATTTAAAAAATACGAATATAATTTTTTTAGAGGATGTAAAATCTCTTGTTAAATTAACAAGCTCAGAAGAAATTAATATTACTTCGGACTTTGGTAAATATAATACAGTTAACTTTGATACTATTTTCTCTAAAAATGTAATAACCACCTACCAAAATAATAAAATCACGGCAGAATATTTAGATTTTTCA
>CACIXF010000013.1 GCA_902590535.1 uncultured Pelagibacteraceae bacterium
AACTGATAATATTAATCTTTTAGGCTGGTTTCATAATAAAAATTTAAAAAGTTATAAAACAATAGTTTATTTTCACGGAAATGCAGGGACACTTGAAAACAGAATCCATAAGTTAAATCATTTTAAAGACATGGATGTTAATTTTTTAATTATTGCATGGAGAGGGTTTAGCGGTAATAAAGGAAAACCAAGTGAGGAGGGTCTTTATACAGATGGTGCTAGTGCAATAAACTGGCTTAAAGAAAAAGGTCTAAATGAAGAAGATATAATTATTTATGGAGAGTCATTAGGAACTGGCATTGCCACTGAAATTACTCAGAATAAAAATTTTGCAGGATTAATATTAGAAACGCCCTTCACATCAATGATAGAGGCTGCGAAAAATTTTTATCCATATATTCCAGTAGGTTTAATTTTAAAAGATAAGTATGAAAATAATGTAAAAATTAAAAATATTAATATTCCAGTATTAGTAATGCATGGTGAGGCTGACCAAATAGTTCCATTTTGGATGGGTAAAAAAATTTTTAATTTAGCAAGTGAACCCAAATATTCATATTTTACAAAATATGACGACCATATGATGGAATATGATGATAAACTTGTATTAGCTCTTAAATCATTTTTTGATAGTTTAAATTAAGCCACAATCTAAACAAATATAACTCAAATTTTTTTTTTAAGTTACATTATGAAAAATCTTTTCATATTTTTTATTATCTTGTTTTCTTTAAGTAATTTATCAAATGCTAAAGAAAATTTAGCATCTGTAGATAGCCTTTTTCATATAGATCAAATGAATTCACACGATGAAAATTTTGCATTATATTTTAAAACCCGGGAAAAAGCTGTCTTGGCTCGAGGAGAAAATTCAAATTATATTAATGATTTTCCAAAAGATCTTTATATTTATAACTATAAAACAAAAGAGTCTTTGCCATTAATCTCTTATGAATGGTTTCCCAAAACTGCAAAATATTTTTTGCAAGAGTATGATTTCCCAGTTTTCCCAGATGATTTTGCATATTATCTTTTAAAAGATAACAAAACTCTGGTGATGATTAGTGCTGTAAAAAGTTTAAAAGCTAATTTTAAATTTGATATTGTTGAAAAAAAGTTAGAGCTTTATCCTGTAAATGGAAAATTTGATTTTATTATTTCTTCCATAGCTAAAAATTGTGGACATTATGAATTTAGAGAAAATTATAAGTGTAGTTTTTATAAACCTTTAATTTCTAGTACCTTAATTAATTAATTTCAGTAAATGCCTCTGCGAATTTTTCGGCCTCAAAAATTTGCAAATCATCTTCTTTTTCACCTAATCCAAGGGCAATAATTGGTAGTTTATATTTTTTAGCAACTGCTAAAAGGATACCTCCTTTTGCTGTACCATCTAACTTTGTCATAATAAGACCAGTTATTGGAATAATTTTATTAAATTCTTCAACTTGATTAATTACATTTTGACCTGAAGTTGCGTCCAAAACTAAAATAACATCATGTGGAGCATCAGGATCAATTTTTTTAGTAACGTTTGCAATTTTTTTATATTCTTCCATCAAATTTTTTTTATTTTGTAATCTCCCAGCTGTATCGATTAAAACTTGATTGAAATCATTATTTAATGCCTCTTCAATAGCCTTGTAGGCAACTGACGCAGGATCAGAGCCTTGAGATGATTTTGTAATTTGAACATCAACTTTGTTTGCCCAATTTTCTAACTGTTCAATGGCTGCCGCTCTAAAAGTATCTGATGCAGCTAGCATTACTTTATTTCCATTACCTTTTAATATTTTACTTATTTTTCCAATAGTAGTTGTTTTTCCCACACCATTGACACCTGAAATTAATGTTGCATTTAATTTTTCTTTTTTTTTGAAGAATTCAATATTTTCTAAAGGTTTCATTATTGAAATAATATAATTTTTTAAAATATTATTGATTTCTTCGGTTAAATCTTTGTTGGGATCAATTTTTGTTTGAGAAATTATTTCTCTTATTTCTGAAGCCGAAACTATACCAACATCTGATTGAATTAAGTAATCTTCAATTTTGTCTAATGTTTTGTCATCAATCTCTTTTTTTACAACTATATCTCTTAAACCCGTTGTAAAAGCTGAGGCACTTTTTTTAAAACCTGATTTAAATTTTTCAAAAATTCCCATTAAATTTTAAAATTTATCTCCTCAATATCTGAAACTGGACCTTTCATATGAATACTATTGTTTTCATCAATTGAAATTGTCAATCTACCTGTAGAAAATTCAATATCCACTTTATCATTTACCTGTCCGTTTTGTTTTGCGGCAAAAGCTGTTGCGCAAGCTGCAGTTCCACAAGCTTTGGTAAGTCCAGCTCCTCTTTCCCACACTCTAACTTTTATTAATTCTTTGTTAACAACAGTTGCTAAAGTAACATTACATTTT
Source organism: uncultured Pelagibacteraceae bacterium (assembly GCA_902590535.1). GTDB lineage: Bacteria > Pseudomonadota > Alphaproteobacteria > Pelagibacterales > Pelagibacteraceae > Pelagibacter. The sequence continues at coordinate 2,427 of CACIXF010000013.1, forward strand.
TCTGGAAATAGAGAGTGGGTTTCGATTTTTGGTCCAATTTTTTCAATTTCAAAATTTTCGTTATTATCAACAAAAAAAACTACATGTGGGTTTCCAACATTTACAGCAGTTCCGCCAGAAAATTCGTTATTATTTTTGTCATTAATTTTAATTCCTAAATTATTCGTATTTAATTCTTTAGACAATGGAATCTCATCCCATTTTGTTTTTGCAACACCTATTTCTGTTGAAACCATTTTTTCTCCAACAATATTTGATTTTAATTTGCCAGACAAAGTTGTTAGGACAATTTCTTTTTTGTTATTTTCTTTGCCTAATAAATCAGCAATACATCGTGTACCATTTCCACACGCATCAGACATTCCTCCATCTGAATTATAAAATTCTAGTGAAGCATCTGAAATATCATTTTTTTTAATCAATATTAGTTGGTCACAACCAATAAATTTTCTGTCACAAATCTTTATTATTTGCTCTTTCGTCAAATTTGTAATTGTTTGCCTATTATCTATGATGACAAAATCATTACCTAAACCGTCCATTTTAAAAGCTTTAATATCCATATATAGATATTTAACTTATTTATTGACTTTTTGAACCTCTATTATAGGTTGTTGCCGTTTCCGCAAAAACATTAACTTTGCGGTGTCTTTGGAAACAAAGAGATCGACACTAGTCAGCGAGGGTTCGCCCACTAGTGCGTTACTGCTATGCGTAATAAATATGTTTGAAAATTTAACAAATAAATTTGAAGAAATTTTTTCTTCTCTGAAAAAGGCACCTTCACTTGATGAAGCTCAAGTAGATGAAGGTTTAAGAGGCATTAGGCAAGCCTTACTTGAAGCAGATGTCTCATTGGATGTTGCAAAAGATTTTATTGAAAAAGTTAAGCCAAAAGCATTAGGCCAAGAGATAATAAGGTCTACCTCTCCTGGGGATATGGTTGTTAAAATTGTTTATGATGAGCTTGTAGACTTATTAGGCGCAACAAATAATGAGATAAACTTAAACGCAGTACCGCCTGTGCCAATGATGTTAGTTGGATTACAAGGTTCTGGAAAAACAACAACAACAGCAAAATTAGCAAAATTTTTAGAAAATAATAAAAAGAAAAAAGTAATGATGGTCAGTCTAGATATTTACAGACCAGCTGCACAAGAACAACTTAGATCTTTAGGAGAACAAAATAATATTTTAACTTTACCTATTATAGAAGGTCAGCAACCTGCTGATATTTGTAGAAGAGCAATAAGTGCTGCTAATTTAAATGGAGCTGAAATAATTTTATTTGATACTGCTGGTAGAACTCAAATTGATTTACAAATGATGAGTGAGATTAAGCAGATTGAAGCTGTCATTAATCCAACAGAAACTTTCTTAGTTGCAGACTCTTTAACAGGTCAAGTTGCAGCCTCAGTGGCAAAAGAATTTAAAAATACAGTTAATTTATCTGGAATTATTTTAACTAGGGCTGATGGTGATGCAAGAGGTGGAGCCGCAGTGAGTATGAAATATGTTTCAAACGTTCCAATTAAATTTTTAGGTATAGGAGAAAAAATAGATAATCTTGAAGTATTCCATCCAGATAGAATTGCAAAGAGAATACTTGGTATGGGGGATATAGTATCCCTTGTAGAAAAGGCGGCTCAAGATTTAGGAGAAGAAAATCTTAAAAAAGCAGAGGAAAATTTAAAAAAAGGTCAATTCTCTATGGAAGATTATTTATCACAATTAAGACAAATGAAAAAAATGGGTGGCATTGAGGGAATTATGTCTTTTATGCCAGGAGTTTCTAAAATTAAATCTCAAATGGATTCAGCGGGAATTGATGAAAGTATAATTACTAAAAATGAAGCTGTTATTTTATCAATGACAAAAAAAGAAAGAGAGAACCCAAAAATAATAGATGGTTCTAGAAAAAAAAGAATTGCTAATGGCTCTGGCACAGATCCGGCCACTATCAATAAATTGCTTAAGCAATTTAAAATGATGTCTGAAATGATGAAAAAGATGTCAAAAGGAAATCTGAAAGGTATGTCTGATAAAGGTATACCGCCAGAGCTATTTAACCAATTAAAGTAAAAAGGAGAAGAAATGTTAAAATTAAGATTATCAAGAGGTGGAACAAAAAAACGTCCTGTTTATAAAGTTGTTGTTGCCGACAGTCGTTTTGCAAGAGATGGAAGATTTATAGAAAAGGTTGGTTTCTTTAATCCTCTATTACCAAAAGAGAAAAAAGAAAGAGTGGGTCTAGAAGCTGAGAGAATTAAATATTGGCTTGGTCAAGGAGCTCAACCAACAACTAGAGTAGCAAGAATTTTAGGTGAGAACGAACTAATGCCTATGCCTGCAAATGGAAATAATCCGAATAAAGCAGTGCCAAAAAAAGAGAGAAATAAAAAAGAAGAGGATAATAAAGAAGCTCCTAAAGCAGAAGCTCCTAAGGAAGAAGCTCCAAAAGCAGAAGCAGCTCCAGCAGCAGAAGCTCCTAATGAAGAAGCACCTAATGAAGAAGCTCCAAAAGCAGAAGAAGCTCCTAAAGAAGAAGCTCCAGCAGAGGAAAAAAAATAATTTAAAGATTATTTATGTGGCAAGCTCAAGTGTTTACACTTTATCCAGAAGTTTTTCCTGGTCCTTTATCTAAAGGACTTTATGGAAAAGCTTTATCAAATAATTTATGGAAACTTAAAGTTGTAAATATAAGAGATGCAGCTGATGACAAACATAAAACAGTAGATGACACACCTTATGGGGGCGGTTCAGGGATGTTATTAAAAGCAGATGTTCTTGCAAAGTCTTTAGATGAAAACAAAAATGAGAGTGAGAGAATTTTATACTTATCGCCAAAAGGAAAAAAATTTGATCAAAATTTAGCAAAAGAGCTAGCTAATGAAAAATCTCTGTCTTTAATTTGTGGTCATTTTGAAGGTGTGGACGAAAGAATACTTTCAACAAGAAATATTGAGGAAATTAGTATTGGAGATTATGTTTTGTCAGGCGGTGAGTCAGCAGCATATGTAGTAATAGATAGTATTTTAAGATTGCTGCCAGGTGTATTAGGAAATGAAAACTCTAAATTAGATGAAACCTTTGAAAATGGTCTTCTAGAGTACCCTCAGTATACAAAACCTCAAATTTGGGAGGAAAAAGCTGTGCCAGACGTACTATTATCAGGTGATCATAATAAAATTAAACACTGGCGTTTATCTCAATCTGAGGCTATAACACGCGACCGAAGACCAGATTTATGGGAAAAATATAAGAAGAATTAACTTGATAAATATAAACATGAAAACAATTGAAGAAATAAACCAGCATAACGTTAACAAAATTCTTTCAGAGAAAAAAATTCCAGAATTTTATCCTGGAGATGTTGTTAAGGTTGGTGTGAGAATTACCGAGGGTAAAAAAGAAAGAATTCAATATTTTGAGGGAGTATGTATTGCTAAAAAAAGCAGAGACTTAAACTCATCTTTTACAGTTAGAAAAATTTCCTTTGGAGAGGGTGTTGAGAGAACTTTTCCTTTATTTGGAACTTTAATTGATTCAATTAAGGTTATTAGATCAGGTAAAGTAAGAAGAGCAAAACTTTATTATCTAAGAGACAGAACTGGTAAATCAGCAAGGATTGCAGAAAAAATTAGAAAAAAAATTGGTATTGATATCGAGGCAAAACCAGAGACAGTTACAGAGGAAAATGTAGCTCCTACAGTTGAAGCACCTAAAGAAGAGGCTCCTAAAGCAGAAGCAGCACCTAAAGAAGAGGCTCCTAAAGCAGAAGCAGCACCTAAAGAAGAACAAAAATCAGAAAGCTCTACAGAAAAAAAATAAATTTTTTTTCAATGTCTACAACATTATACGATAAAATTTGGAACGATCATCTAGTTGATCAACAAGATGATGGCACATCTTTACTTTTTGTAGATAGACATTTAATTCATGAGGTGACAAGCCCCCAAGCTTTTGAAGGATTAAGAAATTCTAATAGAAAAGTTAGACATCCAAATTTAACTTTAGCAGTTGCGGATCATAATGTTCCAACAACTGACAGATCAAAAGGTATTTCAGATGAAGAGTCAAAAATTCAAGTAGATACTTTAGAGGCAAATTGTAAAGAATTCGGTGTTCAGTTATTTGGCATGGATGATAAGAGGCAAGGTATCGTTCATATCATAGGACCTGAACAAGGTTTTACTAAACCAGGTACAGTTATTGTTTGTGGAGACAGCCATACTGCAACGCATGGAGCATTTGGTGCTTTAGCATTTGGAATAGGAACTTCAGAAGTTGAACATGTTTTAGCAACCCAAACACTAGTTCAGAAGAAAGCTAAAAATTTTAGAATTAATGTTAATGGTGAACTTCCTTTAGGAGTTACTTCTAAAGATGTAATACTTCAAATAATTGGAAAAATAGGTACAGCAGGTGGAACAGGATCTGTTGTGGAATATGCTGGAGATTTAATAAGATCTTTAAGTGTTGAGCAAAGAATGACTATTTGCAATATGACAATTGAAGGTGGTGCAAGAGCAGGATTAATTGCACCAGATGAAAAAATTTTTGAATATTTAAAAGGAAAACCAATGTCTCCAAAGGGTAAAAATTGGGATAAAGCTTTGAACTATTGGGAAACTTTAAAAACAGACACTGATGCTAGTTTTGATAAAGAAATTAGCCTTAATGCAAATGAAATTTTACCCATGATCACATGGGGTACGTCACCACAAGATGTAATAACAATTGATGGAAAAGTTCCAAATCCAAATAATGAGACTGATGAAGATAAAAAAAATTCAATTGAAAGGGCTTTAAAGTATATGGGTTTAAAACCTGACATGGCAGCCACAGATATAAAAATAGATAAAGTGTTTATTGGTAGTTGTACTAATGGCAGAATAGAAGATTTGAGAGAAGCAGCAAAAATCGTAAAAGATAAAAAAGTATCATCGCATGTTAATGCTATAGTAGTTCCAGGGTCAGGCTTAGTTAAAGAACAGGCAGAGCAAGAAGGACTAGATAAAATTTTTGTTAGCTCAGGGTTTGAATGGAGAGAACCAGGTTGCTCTATGTGTTTAGCGATGAATGCCGATAAATTAAAGCCAGAAGAAAGATGCGCCTCTACATCAAATAGAAATTTTGAGGGAAGACAAGGTAGAGGTGGTAGAACCCATCTAGTTAGTCCAGGAATGGCTGCAGCAGCTGCAATTTCAGGTAATTTAGATGATGTCAGAAAGTATCAAAATTAAATGCAAAAATTTAATAAATTAAAAAGTATCCCAGCTTATTTACCAATTGTAAATATTGATACAGACATGATAATTCCAAAACAGTTTTTAAAAACTATCAAAAGAACTGGCCTCGGAAAAAATTTGTTTTTTGAAATGAGATATGATGATCAAGGCAAAGAAATAAATGATTTTGTGTTAAACAAAGATCCATTTAATCAATCTAAAATTTTAATTGCTGGAAAAAACTTTGGATGTGGTTCGTCAAGAGAACATGCTCCTTGGGCTTTATTAGATTTTGGAATTACTTGTGTAATAAGTTCAAGTTATGCAGATATTTTTTTTAGTAATTGTTTTAAAAATGGAATTTTGCCTATAATCCTCGAAGAAGAAAAAATAAAAGAGCTATCTGAATACGCAAATAGACAAGAAGAAATTTCTATTGATCTGCAAGAGGAAAAAATAGTTTATGGAAATAATGAGCTAAAATTTGAAGTTGATCCATTTAAGAAAAAATGTTTGTTAGAAGGACTTGATGATATCGCTTTATCGCTAAAAAAATCAGAAAAAATAGAAAAGTTTGAAACAAATTTAAAAAACGAAAAGCCTTGGGTATTTAATGATTAAAGTAAAAAAAAGAAAAATACTTTTACTTCCTGGTGATGGTATTGGTCCGGAGGTAATAGCTGAGGTAAAAAAAATTATTAATTGGTTTAATGATAAAAAATCTTTAGATTTTGAAATTGATCAGGAGCTAGTCGGTGGTTGTTCTTATGATAAACACGGTACCCCAATCACTGATGAGGTTTTTTACAAAGCACTAGAAAGTGAAGTAATTATGCTTGGAGCAGTTGGTGGTCCTACATGGGATAACTTAGAATTTTCCAAAAAACCAGAAAGAGCATTATTAAAACTCAGAAAAGAATTAAAGCTTTTTGCCAACTTAAGGCCTGCAATTTGTTTTAAACAATTAGTCGATGCTTCAACCCTTAAGCCAGAGATAGTTTCAGGACTAGATATAATGATAGTAAGAGAGTTAACAGGGGGTATATATTTTGGTGAACCTAGAGGAATTAAGCCAATTGAAAATGGAGAGAGAAAAGGAATTAATACACACACTTATACGACTAGCGAAATTACTAGAGTAGCTAGGATCGCTTTTGATTTAGCTAGAAAAAGATCAAATAAGGTTACTTCGTGTGAAAAATCAAATGTGATGGAAGCAGGACAATTGTGGAAAGAAGAAGTCCAAGAACTTCATGAAAAAGAATACAAAGATGTAGAATTAAGTCATATGTTAGCAGACAATTGTGCTATGCAGCTCTTAAGAAACCCAAAACAATTTGATGTAATTGTAACAGATAATTTATTTGGAGATATGTTGTCAGACCAAGCTTCAATGTTAACGGGATCTTTAGGTCTTTTACCATCAGCATCTTTAGGCGCAAAAAATAAAGATGGTGAGATGAGAGCAATGTACGAGCCTATACACGGTTCAGCTCCAGATATAGCTGGTAAAGGGATAGCAAATCCAATTGCTTCTATTTTGAGCTTTGCTATGGCACTAAGATATTCTTTAGATCTTGATAAAGAAGCAAATATTTTAGAAAAAGCAGTTCAAGATGTTTTAAATGATGGGTTAAGAACTAAAGATATAATGTCAGAGGGTATGAAAGAGACTTCCACGTCAGCAATGGGTGATGCGATAATTTCAAAATTGCAATAAAATCAGAATTATTCTAAGCTTTAAATATGCCAAGTTACACCGCACCAGTAAAAGACATGATGTTTCTCTTTGAAAAATTAAGAGATAATAAGAATTATAATGAGCTTGAAAAATATAATGAGGTGAGTGCAGATCTTGTTAAAGATATTTTAGAAGAAGCAGCAAAAATAAATCAAAATTTAATTTTACCTCTTGCTAAAGCAGGTGACGAAAATCCAGCAATTTTAGAAAATGGTGTTGTCAGAACACCACCGGGTTACAAAGAAGCATATCAGAAATACATTGAAGATGGTTGGACGTCATTGTCTTGTGACCCCAAATATGGAGGCCAAGGAATGCCAAAAACAGTAAGCGCGTTCTTTGATGAAATGCTTTCCTCAGCTAGTTTGTCATTTAAATTATATAGTGAACTTAGTATTGGTGCCTATAATTGTATTAATCATCATGCTTCAGATGAAATAAAAGATAAATATTTACCAAAGATTGTTGAGGGTAAATGGAGTGGCACTATGTGTTTAACAGAACCAGTCTGCGGTACAGACTTAGGTTTGTTAAAAACCAAAGCTGTCAAACAATCTGATGACACTTATAAAATTAGTGGTCAAAAGATTTTTATAACTTCTGGTGATCATGACTTAACTGAAAATATTATTCATTTAGTTTTAGCAAGATCAACGGACTCTCCTGCGGGCACTAAAGGAATTAGTTTATTTTTAGTACCAAAATTTATTGTAAATGAAGATGGTAGTGTTGGTCAAAGAAATGGAATTTCAACAGGATCTATAGAGAGTAAAATGGGAATAAAGGGTTCAGCAACATGTGTGTTAAATTTTGATGAAGCAACTGGTTATATGATTGGTAACAAAGACAAAGGTCTTAGTGCTATGTTTACTATGATGAACCTTGAGAGAATAGTGGTAGGCATTCAAGGTTTAGGAATCTCTGAAATTGCGTATCAGAACTCTCTTGCTTATGCAAAAGAGAGAAAGCAAGGAAAAACAAATAATTCAAAATCTACAAATGGTGCAGACTTTATAATAGATCATGCGGATATTAGAAGATCTTTACTTAATATGAAGTCAATTATTGAAGGAGAAAGAGCTTTATGTTTTTGGTTATCACAACAAACTGAGGTGAGTCTTTATCATCCTGATGAAAAGATTAAACAAGAAGCTTTGGATTATGTTTCATTGATGACACCAGTTGTTAAGTCATTATTTACAGATTTAGCTATGGAAATTACGAACGACGCGATGCAAATACATGGTGGATATGGGTACACTAAAGACCAAGGAATAGAGCAATTATATAGAGATAATCGTATTACCCCAATCTATGAAGGAACAAATTCTGTTCAGGCAGCAGATTTAGTATTTAGAAAATTATCAAATAAAAATGGCGATGTTATCGATAAGTTTTTAGATATGATTAAATCTGAATGTGATAGTAAAAATGAAAAAGTAAAAACATTTTCAAAAGAATTAAATCATTATTTAGATATTTTATCTAAGTTTACCGACTGGATTAAGGATAAACATAAAATCGAAAAAGACGATGTAAGTGCTGCAGCAAATGATTATTTGAGAAGTCTGGGATATGTTTCAATTGCTTATGCTTGGATCAAAATTTTAGATGTAAGTTTTAGTGATTTTGAAAAAAATAAAGAATTTTATAGTGATAAAATAAATACAGCAAAATTTTATTTTGATAAGGTATTGCCTAGAGCTGAGTATCATTACAAATCTGCTATTTCTGGAAGTTCTAATATAATGAATTTTAAGTTTAATTAATAATGAATCATTACGAGACAAATTTAGAAAAAAATAAAGCAAACTACGTACCACTTACCCCATTAACGTTTCTTAAAAGAGCAAGGGAAATTTATCCAAATTATGAAGCTATAATTTATGAAGATAGGAAATATACTTGGAATGAAGTTTACAAAAGAGCTGTAAAATTTGCTAGTGCACTGTCAAAAATTGGAATTAAAAAAGGAGACACTGTTTCATTCTTAGCCTTTAATACACCAGAGATTTTCGAAGGACATTACTCAGTACCTATGGCAGGTGCAGTATTAAATACAATTAATATAAGATTAGATGCAAATACAATTTCATATATTTTAGATCACAGTGATGCAAAGGTACTAGTAGTTGATAGACAATTACATGGAGAAGTTAAGAAAGCATTAAAAACTTTAAAAAAAAAAATTATAATAATTGATATAGATGATAAAAATGCCGATCAATCGAAATTAGAAAAAATTGGCGATTTAGAATATGAAAGTTTTTTAAATACCGGTGATGAAAATTTCGATTGGCAAATGCCAGAGGATGAATGGCAAGCAATATCATTAAGCTATACATCAGGCACTACAGGAAATCCCAAAGGAGTAGTTTATCATCATAGAGGTGCATATTTAATGTCTACAGGAAGTTCGGTAGCTTGGAACATGCCAAATAGATTAAATTTTTTAACAGTGGTTCCAATGTTTCATTGTAATGGTTGGTGTTATCCATGGACAGTTCCAATGCTAAACGGAAGGACAATTTGTTTAAGAAATATTGACATAAAAAAAATTTTTGAATTAATCGATAAATATGAAGTAACTCATTTTGGTGGTGCCCCAATAGTATTAAATATGATTACAGGAGCTCCTGAAAGTGACAAAAAAAAATTAAAACAAAAAGTTTATGTTTTGACTGCTGGAGCGCCACCACCAAGTATAATTTTCAAAAAAATGAGAGCATTAGGTTTTGAGGTTATGCATGTATACGGTTTAACGGAAACTTATGGACATGTTACTCAGTGTGCGTGGAATGATGAATGGAATAATTTCGATGAGGAAAAACAAAATGAAATTAAGGCAAGGCAAGGTGTGAGATATCCAAATACTGAAGGTGTCGTTGTTTTGGATCCAGAAACAATGAAAGAAGTTCCTAAAGATGGAAAAACAATTGGTGAAATTATGATTAGAGGGAATGTCGTAATGAAAGGTTACTTTAAAGACAAAGATGCTACTGATAAAGCCATGAAAGATGGATGGTTTCATAGTGGTGATTTAGCTGTAATGCATCCTGATGGGTATGTAAAAATACAAGATAGATCAAAAGATATAATTATTTCTGGAGGAGAAAATATTTCTTCAATTGAAATAGAAAATACACTTTCTAAACATCCATCAGTTTCTATTGCTGCAGTTGTTGCAAAACCAGATGAAAAATGGGGAGAAGTTCCTTGTGCATTTATTGAAATGGTTAAAGATAAGCCGGTATCAGAAAAAGAATTAATTGATTTTTGTAAAGAAACTTTAGCGGGATTTAAAGTTCCTAAAAAGGTTGTGTTCTGTGATTTGCCAAAAACTTCGACAGGAAAAATACAAAAGTTTGAATTAAGAAAACAAGTTTAGGTAATTTTTGAATTTTCAATTGGAAAATAAAAATGTTTATGCGTCTGATGTAGGACAGGGTATTGATCAAAATAAAGAAACAATAGTATTTCTTCATGGAAGTGGTCTTTCGCATATTGTTTGGTCTCTAACTGAACAGTTTTTTTCAAATAATAATTTTAACGTATTATCTATTGATTTACCTGGGCACGGTAATTCTGACGGCCCTTGCTTAGATAGTATTGAAAAAATAGCTGATTGGTTGGAACAGGTTTTTAATAAACTTAATTTAAATAATTTAATTTTAATTGGTCATTCTCAAGGTTGCTTGGAAATACTTGAATATGCTCATAAATATAAAAATAGATTAAAAAAGTTAGTTTTTATCGGAGGGTCAAATAAGATGCCAGTTCATCCAGATTTAATTGATCTAGCAAAAAATGGAGACTCTGATGCTGTTAAATTAATGATGAAGTGGGGTTATGAAGGTTCAAAAAGATTTATTGGAGGTAACCCAGTAGAAAAAATAATACAATCACCTCGAGACATAAGAGACATACTGGCGGTGGACCTTGTAGCATGTAACAATTACAAAAATGGTTCCGATGCTGCTAAATTAATAGAATTTCCGTCAATGTTTATTTTTGGTTCTCTAGATAAGATGGTAAATCTAGAAGCTGGAAAAAAATTTTCTAGTCTAATTAACAACTCATCTACACACATAATCGAGGGTTGCGGCCACATGATTATGATTGAAAAAGCATTTGAAATGAGAGACAAGGTTTTAGAATTTTTGAAAAAATGAAAAACTTTTTAATTGCAAAATCAAGAAGACTTAGAGGTACACCATATACTTCTCGAATTGAGGAACAGGGTGTTACAGCTTATACAATTTATAACCATATGTTGCTTCCAGCTGCCTTTGGTTCAATTGAAGATTCTTATCATCATTTAAAAGAGCATGTTCAAATTTGGGATGTAGCAGCTGAAAGACAGGTAGAAATCTCAGGAAAAGATTCTGCAAAATTAGTTCAGCTAATGACTTGTAGAGATTTATCAAAATCTAAAGATGGAAGATGTTATTATTGTCCGATTATAGATGATAATGCTGGATTAATTAATGATCCAGTTGTTTTAAGAATTAATCAAAATAAATGGTGGATTTCTATTGCAGATACGGACGTAATTTTATTTGCAAAAGGATTAGCAATTGGAAATAAATTTGAAGTTAAAATCATAGAGCCAAAAGTTGATATCATGGCAGTACAAGGTCCAAAATCATTTCAATTGATGGAAAAAGTATTTGGAGAACAGATCACAAAATTAAAATTTTTTGGTTTTGATTATTTTGAATTTGGAGGTGCAAAACACCTTATCGCACAATCTGGATGGTCTAAACAGGGAGGTTATGAAGTTTATGTTCAAAATACTGAAGCAGGCTTAAAACTATATGATCATTTATTTGAAATTGGAAAAGAATTTAATATTAAACCAGGGTGTCCTAATTTAATAGAACGAATCGAAAGTGGACTGTTATCTCAAGGCAATGATATGGATAACGGAGATAATCCTTATGAATGTGGTTTTGATAAATATGTCAACATAGATAGTGATATTATTTTTTTAGGAAAAGAAAAATTAAAGAAAATAAAATCTGAAGGTATAAAAAGAAAGTTAATGGGTGTTAAGTTAGATTTGGACAAAATAAGTTTAACAGGCTCTTTAGATCTTACTGATGATAATAACAAAATTATTGGGGAATTAAGGTCAGCCTGTTATTCGCCTCATTTTAAAAAAGTAATTGGTATTGCTATGATGAAAAAATCGCATTGGAATATAGATCAGAACGTAAAAGCAAGCATAAATGGTGATATTTGTAGTGGTAAAGTTTGCGATTTACCTTTTATTTAGTATAACAACTTTAAAATGAACATAGCTATAGTAGGTGCAACAGGAAATGTTGGGAGAAAAACTCTTGAAGTATTTGATAAAAAAAACTTTAAGTTTGATAATCTATATTTAGTTGCCTCAGAAAAAAGTGCAGGAAAAAAAATCTCTTTTAGAGATAAAGAGTATGTTATTGAAAATTTAGAGACATATGATTTTTCAAAAGCAGATATAACTTTTTTTGCAGCAGGAGGAAAAATTGCTGAAAAATTTGCAGAAAAGGCTGCCAAGCACACAATTGTAATAGATAATTCAAGTTTTTTTAGGATGGATCCTGACGTTCCATTGATCGTTCCACAAGTGAATGCAGCCGAAATTAAAAATATGAAAAAAAATATTATTGCCAATCCAAATTGTTCTACAGCACAACTTGTTATAGCACTTAAACCACTACATAATTTATTTAAAATTAAAAGAGTTGTAGTTTCAACTTACCAATCTGTTTCAGGTGGTGGCAAAAGTCCAATGGACGAATTAATTGATCAAACTAAACAATATTTAGATGGAAAAAAAATAGAGTCAAAAAATTTTACTAAACAAATCGCTTTTAATGTTATTCCACATATCGATGTTTTTGCTGATGATGGATATACAAAAGAAGAATTAAAAATGACATATGAAACAAAAAAAATCTTAGACGAGTCAATTGAACTTACAGCTACATGTGTAAGAATTCCTGTTTTAGTATCTCATTCGGAGTCTGTAAATATAGAATTTGAAAAACCATATACTTTAGAAAAAGTGAGAGATGTTTTAAGTAAAGCAGATGGTTGTGAGGTTATTGATAAAAGAGAAAATGGAGGTTATAGCACACCATTTGAAGCAGCTGGGAGTGATGAGACATATATATCTAGAATTAGGGAAGACAAAACTAAAAAAAATTCGTTAAATTTGTGGATTGTATCAGACAACCTATTGAGAGGTGCTGCACTTAATTCTGTTGAAATTGCTGAAACAATTATTAATTCAAAATAAAATATGGAAAACAGACCTTTATCACCACACATACAAATTTATAAATGGCATATTTCTTCATTAGTATCTATTTCACACAGAATTACAGGAATAATTAATTTTTTTGCAATCACATTAATTTGTATTTGGTTTGCATTAATGCTTCTAGGAGAAAGTAATTATCAAATCATTAAAAATTTTTTAGAAACTTTTTTAGGTAAATTTATTTTAATTGGAATAACCTGGTCATTTAGTTTTCAAATGTTAAGTGAAGTAAGACACTTGATTATGGATTTGGGTTATGGATTTGAATTACAAACAACAAAAATTACAGGTTTGTTAGTTATTTTTGGTTCGATTGTTTTAACTACCTTAATTTATTTAATAGGCAGAGGATTAATATAATGCTTCCAGTAACAAAAAAATGGTTATTCTTAAAAATTAGTTCCGCAATCCTACTACCTTTAATGCTCTGGTTTATTATAAATTTAGTGAATATCTATGATAAAAGTTATTTTGAAATAGTGAATTTTTTAACAACACAACCATCTAAATTCCTAATTGGATTATTTTTAGTTATTGCTTATTTTTTTTCAGCTTTGACTATAAGTGAGGTTTTTGAAGACTATATTAACGATAAAAAAACCAAAAATGCCGCAAACAAAGTCCTAAATTTTTTTGCTATAACAATTCCAGTAATTACAATAATTGTAATTTTTAACTTAAATACATGAAAGCATATAATATTATAGACCATGAGTACGATGTTGTTGTACTTGGTGCAGGTGGATCAGGTTTAAGAGCGGCAGTAGGGCTTAGCGAGGCTGGCTTAAAAACAGCTTGTATCTCAAAAGTATTTCCTACCAGAAGTCATACATCAGCTGCACAAGGTGGAATATCAGCAGCACTAGGAAACATGGGAGAAGATGATTGGAGATGGCACATGTATGACACTGTCAAAGGTGCAGATTGGTTAGGTGATCAAGATAGTATTGAATATCTTTGTAAAGAAGCACCTAAAGCAGTTTTAGAATTAGAGAAATATGGAGTTCCATTTAGTAGAACTGAAGAGGGAAAAATTTATCAAAGACCATTTGGTGGAATGACAAAAAATTATGGAAATGGAATAGTTCAAAGAACTTGTGCAGCAGCTGATAGAACAGGACATGCTATTTTACATACATTATATGGACAAGCGTTAAAGCATAATACAGAATTTTTTATTGAATATTTTGCATTAGATTTGTTAATGAAGAATGGAGAATGCAAAGGTCTAATTGCTTGGAATTTGAATGATGGCACAATTCATAGATTTAGAGCACACACAGTAATTATTGCTACTGGTGGTTATGGAAAAGTTTATTATTCAGCAACATCAGCACATACTTGCACTGGTGATGGCAATGCAATGGTTTTAAGAGCTGGATTACCGCTTCAGGATATGGAGTTTGTTCAATTTCACCCAACAGGAATTTATGGCCACGGCACCTTAATAACAGAAGGTGCGCGAGGAGAAGGAGGCTATCTTACAAATTCTAAAGGTGAAAGATTTATGGAAAGGTATGCTCCAAATGCAAAAGATTTAGCATCAAGAGATGTTGTTAGTAGATCTATGTCTATTGAGATTAATGAGGGAAGAGGTGTTGGAAAAGATCAAGATCATGTTCATTTGAACCTAAGTCACTTAGATAAAGATATTATTGAAAGCAGGCTTCCTGGAATTACTGATGCAGCAAGATTATTCGCAAATGTAGATGTAACTAAAGAACCAATTCCTGTTGTACCAACAGTTCATTATAATATGGGTGGTATTCCAACAAACTATAAAGCAGAAGTATTAACTGTAAATGGCTCAGAAAAAACTGTTCCAGGTTTAATGGCTATAGGAGAAGCGGCATGTGTCTCTGTTCATGGAGCAAATAGACTTGGTTCTAATTCTTTAATTGATTTAGTAGTATTTGGAAGAGCAGCAGCAAAAAGAACAGCTGAGCTAGTTAAGCCAGGAACACCTCATGAAGAAATTCCTGAGTCAGAAACACAAAAATGTTTAGATAGATTTGATAAACTTAGAAATGCACAAGGAAATAATAGTACTGCAGAACTTAGACTTTCAATGCAAAAAACTATGCAGTCGAAATGTGCAGTTTTTAGAACAGAAAAAAATCTTAAAGAAGGTGTTGATGAGATTAAAAAAACTTATGATGGTATGGACTCAATTTCAGTTAAAGATAGGTCTTTAGTATTTAATACTGATTTAGTTGAAACATTAGAATTTGATAATTTAATAAGACAAGCAGTAACTACTGTAGAGTCTGCATATCATAGAAAAGAGAGCAGAGGTGCTCACGCGAGAGATGACTATCCAAAAAGAGATGACGAAAAATTTATGCAACATACTCTTGCTTGGTGTGATGGAAAAAATACAAAGATTAGTTACAGAGCAGTACACAAATCAACTTTAACAAATGAAGTTCAATATTTTCCACCACAAGAGAGAGTATATTAATGGTTCAGCTAAGTTTACCTAAAAATTCAGAGGTTAAAAAAGGCAAATATTTTAAAGACAAAACTGGATCTAAAAATTTAAGAAAAGTAAATATTTATAGATGGGATCCATCGACAGAAGAAAATCCTAGAATTGATACATACGAAGTTGATATGGATAATTGTCCATCTAAGGTGCTGGATATTCTAAATAAAATTAAAAACGAAATTGATCCTACATTGGCCTATAGAAGATCTTGTGCTCATGGTGTTTGTGGTTCTTGTGCTATGAATATGGGAGGAAAAAACGGACTTGCTTGTACAACTCCTCATGCAGAGATTGACGGTGACATTGATATATATCCTCTACCTCATTTAAAAGTTAAAAAAGATTTGATTGGTGATTTAGATGGCTTATATAAACAATATCAATCTATTGAACCTTGGTTAAAAAATAACTCAACAAAACAGACAACAGAAATTTATCAGTCTAAAGAAGATAGAGCAAAACTTGATGGTGCTTACGAATGCATTATGTGTGCTTGCTGTTCTACATCTTGCCCAAGTTATTGGTGGAATGGAGATAAATATTTAGGTCCAGCAGTTCTGCTACAGGCTTATAGATGGATTATTGATAGTAGAGATGAAGAGAGAAAAGCTAGATTAAAAAAAGTTTCAGATGAATTAAAATTATATAGATGCCATACAATATTAAATTGTACAAATGCATGTCCTAAGGGCTTGAATCCAGCAAAAGCTATAGCTGAAATAAAAAAAATGTTAGCAACAGCTAATGTTTAAATAGACTATTCGATATTTTTGATCTAAAACACCGTATTCATGAAATTAATAGAACACTTCGTAAACGGTAAAATAATTCCGGGATCTTCAGATAAAAAAGGAAAAGTTTTTAATCCAGCAACTGGCGAACAAGAGTCAGAGGTAAGACTTGCTTCAAAATCTGATCTAGACAGTGCTGTTGAGGTAGCAAAAAAAGCATTTGAAAGTTGGTCTTTAAAACCTGCTCTACAAAGAGCTAGAATAATATTTAAATTTAAAGAATTAATTGAAAAAAATTCTGATGAATTAACGAAGTTAATAGTTTCAGAACATGGAAAAGTTTATGAAGATGCAAGAGGCTCTTTAACTAGAGGACTTGAGGTGGTAGAATTTGCTTGTGGAATACCACATTTATTAAAAGGTGAGTTTTCAGAAAATGTTGGAACCAATGTTGATAGTTGGTCAATCAGACAACCATTAGGAGTTGTTGCAGGTATTACACCTTTTAATTTTCCTGCTATGGTACCAATGTGGATGTTTCCAATAGCAATAGCTTGTGGAAACACTTTTATTCTTAAACCATCAGAAAAAGACCCTTCTTGCGCAATAAGATTAGCAGAATTACTTTCTGAGGCGGGTCTTCCAGAGGGAGTATTTAACGTAATAAATGGAGATAAAGAAGCTGTTGATGCAATTTTGGAAAACAAAGATATCAAAGCTGTTAGTTTCGTAGGATCTACTCCTATTGCAAAATATATTTATGAAAATTCAGCTAAAAATGAAAAAAGAGTTCAAGCTTTGGGTGGAGCAAAAAACCATTTAGTTGTTATGCCAGATTGTGATTTAGATGGTGCAGTAAATGGTTTAATGGGTGCTGCTTATGGTTCAGCTGGAGAAAGATGTATGGCTCAATCAGTTGCGGTTGCGGTTGGAGATATTGGTGATGAACTTGTATCAAGATTATCAAAAAAAGCTGAAGCTTTAAAAGTTGGTCCTGGAATGGATAAAGCATCGGAAATGGGACCTTTAGTTACAAAAGAACATTTAGAAAAAGTTACAAGTTACGTTGATTTAGGTGTCAAGGAAGGCGCAAAGCTAGTGGTTGATGGAAGAGGTTTAAAACTTCAAGGTTATGAAAATGGTTTCTATATAGGTGGATGCTTGTTTGATCATGTAAATAAAGATATGAGAATTTACAAAGAGGAAATATTCGGTCCAGTCTTATCAGTTGTTCGAGTAAAAACTTTTGAAGAAGCTGCAAAATTAATTAACGACCATGAGTACGGAAATGGAGTTAGTATTTATACAAGAGACGGTGATGCAGGTAGAACTTTTGCAAGTAATATTCAAGTAGGTATGGTTGGTATTAACGTGCCGATCCCAGTTCCAATGGCATTTCATAGTTTTGGTGGTTGGAAAAGATCATTATTTGGAGATAGTGGAATGCATGGTATGGAAGGAATAAAATTTTATACTAAACTTAAAACAGTAACGTCCAGATGGCCTTCAGGTGTCCGATCAAATGTGGAATTTGTTATGCCAACAATGAAATAAAGGAAATAAATGACAAAAATATCTTTAATTGGTGCAGGCCAAATAGGTGGAACTCTTGCACATTTAATAGGAACAAAAGAATTAGTAAATGAAGTGGTTTTATTTGATGTAGCTAGTGGTATTGCAAAAGGAAAAGCATTAGATATTGCACAATCTTCATCTGTAGATGGTTTCAATGTTAGGTTTTCAGGAACTGATAACTATGAGGATATAAAAGATTCAGATGTAATTATAATTACAGCAGGTGTTCCAAGGAAACCTGGAATGAGCCGAGACGATCTTCTTGGAATTAATTTAAAAATTATTAAACAAGTTGCTGAGGGGGTAAAGAAAAATGCTCCTAACGCTTTTGTGATCTGTATCACCAATCCTTTAGACGTTATGGTTATGGCATTTCAAAAATTTTCAGGTTTGCCATCAAATAAAGTTGTTGGTATGGCAGGTATTTTAGATAGTTCGAGGTTTAAATTATTTTTATCATTAGAACTTAATGTGCCAGTAAGAGAAATTGAGGCAATGGTTATGGGTGGTCATGGTGACACCATGGTTCCTATGCCAAGATTTACAAAAATTTCAGGTAAACCATTGTTAGATCTTGTAAAGGATGGAAAGATTTCTTCAGAAAGAGTTGAGGAAATTAATCAAAGAACACGAGATGGTGGTGCAGAAATAGTTAAATATTTAGAAAAAGGATCTGCTTTTTATGCACCAGCAGCTTCAGGTGTTCAAATGGCAGAAGCATATTTAAATGATCAGAAAAAATTATTACCCTGCGCTGTACAATTAAATGGAGAATATGGTGTAAAAAATGTTTATGCAGGTGTTCCTGTTGTCATTGGAAAAGATGGTGTAGAAAAAATTGAAGAGATTGATTTAGATGAAAAAGAAAAAAAAGAATTTATGCATTCAATAGATGCTGTAAAAGCTTTATGGGAAGCTGCATCTAAAATAGATCCTGATTTATCTAAATAATAATGAATATTCACGAGCATCAAGCTAAACAAATATTAAAAAAATATGGAGCTGTAGTTCCCGAAGGAGTATTTGCGCTTAATGTTGATGAACTTATTCAAAAAGCAAAAGCACTCAAAACTGAGAAATATGTGCTTAAAGCACAAATCCATGCTGGAGGTAGAGGAAAAGCTGGTGGTGTAAAAATTTTAAACTCTATTGAGGAACTAACGGCAGCAGCTAAAGAATTACTTGGAAAAACACTAGTTACTCATCAAACTGGCCCTGAAGGTAGAGAGGTAAAAAGATTATACGTAGAAGAATCATCAAATATAGATAAAGAATTTTACTTATCGTGCCTGGTTGATAGGGCAAGTTCTAAAATTGCATTTATATCAAGTGACCAAGGAGGGATGGACATTGAAGAAGTTGCAAGCAGTTCACCTGAAAAAATTATAACTACAAAAGTTGATATGGGTGATGAAATTTCTGATTCAGATTGTGAAAAAATAATTAATATTTTTAATTTAAATGAAGACACAAAAAAACAAGCAATAACATTAATTAAATCAATATATAAAATGTTTGTAGGTACTGACGCAAACATGGTTGAAGTAAATCCATTAATTTTGACAAAAGAGGAAAAAATTGTTTGTTTAGATGCAAAAGTTAATTTCGACTCTAACGCTTTATTCAGGCATCCAGAAATTGTTGAATTAAGAGATTTAAATGAGGAAGATCCTACCGAGATAGAAGCTAGCAAGCATGATCTTGCGTATATCAAGCTAGATGGAAGTATTGGCTGTATGGTGAATGGGGCGGGATTAGCAATGGCAACAATGGATATAATTAAATTGTATGGTAAAGAGCCAGCAAATTTTTTAGATGTAGGTGGTGGTGCATCCAAAGAAAAAGTATCTGCTGCATTAAAGATAATTCTCTCAGATAAAAATGTTAAAGGTATTTTAATTAATATTTTTGGAGGAATAATGAGATGTGATGTTCTTGCCCAAGGAGTAGTTGATGCAGCTAAAGAAATTAATATTAGTGTACCTTTGGTTGTAAGATTAGCAGGCACAAATTTCAAAGAAGGAAAAAAAATTCTTGATAATTCTGGATTAAAATTAATTTCTGCAGAAAATTTAGATGACGCTGCTAAGAAAATTGTTGAGGCGATAAAATAAAATGTCAGTTTTGGTAAATAAAAATACTAAAGTAATTTGTCAGGGATTTACTGGCTCACATGGAACATTTCATTCAGAG
>CACIXF010000014.1 GCA_902590535.1 uncultured Pelagibacteraceae bacterium
TTTTATACACATTGTTAGGTTCTGTTTTGATGTTGGTTGCAATAATTTCAATTTATTGGATTACAGGAACAACCGACGTGGTTCAACTATACGAAATTGGAATAGATACTAAAACTAAACAAGGTGTTAAAAGTAAAAACCATAAAGGTGGATGTTTTGTACTTAAAGGCTCTAAAAACTTAATAGACTCTGCCCAGAATAAATTATCACCATGACCAATAAATAGTCCTTTAAATAGAAATCCTGCAAATATCGCTCCTATTGAGAGGATAAATAAAGGAACAAGCATTACTAATGGAGACTCATGTGTTTCCTCTATCTTGATTTCTTTATTATTGTACTCTCCATGGAAAGTTTTAAAGATTAATCTCCATGAATAAATAGATGTTAAAAATGCTGTAATTATTCCAATCCCAGCAGCATAATAACCAGTAGTATTACCTTTTAAATACGCAAATTCTATAATTGCATCTTTAGAATAAAATCCTGATAAAAATGGAAAACCTGTTAAAGCAAGTGTTCCAATAATCATTAAAGCATAGGTGTATGGTAACTTTTTCCATACACCACCCATATTATTTATATTTTGCTCATCTTTAAATGCATGGATTACTGAACCAGATCCTAAAAATAATAAAGCTTTGAAAAATGCATGAGTAAATAAGTGAAACATGGCAACATTGTATGCGCCTACTCCAGCTGCAAAAAACATATAACCAAGTTGGCTGCATGTAGAATAAGCAATAATTTTTTTTATATCTGTTTGAACTAGAGCGACAGTTGCTGCAAAGAATGCGGTGGTCATTCCAACGATAGTTATAAAATTTAGTATTAATGGTGAATATTCATAAACTGGAGAACATCTTACTACTAAGAAAACACCAGCTGTTACCATCGTTGCTGCATGAATTAATGCAGAAACTGGAGTTGGACCCTCCATAGCATCAGGTAGCCAAGTATGTAGCAATATCTGTGCAGATTTACCCATTGCTCCAATAAATAGAAGTAAACAAACTAAATCTATTGCTTTAACTTCAAAACCTAAAAATGGTAAGTTTTTATCTACAACTGTTGGAATTTGTTGAAAAACTTCTGAGTAATTAACAGTTCCAAATAAATAAAATATTAAGAAAATTCCTAAAGCAAAACCAAAGTCACCTACTCTGTTTACAACAAATGCTTTTATGGCTGCAGCATTTGCACTTTCTTTTTTAAACCAGAAACCAATTAGGAAGTAAGAACATAATCCAACACCTTCCCAACCAAAAAATAATTGAATAAAATTATCTGAAGTTACAAGCATCAACATCGCAAATGTGAACAATGATAAATAAGCCATAAATCTTGGCTTATGAGGGTCATGAGACATATAACCAATTGAGTAGATATGTACTAAAGCAGATACAGAAGTTACAACTACTAACATTACTGCTGATAAAGGATCAATTAACATTGACCAATTTACATCAAGTGACCCAGAGCTTATCCAGGTTGCTATAACAATATTTTCTTCGTATTGATTTACAATTACTTGATAAAGAACATAAATTGATAAAAATGCAGAAATAGAAACTAAAACACTTGTTACTATTTCTGAGTTTCTATCACCGATATATCTTCCAAAAAAACCAGAGATAATTGAAGCAATAAGTGGAAGAAATATAATTGATAGTTCCATGATTATCCTTTCAACTTATCAATTTCTTCAACTCGTATTGTTCCAGAATTTCTGAAATAGACAACAATGATTGCTAATCCTATAGCTGCTTCTGCAGCTGCAACAGTAAGAATAAATAAAGTAAAGACTTGTCCTGCCAAATCTCCTAAATAAATAGAAAAAGCAACTAAATTGATATTTACAGCTAGTAATATCAATTCAATACTCATTAAAATGACAATGATGTTCTTCCTATTAAGGAATATACCAATTACTCCAATTGAAAATATCACTGCTCCTAAAGTTAAATAATGTCCTAAACCTATATCAATCATCTATTTTAACCCCTTTATTACTCTGAACTTCCAACACCTCAACACCTTCTGCTCTTTCTCTAGATATTTGCTTGATATAACTTTGTCTTTTTACACCTGATCTTTGTCTAAATGTTAATACAATAGCCCCAACCATAGCTACTAACAGGATCATTCCACTTATTTGAAACACATGAATATAATCTGTATATAAAATCTGTCCTAATGAGTGAGTATTGCTAATGCTTGTTTGAGCAATTGAATTGTTAATATCAAAAATTTCTGGTTTATATTTCCAACCACCAATTACAATTATTACTTCAACGAATATAAGCGTACTGATAATTAATCCTACCGGGATATGTTTGGAACTTTGTTGACCTGCAAACCATTGATTTTTTTGTTGGGCTACGTTTAACATCATAACAACAAATAAAAACAGAACTGCAACAGCTCCAACATAAACAATTAGCATTATCATTCCCAAAAATTCAGCACCAATCATTATAAAAAGACAAGAAATACTTATGAAATCAAGAATTAAGAAAAATACTGAGTGAACAGTATTTTTAGAAGCAGTAACCATTATAGCTGAAACAACAGCAATTATAGAAAATGTATAAAAGAAAATAGCGTGTGCAATCATTTTTATCTGTGGATATTGTCAGCTTTAATATTAGCCTCTAAAACATTCTCCCATCTATCACCATTATCTAATAATTTTTCTTTTGTGTAATAAAGTTCTTCTCTTGTTTCCGTTGAAAATTCAAAATTTGGACCTTGTACTATTGCATCTACTGGACAAGATTCTTCACATAAGCCACAATAAATGCACTTCATCATATCAATATCGTAACGAGTTGTTTTTCTACTTCCATCTTCTCTTTCAGCTGACTCGATTGTTATTGCCTGTGCTGGGCAAACTGCTTCACATAATTTACAAGCAATACATCTTTCTTCTCCGTTTGGATACCTTCTCAGAGCATGCTCACCTCTAAAACGAGGACTAATTTTACCTTTTTCAAATGGGTAATTAATTGTTTTTTTTGATTTAAATAATTCTTTTATAGCAATCAACAAACCGCCAATGAAGTCTGCCATCAATATAGTTTTAAAAAATCTTGAAATCTTCATTATTAATTCACAGGTAAAAGGTTAAAATATAACAAATAGCTAGCTGTTAATACCACCCAAATTAAAGAAAGAGGAAGAAAAACTTTCCAACCAAGTCTCATTAATTGGTCATATCTATATCTAGGTACTATCGCCTTAACTAAAGCAAAAAGAATAAATAAAAGAAGAATTTTTAATATTAACCATATTGCACCTGGTACTAACGTAAATGGATAAACATCAATTGGGGACATCCACCCACCTAAAAATAATATTGCTCCCATCGCACACATCAATAAAATATTTGCATACTCACCCAACCAAAACATTGCATACATCATTCCTGAATATTCTGTTTGATAACCGGCAACCAACTCTGCTTCTGCTTCAGGTAAATCAAACGGAGGCCTATTAGTTTCAGCTAAAGCGGAAATAAAAAATATTACAAACATTGGAAATAATGGGATTACAAACCACATATTTTGTTGAGCAATAACGATATCGTTTAAATTCAGTGAACCAACACAGAGTAAAACATTGATAATTATTACCCCAATTGAAACCTCATAAGATACCATTTGAGCAGCTGAACGAATTGCTCCTAAAAAGGGATATTTGGAGTTTGATGCCCATCCACCCATTATTATTCCGTAAACACCTAGTGAGGAAACAGCAAATAAGTAAAGAATTCCAACATTGATATCTGCTAAAACCTGAGTTGCGCTAAATGGAATTACAGCCCATGCTATCAAAGCTAAAGTCATCGTGACTATAGGAGCCAGTATGAAAATCACTTTATTTGAACTGGATGGAATAATGATTTCTTTAAATATATATTTTAAAGCATCAGCTAAAGATTGTAATAAACCGAAAGGACCAACAACATTAGGTCCTTGTCTTTTTTGAACAAAAGCCCAAACTCGTCTATCTAGCCAAACAATCATTGCTACAGAAACAAGAACAGGAACTAGTAAGAATAAGATCTTATAAACTTCTTGAAAAACTATGCTCAAGTATTCCATATTAACCTTCTGTACCTGTTGATTTTAAATTTAATTTAGAGTTATTACATTCAACCATCGTTTTTGATGATCTAGCAATTACATTTGAAAAATAATAGTCTTTTACATTGATTGTTAAAGTTTCATTTTGAAACGCATTAGTAGAGTTATTAATCTCATTTACTTGTTTTTCTTTTTGTAAATTTAAATGGTTAAACATGCTGCTTTCTAATTCATCCTTATCATTAAATAATTTTCTATTATTAATAAATTCAGCTAGTTCGTTAATTATTTGCCAATCTTCCTTTGCTTCACCTGGTGGATAAGATGCTTTGAAGGCTTTTTGAATTTTTCCTTCTAAATTAGTGAAGTATCCGTTTTGTTCAGTATAAGCAGCGCCTGGTAAAATAATATCAGCTGACTCAGCACCTTTATCACCATGGCTACCTTGGTAAATTATGAATTCATTTTTTTTATCAAATTCTAAATTGTCTTGACCCACAAGATAAACAATATCAAATTTATGTTCTTTTAAATCATTTATTAAGTTATTTTCATTATTAATTATTCCAAGATCAATATTTCCTACAGTTGCTGCATCAGTTGATAAAATATTTAAAGAGTTCCATTCATCTGAAATTTTATTATTTTTTGATAAAAATTCTTTTGTTTTATTAAACAAAAATTCTGAAGACTTTAATCTAAGTAGAGACTCACCAATAACAATAAGTGGTTTTTTTGAAATTACAATTTCTTTAGATACGTCATGATTTCCTTCAAGAATATTATTTAAAGTTTGCGTTTGACCATCTAAACTTTGATAAGGATAAGTTAAATCGCCAACATCGTTAAGTGAAATAATTTTTGTATTATTTTTTAAGTAAGCTTTTCTAATTCTAGCATTTAAAATAGTTGCTTCATATCTAGGGTTTGCACCTACTATCAAAATTAAATCTGCTTCTTCAATACCATTTATAGAAGAATTAAATAAATAGTTTTCTCTTTTTGAAGTATTTATAAATCTGTTATCAGATCTTGAGTCATAATTTTTAGTATCAATTGTTCGATCAAAAAATTCTTTAAAAATATAACTAGTCTCCATATTGGTTAAATCACCAACAAAACCACATATTTTTTCTTTTGATGTGTTTTCAAATTTAGATTTAATTATTTTATACACTTCATCCCATGAGGCCTTTTCAAATTTGCCGTTGTATTTGATAAATGGAGTATCTAATCTTTGATGTAGAAGACCATCACAAGCGTATCTTGTTTTGTCTGAGATCCATTCTTCATTAATATCTTCATTAATAATTGGAAGTACTCTTTTGACTTCCCAATCATATGTATCTACTCTTACATTTGATCCAATTGCATCCATTACATCAATTGTTTCAGTTTTCTTTAGTTCCCATGGTCTAGCTTCAAATACATAAGGTTTTGATGTTAGGGCTCCTACTGGACATAAATCTACAACGTTTGCAGACAATTCTGATTGCATTGATTGCTCTAGGTAAGTTGTAATTTGCATATCTTCACCTCTCCCAATGGCACCAAGCTCGGTAACTCCCGCAACTTCCGTTGCAAATCTTACGCATCTAGTGCAATGAATACATCTTGTCATTTGGGTTTTAATCAATGGTCCCATATTTTTTTCGGGAACTGCTCTTTTGTTTTCTTTAAATCTTGATTTATCCACTCCGTAATACATTGATTGATCTTGAAGATCGCATTCACCACCTTGATCGCAAACAGGACAATCTAAAGGATGGTTAGCTAACAAAAATTCCATTACTCCCTTACGAGCTTTTTCTACTAAAGCAGTATTTGTTTTAATATTCATACCCTCAGCAGCTGGCATAGCACATGAAGCAATTGGTTTAGGAGATTTTTCCATTTCAACTAAACACATTCTACAATTACCTGCTATCGATAATTTTTCATGGTAACAAAATCTTGGAATTTCCACTCCAGCTTTTTCGCAAGCTTGAAGAACAGTTAAACCTTCTTCAACTTCAACCTCGATTTCATTTACTTTTAATTTAAGCATTTTTTTTATCCAATAAATGTTGATCTACTAAATATGGAATATTGTTTTTCTTTTGAACAATAGGATCTAAATTGTTTCTTTTCTCAATTTCTTTTTTAAAATGTCTAAGCAATCCTTGAACTGGCCATGATGAGCCTTCTCCAAAAGCACAAATAGTATGTCCTGCAATTTGATTTGTAACATCACCTAACATATCTACCTCATCCTTAGTTGCATCACCTTTTGCCATTCTCTCAAGCATTCTCCACATCCAACCAGAACCTTCTCTACAAGGTGTACATTGACCACAACTCTCATGTTTGTAAAATCTTGCAATCCTTGCCATACATTTAATTATGTCTTGATCTTTGTTAATAACCACAATACCTGCTGTACCAAGTCCACTTTTTTCTTCAACACAAGCATCAAAGTCCATTTTTAAAGTTTCACATCTTTCTTTCGGTATTAATGGCATTGAAGAACCCCCAGGAATTACAGCCTGCAAATTTTCCCATCCACCAATTACACCGCCAGCATGAACTTCTATTAATTCTTTTAACGGAATACTCATTTCTTCTTCAACATTACAGGGATTATTTACATTTCCAGAAATGCAAAAAATTTTAGTTCCAGTATTTTTTTCTCTTCCTAAAGAAGCAAACCATTTGGCTCCTCTTCTTAAAATAGTTGGAACCACTGCAATTGTTTCAACATTATTAATTATTGTCGGACATCCATATAAGCCTATCAAAGCTGGGAAAGGTGGTTTTAATCTAGGTTGGCCTTTTTTACCCTCTAAGCTTTCTAGCAGTGCAGTCTCTTCACCACAAATATATGCACCAGCTCCATAATGAATATAAATATCTAAATCCCATCCTGTACCAGCTGCGTTTTTACCTAACAATTTTTTTTCATAAGCTTCATCTATGGCTGCTTGAAGTTTTTGACCATCAACAAAATATTCTCCTCTTATGTAGATATAACAAACATGTGCTTGCACTGCGTAAGATGCTATTAAACACCCTTCTATTAACTTATGAGGTTCAAATCTTAAAATATCTCTGTCTTTACAAGTTCCTGGTTCAGACTCATCGCCATTAATAACTAAGTAATGCGGTCTAGATCCAACTTCTTTTGGCGCAAATGACCATTTTAAACCAGTAGGAAATCCTGCTCCACCTCGACCTCTTAATTGAGATTCTTTAATTTCATTAATTATCCAGTCTCTTCCTTTGTCAGTAATTTCTTTTGTATTTACCCAATCACCTCTCTCTTGTGATGAAATTACATCCGAGCCTTTATCATTATATAAATTTTGAAAAATTCTATCTTGATCTTTAAGCATTTTTTAAATCCATTAAGGTTTTCCTGTTATTTTCTGGTTCATTATTTACTCTTCCTCTATATGAACCAGGTTTTGGAGTTTCTCCATTTAAAATTTTATCTAAAATATCTAAAGTTTTTTGTTTATCTAAATCTTCATAATATTCATCATTAATTTGCATCATTGGAGCATTGACACACGCCCCTAAACATTCAACTTCCATCCATGAACAGCTTTTGTCGTTTGATAATTCACATTCGTTTTCAGAAATTTTTTCCTTGCATGCTTCAACTAATTTATTCGCACCTCTTATCATGCAGGGTGTTGTTGTGCATACTTGAACAAAGTATTTGCCTACAGGAGCTAAATTATACATTGTATAAAAAGTAGCTACCTCATAAACTTTAATATAAGGCATATTTAAAAATTTAGCGATGTACTTCATTGCAGCTAATGGTATCCAATTATTATTTTGTTTTTGAGCTATATAAAGTAAGGCCATTACAGCACTTTGCTGTTTACCTTCAGGATATTTTGCAAGAATAACATTTGCCGCTTCTAATGATGAAGTATTGAATTCAAAACTTTCTGGTTGATCTTTTGCTGGTCTTCTTAAACTCATCTATCTACCTCACCGAAAACAATATCTAAAGAACCTAATACCGCAGGAACATCAGCTAACATATGTCCTTTAATTAGATAATCCATTGATTGTAAATGTGAAAATCCTGGTGCTCTTATTTTACATTTATAAGGTTTGCTTGATCCATCAGATATTAAGTAAACACCAAATTCCCCTTTTGGTGCCTCAACAGCTGTATAAATTTCATCTTTTGGAACTCTGTATCCCTCTGTGAAAAGTTTAAAATGATGTATTAAAGCCTCCATTGATTGTTTTATTTCTGCCTTAGGTGGTGGGCTAATCTTACCATCTAATGATTTAATTGGACCCTTTTCCATTTTAGCTAGACATTGTTTGATAATTGAAACACTTTCTTTCATTTCTTCAATTCTACATAGATATCTGTCGTAACAATCTCCATTTTTTCCAACTGGAATTTTAAAATCTAAACTTTCATAGCAATCATAGGGTTGAGATTTTCTTAAATCCCAGGGGACACCTGAGCCTCTAATCATAACTCCTGAAAAAGAATAATCTAAGGCATCTTCTTTTGTGACTACTCCTATATCGACATTTCTTTGTTTAAAAATTCTATTATCAGTTAACAAACTTTCTAAATCGTTAATTATTTTCGGAAACGTTGTACAAAATTTCGCAATATCTTCTTCTAAACCTTTTGGCAAATCTTGATGAACACCTCCTGCTCTAAAATAATTTGCATGGAGTCTTGATCCTGAGGCTCTCTCATAAAATGTCATTAGAGTTTCCCTTTCCTCAAAACCCCAAAGAGAAGGTGTTAATGCTCCTACATCAAGAGCTTGAGTTGTAACGTTTAAAATATGACTTAAAATTCTCCCAATCTCACAAAATATAACTCTTATATATTGCGCTCTAATTGGCACATCTATTTTAAGTATTTTTTCGACAGCTAGCGCGAAAGCATGTTCCTGATTCATTGGAGCGACATAATCTAAACGATCAAAATAGGGAACTGCCTGCATATAAGTTTTGTTTTCGATAAGTTTTTCCGTTCCTCTATGAAGTAAACCGATGTGAGGATCCGCCTTCTCTACCACTTCTCCATCAAGCTCTAGAATTAATCTAAGAACACCATGAGCTGCGGGATGCTGAGGGCCAAAATTTAAATTTAAATTTTTAATTTTTTTTGTCATTATTTTGAATTTCTTCTTTAATGTATTTTGTTCCTTCCCAAGGACTCTCGTAATCAAAATTTCTATAATTTTGCTCAAGCTTCACTGGTTCGCTAATTACTTTTTTTTGCTCTTCGCTATATCTAACTTCTGAGTGACCCGTTAATGGAAAATCTTTTCTTAATGGGTGGCCTTCAAATCCATAATCAGTTAGTATTCTTCTTAGATCTGGGTGATCCTTGAAAGATACCCCATACATATCAAAAACCTCTCTTTCCATCCAGTTTGCTGATGGAAAAATACTAGTTAATGATGGAATAACTTCATTTTCTGCAATAGAATATTTTACAATCAATCTTTGATTAAATTCATGACTTAAAAACAAGTATACTAGTTGAAACCTTTGATTTTGTTCTGGGTAATCAACAACTGTTATATCTATTAATTGCCTAAATTTAGTATCTTGATTTGTTTTTAAAAATATAGCAACATCAACCATATCTTCTTTATCTGTTTCAATATAAATTTGGTTATGTTTAATTTCTGTATTGTTAATTTTAGTAGTTAACTCAGAATTAATTTTTTTTTCTAGATCTTCTAAACTTTTCATAACTATCTAATAAAAGATCCTTTTTTTCTAATTTTTTTTTGTAATTGCAGTATTCCATACAACAATGCCTCTGCTGATGGAGGACATCCTGGTACATAAACATCTACAGGAACAATTCGATCACAACCTCTAACAACTGAATATGAATAATGATAATATCCACCCCCATTTGCGCAACTACCCATTGAAATTACATATCTTGGTTCAGGCATTTGGTCATAAACTTTTCTTAAAGCTGGGGCCATTTTATTTGTTAAAGTTCCTGCAACTATCATTACGTCTGATTGTCTTGGCGAACCTCTTGGAGCTGCTCCAAATCTTTCTAAATCATATCTTGGCATAGCTGTTTGCATCATTTCAACAGCACAACAGGCTAATCCAAAAGTCATCCAATGAAGTGATCCTGATCTTGACCAGTTAATTAAATTATCAAGTGATGTAGTTATAAAACCATTCTTGCTAAAATCTTCAGCAAGTTGTTTAAATTCCTCAGGAACTTGATCTATTTTATTATTCATTGTGGTTTATAATTTTTATTCCCAGTCTAAAGCACCTTTTTTCCATTCATAAATAAAACCTATTGTAAGTATGAACAAAAAAATCATCATTGATGAAAAACCTAATAATCCAATATTTCCAAGAGATATTGCCCATGGAAATAAAAATGCTATCTCTAAATCAAAAATAATAAATAGAATTGCAACTAAATAAAATCTTACATCAAATTCCATTCTTGAGTCCTCAAAAGGTTCAAAACCACACTCATAAGCTGAAAGTTTTTCAGGATCAGGTTTCTTTGGGGATAGAATAAAGTTTACAATCACAAAAGCACAACTTAACCCAAGAGCTAATACTAAAAATATTATTATTGGTAAGTAATCTTTTAAAAAATCAGATAACATGGAAATCTATATATCAGTTTTTATCTGTTGTTGAAGGGCTGATACGTCACATTTTTATTAATATTAACATAAAAAAATGCTTAAAAGTGGCGGGAGTGAAGGGACTCGAACCCTCGACCTATCGCGTGACAGGCGATCGCTCTAACCAACTGAGCTACACCCCCACTTTAAAGTTTTGGTGGGCAGTAAAGGACTCGAACCTTTGACCCCCTCGGTGTAAACGAGATGCTCTACCAACTGAGCTAACCGCCCAAAACAAGGCTACTTATTACATCAACACTTAAATAATGTAAATTAATTATTATTGAATACTAGCTTGAGATTTATCGTCTTTTTTAGATATATCTACCTCAACCCACTCTGTAGGTTTAAGTTCTTTTGTTAAAGCTATTTTTATAACCTGATCAGCATATTCAACTGGAGTGATCTTAATATCATCTTTAATTTTTTTAGGCATATCTACCAGGTCTTTCTCGTTCTCTTTAGGGATTAAAACTTCTTTTATTCCAGCTCTATGTGCGGCTAACAATTTTTCTTTCAAACCACCAATTGGCAATACTTGACCTGTTAAAGTAACTTCACCAGTCATAGCAACATCTCTTCGTACAGGAATACTGGTAATTGACGAGACTATCGATGTTACCATTCCAATACCAGCAGATGGGCCATCTTTTGGTGTAGCTCCTTCAGGAACATGAATATGAAAATCTTTCTTTTCAAAAATAGGTGGAATAATTCCATACTCTAAACATTTTGACCTTACAAAAGATTTCGCAGCTTTAACTGACTCTTGCATTACATCACCCAATTTACCAGTGATTTGCATTCTTCCTTTTCCTGGCATTGTTACGGTCTCAATTTTTAAAATCTCTCCACCATACTCGGTCCAAGCAAGTCCTGTTACTATACCTACCCTATTTTCAGCCTCTAATTCTCCAAATTTAAATTTAGGAACACCTAAAAAATCAGATAAATTTTTATTATTTATTCCAACTTCTTTTTCTTCACCTGCTACAATTTTTTTGACAACTTTTCTTGCAAGTTTAGAAATTTCCCTTTCAAGATTTCTTACACCTGACTCTTTTGTATATCCTCTAATGACTTCTTTTATAATATCATCATCAAGCTTCATTTCTTTCTCTTTAACACCGTTATCTTTAATTTGTTTTGGTAATAAATATTTATTTGCGATGCTAATTTTTTCATCCTCAGTGTAACCTGCCAATCTAATTACTTCCATTCTATCTAATAAAGGAGGTAAAATGTTTAAGGTATTAGCAGTTGTTACAAACATTACATCTGATAAATCGTAATCAACTTCTAGATAATGATCATTGAATGTTGTGTTTTGTTCGGGATCTAAAGCTTCTAACAATGCTGAAGAAGGGTCTCCTCTATAATCATTTCCAATTTTATCGATTTCATCCAATAAAATTAATGGATTTTTTGTTCCAGCTTTTTTCATCATCTGAATAATTTTTCCTGGCAAAGATCCAATATAGGTTCTTCTGTGACCTCTTATTTCTGCCTCATCTCTCATTCCACCAACTGACATTCTAACGAACTCCCTATTTGTAGCTTTTGCAATTGATTTTCCTAATGAGGTTTTTCCAACACCTGGAGGTCCAACTAAACACAAAATTGGGCCTTTAATTTTTTCCATTCTTTTTTGTACTGCTAAAAATTCTATTATTCTCTCTTTAACTTTTTCTAATCCAAAGTGATCTTTATCAAGAATCTCTAAAGCTTTCTTTAAATCTATATCTACTTCGCTTTTTTTATGCCAAGGAAGTTCTGTCATCCAATCTAGGTAATTTCTTACAACTGTTGCTTCTGCAGACATGGGGCTCATATTTTTTAATTTTTTTAATTCTTGTAAGCATTTCTTCTCTACTTCTTTTGGCATCTTAGCTTTTGTAATAGCTTTGTTTAAACTAGTTGTTTCGTCTTTACCGTCTTCAATTTCTCCAAGCTCTTTTTGAATAGCCTTTAGTTGTTCATTAAGATAATACTCTCTTTGAGTTTTCTCCATCTGTGTTTTTACTCTACCTCTAATTCTTTTCTCAACACCAATAATGCTCGTTTCGTTTTCCATAATTTTAATAATGGCATTTAATCTTTTCTTCACATCTACAGTTTCAAAAATTTGTTGTTTTTCAGAAATAGTTGCTGTTATATGCGACGCAATATTGTCTGCAATTTGTGATGGGTCTTTTAATTGTTTAATTGTATTTATAGTTTCGTTTGAAATTTTTTTATTTATAGATGTTAATTTTTCTAATCTTCTTAAGGCCGTGGCTGCTAAAGGAAATAAGTCCTCATCCTTAGATGAAACATCGTTATAGTGAGCATAATCACATGTTATAAACTTTTCATTATCCTTAAAATCTAAAATTTTTACTCTTTTAATACCTTCTACTAAAACTTTAACTGTACCATCTGGAAGTTTTAATAATTGTAAAATGCTTCCTTCACAACCATACATAAAAACATCAGTTTTTTTAGGATCGTCAATTTCTGAATTTTTTTGAGTAACCAAAATAATTTTCTTATCTTTTTTCATCACTTCATTTAGTGCTGAAATAGATTTATCTCTTCCTACAAATAAAGGAATCACCATACTTGGAAAGACTACAATGTCTCTCAATGGAAGTAATGGTAGTGAAATTTTGATGTCCATAGGAATAATATGGATATTATATCTTATAATGCAATAGGTATTTATTACTTATTAAGGATATTAAGCCGCTGTGGTCTTATTTGACTTTGATTTATTGTCACCTTTAGCATGAACTAAAATTGGTTGCGACTGTCCTTTTGCTGCACCAGCATCAACGATGACCTCTTCAATATTATCTTGACTCGGAAGATCATACATTGTTTTCAACAAAATATTTTCTAGAATTGATCTTAAACCTCTAGCTCCAGTTTTTTTGCTAATTGCTTTTTGTGCTATTTCTTTTAAAGCATTTTCTTTAAATATTAGTTTAGCACCATCCAATTTAAATAACTCTTGATATTGCTTAGTCAAAGAATTTTTTGGTTCTTGTAATATTTTTATTAAAGATTTTTCATCTAAATCTTCAAGTGTTGCTATCATTGGAAGTCTTCCAATAAATTCTGGAATTAATCCAAACTTTAATAAATCCTCAGGTTCTAATCCTTTCATCCATTCACCAGTTTTTTTATCTTGTGTATTTTTTACATCTGCACCAAAACCGATTGAAGTACCTTTGTCTCTTTGAGAAATAATTTTATCAAGTCCAGCAAATGCACCACCACAAATAAATAAAATGTTTGTGGTATCTACTTGTAGAAATTCTTGTTGAGGGTGTTTTCTACCACCCTGAGGTGGAACACTTGCAACAGTTCCTTCCATAATTTTTAAAAGTGCTTGCTGAACACCTTCTCCAGATACATCTCTAGTAATTGATGGGTTTTCTGATTTTCTGCTTATTTTATCGACTTCATCAATATAAACTATTCCTCTTTGAGCTTTTTCAACATTATAGTCAGATGCTTGTAATAATTTTAAAATAATATTTTCTACATCTTCTCCAACATAACCTGCTTCTGTAAGAGTGGTTGCATCAGCCATGGTAAATGGAACGTCTAGAATTCTAGCAAGAGTTTGAGCAAGCAATGTTTTTCCACAACCTGTGGGACCCACTAAAAGTATATTGGATTTCGATAGCTCGACATTTTTGCTTGTTTTACTCTCGTAGTTTAATCTTTTGTAATGATTGTGAACTGCAACCGATAATACTTTTTTCGCGTGAGTTTGACCAATTACATAATCATCTAATACTGAGCAAATTTCCTTTGGAGAAGGAAGTCCATCTTGATGTTTTACAAAAGTTTCTTTGCTCTCTTCTTTTATAATATCCATACATAACTCAACACATTCATCGCAGATGAAAACAGTAGGACCTGCAATCAACTTTCTTACTTCATGTTGGCTCTTGCCACAGAAAGAGCAGTAAAGAATATTTTTATTGTTTGTTGTCATTTTAATTTTTATAACGAATCAATTTTATTACTTTATTATAGAAGACTCACACTAATCAAGTTTCGAATAATCATGACTCAATATATTGTGTGTTAAGATCTTTTTTCTACTACTTCGTCAATAAGACCAAAAGATTGTGCGACCTCTGCGGTCATAAAATTATCTCTTTCAAGAGCAGATTTTATTTCTTCAACACTTTTTCCAGTATGCCTTGAATAAATTTCATTAAGCCTTTTCTTTAAAGACAAAACTTCATTAGCATGAATTTCAATATCAGTTGCCTGACCTTGAAAACCTGCTGAAGGCTGATGAACCATTATTCTCGAATTTGGTAATGAAAATCTTTTTCCTTTTGTACCAGCAGCAAGCAAAAAAGAACCCATGGAAGCTGCCTGGCCCATACATAAAGTAGAAATGTCTGGTTTCACATATTGCATTGTATCATAAATACCAAGTCCTGCTGTAACCAAACCTCCTGGGCTATTAATATATAAATAAATTTCTTTTTTTGGATCTTCAGCTTCTAAAAATAATAATTGAGCAGTGACTAATGATGCAACATTGTCGTTAATTTGACCTGTTAAAAAAATAATTCTTTCTTTTAATAGTCTTGAATAAATATCGTAAGCTCTTTCACCTTTACTTGATTGTTCAACAACCATTGGTACAAGATTGCTCATATGTTCTGATATTTTTGTTGTCATAAGTTGATTCGTTCTACTTATACAACTTGAGATTACTTTTTGCTAACTTTTTTTGCTTTTTTAGCTGCTGTCTTTGATTTTGCCTTTTTAGTTGCAGGTTTTTTTTCTTTCGCAGATGTTGTGGAAGATTTTTTCTTAGTTTCTTTTTTTTCTTCACCATGGTTATGGTCATGATCATGGTCGTGTTTATGAGCTTCTTTTAAAATCTTTTCAGCCTCTTCTTTTGAAATTTCTTTCTTATTTGCTTTACCTTTTTCTTTAATTAAATTTAAAATTTTTTCTTCATATACGGTTCCTCTTAAACTCGCTAATGCAGAAGGATTTTTTTGATAAAAATCCATAACCATTTTTTCTTGTCCAGGCATCATTCTTAATTGTTTTTGTACTTCAGCTTGAACCTCTTGTTCTGTAACTTTAACCTGATTTTTCTCACCAAACTCATTTAAAATTAATCCAGTCTTAATTCTAGTTTTTGCCTTATCCACAAAATCCTTTTTATTTTTCTTAGCTTCTTCTTCAGACATACCTTGAGATAAAATCTTTACTTCTTCCTCAACTAAAT
>CACIXF010000015.1 GCA_902590535.1 uncultured Pelagibacteraceae bacterium
ATGAAAAAGTTGCAAGTAAAGATGATTTTCCAATAAATTGGATTGATAGAATTTCCTTATTTTTAAGCCACACAATCAAATATTTAATCCCGATAATAGTCCTTGTAATGATGTACGAAATTTTTATGAGGTACGTTGTATTTAAACCAACTTTGTGGGCTAATGAACTATGCTTGTGGCTAGCTGGTGTTTGTTATTTGGTTGGTGGAATATATGCAACAAGGTTAAGAAGCCATATTAGAATAGTATTGTTATATGATTGGGTTAGTAGACCAACACAGAGAATTTTTGATCTAATAAGTACAATTATTATTGTTCTTTTTGCTGCAGCTGTAATTTATGGTGGTGTGGAAGATGCATATAGATCTTTTATAAATTGGGAGAGATTTGCTACTTATTGGGATCCACCAATTCCTGCTACTATGAAGCCGCTTACGCTAATATGTGTATTTCTTATTGCCGTTCAATCAGTAAATAATTTGATTATTGATTGGAAAAATCCTAAAGAAAAACAATACGACCCTTCTAAAGAATTAAAATAAAATGGAAATAGGATCACTTTCGATAATACTTATAGTTGGATTATTATTGCTTATATCTATTGGTGTTCCAATGGGTTTTGCCTCAGGTTTTATGGGGGCAGTACTTGTATTTTTATATATAGGTGAACACGCTTTAGGGATCTTACTTTCAAGATATTATTCTCTAGTTGTTACTTATTCTTTTTTGTCGGTGCCATTATTTATATTTATGGCCTCCTTGCTTGAACGCTCGAACATAGCTAGAGATTTATATGATGCCTTAAATGCGTGGCTAAGAAAAACTCGAGGTGGAGTAGGAGTGGTGACTGCCATCATGGCAACAATTATGGCTGCTATGAGTGGAATTATTGGAGGAGAAATAGTTTTATTAGGATTGATTGCACTGCCTCAAATGTTGAGATTAAAATACGATCAGGATATGTCAATCGGGATTATCTGTGCATCAGGTTCATTAGGAACCATGATACCTCCTTCTATTGTTTTAATTATTTATGGATTAACAACAGAGACTTCTATTACAATGTTATTTCAAGAAGCAATAGTTCCAGGTTTGATGATTTCAGGTTTGATAATCACTTACATTTTAATTAGAACAAGATTGCAGCCACATCTTGCACCATTAAGTGATGAGCCGCCATTAACTTTAAAAGAAAAAATTTCTTATCTACCAGGTCTTTTGCCACCAATTGGAATAGTGATAATTGTTTTAGGTTCAATCTATTCAGGAATAACAGGTATTACAGAAGCTGCTGGTATGGGTGTTGTTGCTACATTAATTATAATTTTTGCTAGAAAAGAATTAACATGGTTCTTGTTTAAAGATGCATTAACCAGAACATTTAAAGCTTCAGGAACTATTTTAACAATTACTTTTGGTGCAACAGTTTTAGCGGGCGCTTATTCTCTTGCTGGTGGTCCAAAATATGTAGCAGAAACTATTTTGGCTTATGATTTAAAACCAATGTATTTAATTTTTATGATGCAGATAATGTTCTTAATAATGGGAGCATTTATGGATTGGGTTGGAATTGTATTGTTAGCAATGCCAGTATTTTTACCAATAGTTATAGCTCTTGGATTTGACCCAATTTGGTTTGGAATATTATTTTGTGTAAATATGCAAGTTTCATTTTTAAGTCCACCATTTGGGCCTGCCGCTTTTTATTTAAAATCGGTGGCTCCTCCACATATTTCTTTAACAGATATATTTAGAGGTTTTGCTCCATTTATAGTAATTCAATTAATTGTATTAGCATGTGTTATGTTCTTCCCTGAAGCAATGACACAAAACTTCCACGAGTTTAAACCGAAACCATGATGAAAATAGGTTTTATTGGCACAGGTCTTATGGGCCTGCCAATGGCTAAAAATTTATTAAAATCAGGTTTTAAACTAAAAGCATTCAATCGTTCAATTAATAAAGCAGAACCTTTGAAAGAGTTTGGTGCTGAAATATCAAAAACATTAGGTGAAGTTGTTAAAGATAACGACTTTATTATTACAATGTTAACAGATGATAGTGCTGTTGACGCAATAATGAATAATTCAGATTTGTTAGAGAATTTAAAATCTGGATCAACTGTTATTGATATGAGTTCTGTTAAACCAACGACAGCAACAAAATATGGAAATAATCTAAAATCAAAAAATGTAAATTACTTAGACGCACCGGTTTCAGGAGGAACAATTGGAGCTGAAGAAGCTTCATTAGCCATAATGGTTGGAGGAGAACAAAGTGTTTTTGATAATTCTGTAAATATTTTAAAAGCAATGGGAAATCCAACTTTGGTAGGTCCTATTGGTAGTGGACAAGTTTCAAAGTTAGCAAATCAAATTGTAGTAGGAGTTACAATAGGAGCGGTTGCGGAGGCAATAACTTTATGTGAAAAAGCTGGAGCTGACCCAGTAAAATTAATTAAAGCTCTATCTGGAGGTTGGGCAGATAGTAAAATTTTACAAACTCATGGAAAAAGAATGATAGATAAAGATTTTACACCAAAAGGTAAAACATCTACCCATTTAAAAGACATGAATAACATTTTGGAGTGTGCAAATTCATATAATACACATTTACCTATTTCAAATTTAGTGAAAGAAATGTATAAAACCCTTGTCGATAATGGTCATGGAAACACTGATCATAGTTCACTTTATAATGAAATCGAAAGGATAAATAAAAAATGAGTGGAAGATTAGAAGGTAAAAAAATTCTCGTAACAGCAGCGGGCCAAGGGATTGGAAAAGCAACAGCAATAGCATTCCATAAAGAAGGTGCTCATGTCACTGCAACTGATTTAAATGATAAAACTTTAGCTGATTTAAATAAAGAATATCCTGATATAAAAGTGCAAAAGTTAGACTCGACAGACAGCAATGCAATTTTAGAATTTACTAAAACTTTAGATAAAGTTGATGTTTTATTTAATGCTGTTGGATTTGTTCATCATGGAACAATATTAGAATGTGATGAAAAAGATTGGGATTTTTCTTCTAATGTAAACGTCAAGTCGATGTACTTTATGTGTAAAGCTATTTTACCTTTAATGATCAAACAAAATGGAGGAAGTATTATTAATATATCTTCATGTGCATCTAGCTTTAAAGGTTTTCCAAATAGATTTGTTTACGGAACAACAAAGGGTGCAGTGATTGGTTTAACAAAGGCGATTGCAGCAGATTTCGTTAAACAAAATATTAGATGTAATTCAATTGCGCCAGGTACAGTTTATTCACCTTCTTGGCAAGATAGGGTCAATCAAAGCCCAGATCCCGTTCAAGCAAAAAAAGATTTTATAGCAAGACAACCTATGGGAAGATTAGGTACCGCAGAGGAAATAGCAGCTGTGGCTGTTTATTTAGCTAGCGATGATGCAACATTTACAACAGGAAGTACAATTCATGTTGATGGTGGAATTTCAATATAATCAAATAACAAAAGGATAATTATGAAATTATTAAGAGTAGGACAAAAAGGAAGCGAAAAGCCAGCTGTTTTAGATAAAGATGGTAAAATTAGAGATATTAGTTCTCATGTTAAAGATTTAAATCCTGATCATTTAAATTTTGAGACAATTTCTAAATTACAAAGTGCTGATTTATCTTCTTTACCAGAATTATCTGCAAGTGATCGAATAGGATCTTGTATTACTAAGCCAGGTAAATTTGTTGCAATTGGATTAAATTATTCTGATCATGCTGCTGAAACTGGAGCTGATGTTCCTTCTGAACCAATAGTTTTTATGAAAGCTACTAGTTGTATAGTTGGACCTAATGATGACGTTGAAATAGTTTCTGGATCTAAAAAATTAGACTGGGAAGTTGAACTTGGGATTATCATAGGAAAAGAAACTAAACATATTTCAGAAAGCCAATCTCAAGATCATATTTTAGGTTATTGTTTAGTAAATGATATCAGCGAAAGAGAATGGCAAATTGAAAAAATGGGTCAATGGGTTAAAGGAAAATCTCACGATACTTATGGACCAATTGGGCCTTACTTAGTTACAAAAGATGAAATAGCAGATGTTAACAATTTAAAAATGAGTTTAGATGTTAATGGAAAAAGAATGCAAACAGGTAACACAAGCACAATGATATTCAATGTTGATGTAATTGTATCTTATTTAAGTAAATTTATGTCTCTTCAAGCTGGTGATATAATTACAACAGGAACACCTCCAGGTGTTGGAATGGGTATGAAGCCTCAACAGTTTTTAAAAGCAGGGGATACAATGAAATTATCAATAGAAAACTTAGGAGAGCAAAACTCGAAGGTAGTTGCTTTATAATTTGTTGTGAAAATAACTTCTATTAAAAGTCATGTACTTAGATATGAGTTAGAAAAAGAACTGGGTTACTCTCAACAGTATTATAAACATCGTACAGCCCATCTTGTTGAAGTTCAAACAGATGAAGGAATAACAGGTTGGGGCGAATGTTTTGGTCCTGGAAATATAGCTTTAGCAAACAAGTTTATTGTTGAAAAGGTTATACAGCCTTTAGTAATTGGTGAAGATCCTTTAAATAAAGAACATATCTGGCAAAAAGTATACAATCTTTTAAGAGATAGTGGTCAAAAGGGAATGCCAATTCAAGCATTATCAGGAGTGGATATTGCTTTATGGGATATCCTTGGAAAGAAAACAAATGCTCCTCTTTATCAACTTGTTGGTGGCAAATGTAATAATGAAGTTCCAGTGTATGGATATGGAATGATGTTACAAAAAAAATCAGTTGATGAATTGATTGCCTTGTTCAAAGAAGAATCTAAGAAAATAAAATCAAAAAATTTTAAAGCTATGAAAATGAAAGT
Source organism: uncultured Pelagibacteraceae bacterium (assembly GCA_902590535.1). GTDB lineage: Bacteria > Pseudomonadota > Alphaproteobacteria > Pelagibacterales > Pelagibacteraceae > Pelagibacter. The sequence goes on from CACIXF010000015.1 coordinate 4,855, forward strand.
TGGATTAGGTCCAAACGAAGATTTAAAGTTGGTTCAAGCTGTAAGAGACTCCGTTGGAAAAGACTTTAAATTAATGGTTGATGCTAATCACGCTTATAATTTGAAAGATGCTCTTTATGTAGGAAAAGGTTTAGATGAGCTAGATATTTATTGGTTTGAAGAACCTGTGGCTCCTGAAGATTATGAGGGTTATAGAGAATTGAAACAAAAAATCTCTACTAGCATTGCAGGTGGAGAAGCTGAATTTACCAAATATGGCTGGAATAAATTAATATCAAATAAATGTATTGATATAGCTCAACCAGAGGTTTGTGGACTTGGCGGAATTACGGAGTATTTAAAAGTTGCAGCATTAGCGCAAGCAAATTTTATACCAGTAATTAATCATGTATGGGGTTCTGCAGTTAGTATTGCAGTTAATCTTCATCTGTTGACAGCACAACCAGATATGCCAGGCGGATTATTTCCATCTAAATCTATGCTCGAGTTTGATACAACAGAAAAAAATATTTTTATCACAGATTTGCCAAAGGAAGAATTTTCAATTTTAGACCAAGTTAAAAACAATAATGGTTTTGCATCAGTAACAGATAATGTAGGTATCGGAATTAATCCTGATGAAGATTTTATAAAGGAGTTTGAAATAAATGAATAAAATAAAAACCTCAGAACCAAAACCTCTTTGGAAAATAAGATGTACTTTAGGTGAAGGAACATTATGGGTTGGTGAACATAATTCAATTTATTTTGTAGATATTAAAAAAAAGAAAATTTGTTCTTTCAATATTAAAAATAAAAAAAAGAAAATTTTTAAAGTAAATAAAGAAATTGGTTTTATCGCTCATATCAAAGATCATATTTTTATTTTAGGCCTTCAGGGTGAGATAAGAATTCAAAATCTAAAATCAAAAAAAATTTTAAAATCAATTAAGATAGAACCAAACTTGAAACTAAATAGAATTAATGATGGAAAAACAGATCCTGCTGGAAATCTTTGGTTTGGCACTATGGACAACTTAGAGAGAAAAATTGAAAAAGGTTCTTTATATAAATTAGATAAAAATTTTAAATTAATAAAAGTTGATAAAAATTATAGAATTACTAATGGACCAGCGTTTATTGATCAGTATAATTTTTATCATACAGATAGTCCAAAAAAAACTATCTATAAAATTAAAATAAATAAAAATAATAAAATAGTTAGCAAAAAAATATTTAAAAAATTATCTTCTGATGAGGGTTCACCAGATGGAATGACTTTAGATAAAAATAAAAATTTATGGGTAGCTCATTTCCATGGTGCTTGTATTTCTGTTTTTAATAAAAAAGCAAAATTAATTCACAGAATTCAGTTTCCTGCAAAAAATATAACTAATTGTGCATTTGGAGGTAAAAATACTAAAGAACTTTATGTTTCAACAGCTACAAAAGGGATGAGCAAAGCAGATCTGCGAAAATTTAGATATTCAGGATTCTTTTTTAGTGTAAAAACAAATGCAAGAGGAGTTTTACAAAAAAAATTTATTATAAGTAATGAAGAAAAGAGATCTTTACTATGAGCGAATACCAACAAAGCTTTTAAGAGAAGATATTAGATTATTAGGAACTTTTCTTGGAAGAGTAATCAAAGATCAGGAAGGTTCAGCTTTTTTTGAAATTGTTGAAAAATTTAGATTATTATCAAAAAATACTTTATTAGATAAAAATAAAAGTAAAATTTTTTCAAAAATTTCGAAGGAAGTAAAAAAACTTTCTCCAAAAAATACGTTTAAATTAACAAGAGCATTTTCACATATTTTAAATTTAATGAATTTAGCTGAGTCATTAGATGCATCTAGAAAGTTAAATGAATTTGAAAATCCATATTTTAAAAGTAAAAGTCAAAATCTTTTCATTGAAGATATAATAGAAAGTTTATTTAAAAATAAAAAAATTTCGGATAAAAAAATTTACGAACAGGCTACAAAACTTGATATAGGCATTGTACTTACCGCTCATCCTACTGAAGTAAAAAGAAGAACATTAATTCAAAAATATGCCAATTTAATTGAAATTATGGAGCAAAGACATCTTTATAAAAAATATCCATCTAAGATTATAGAATTAGATAGAAAGCTCTACTCGGAAATTGCAATAATATGGAAAACAGATGAGCTAAAAAGGACTAAACCATCTCCATTAGATGAAGCGAGATGGGGTTTAGCTGTTATAGAGGATAGTCTTTGGGATACCATTCCTAAAGTTTATAAAAGACTTAACGATATATTCAGAAAAAATTTAAAGAAAGATTTACCGCGTGATTTTAATCCAATTCAATTTGGATCATGGATGGGGGGAGACAGAGATGGAAATCCTAATGTAACAGCTGAAGTTACAAAGAAGGTAATTTTATTTTCTAGATGGCAAGCTGCAAAATTATATGAGAGAGAACTTACTAAATTGATACAAGATTTATCAATGGAAGAATGCTCTACAAAAATTAAAAGAGCAACAGGAAATAGCTATGAACCTTATAGAGTTTATTTGAGACCAATTAGGGATAAGGTTAGACTAACCCATCAATTAATTGAAAATCACTTAAATAACGATGCAGATTTAGATGAAAAAAAATTAATTCAAAATAAAAATGAAATAACTCTTCCATTAAGAGAAGTAAGAAAATCATTAAAAGCAAACCGAGGAGAGTATATTGCAAATGCAGAACTATTAGATTTAATGAGAAGAGTTAGGTGCTTTGGAATTAATTTAGCAAGATTAGATATAAGACAAGAGGCAGATAGACATGAAAAACTTTTAGACGAAATTTTTAAAAAGAAAAAAAATATAAAATATTCTTCTTTAACCGAAATAGAAAAAGTAAAATTATTAAATAAATCAATAAAAGAAAAAAAACTTTTTGTAGATAAAATAAAAATAAAAGATAAAGAAAATAAAGAAGTTTGGAATACTTTCAAACAGATAGCGAAAACACCAATTGAGTGCCTAGGTGCATATGTAATATCAATGACCTCAACAGCATCTGATATCTTATCTGTTTATTTTTTACAAATACAGGCACAAAACAAAAATTTATTAAGAGTTGTGCCACTTTTTGAAACTTTGGATGATTTAAAAAATGCTAATGGTGTAATGACAAATTTATTCAAACTTTCGTGGTATAGAAAAATGATTAATTCAAAGCAGGAAGTAATGATTGGATATTCTGACTCTAGTAAAGATGCTGGAAAATTATCGGCAAGTTGGCATCAATATAAACTTCAAGAGGAGCTTAGAAGTTTAGCTAAAAAATACAGAATAGATCTTGTTTTCTTTCATGGTAGAGGCGGATCTCCAGGAAGAGGAGGTGGACCTATTCAAGCTACTTTAAAATCACAACCCTCAGGAACAGTTAATGGCAAAATAAGAATTACTGATCAAGGTGAGGTGATTCAACAAAAGTATGGATACAAACCTTTAGCTGAATATAATCTTTGTAGCTATATCGGTTCTGTAATGGATGCTTCTTTAAATCCTCCACCAAGATCAAAAACTAACTGGCGTGAATTAATTCAAAAAATGTCAGAAATTTCTACATCTTCATATAGAAAATATCTAAATCAAAGTGAGGATTTTATTCGTTATTTCAAAACAGTAACGCCACACAAATCACTAGGAAAACTTGCAATTGGATCACGACCAACCAAAAGAAAGAATAATGATAATATTCAAAGTTTAAGAGCTATCCCTTGGGTATTTGCTTGGACACAAATTAGATTAATGTTACCTGCTTGGCTTGGTACCACTGAAGCATTGAGGTACGGATCAATTAAAAAGTTTAAGAGAACAATGACTGACATGGAAAGAAATTGGCCATACTTTGTATCAACGATGGATATTTTAGATATGGTAATTTCCAAGGTGGATCCAGAAATATCAGTTATTTATGAAAATAATTTAGCAGATGAATCATTAAAAAGAATTGGTAAAAAATTAAGATTTCAGTTTGAGGCATTGGTCAAATTGCACAATAAAATTACCCCCAAAGAAGTGGTAAAAGAGAGGAAAGAATTTAGAAAAGCCTTATTTATAAGAAATAATTATACAGAAATGTTAAATATACTTCAGGCAAATGTAATGAATAAATTAACAAATAAAAAATATAAAAATTTAGATAAAAAATTTCTTGAAGATGCTTTAATGACATCGATTGCAGGTATTTCTGCAGCGATGAAAAATACTGGATAAATGTTTGAATACTTAATTGCTTTTGGAGCAGGACTTATAAGTTTTTTGTCTCCATGTGTTCTACCTTTAATACCTGGATATATTTCTTATATCTCTGGTCAATCATTGCAAGAAATTTTAAACCAAAAAAAAATCAATTTTTTTCCATTGATTTTATTTTGTTTAGGGTTCTCAACTGTATTTGTGATTTTAGGGGCATCAGCATCTTTCTTAGGACAGGCATTATTACAAAATTCAGAAGTGTTAAGAATATCTGCTGGAATTGTTATTATAATTTTTTCTCTTCAATTAATTGGAATTATCAATATTCCATATTTAAATTTTGAAAAAAGATTTGATGCAAAAGAATCAAGAAATATTCTTTTTCCATATGTAATTGGTGTTGCTTTTGGTTTTGGCTGGACACCATGCATCGGTCCAATTTTAGGTTCAATTTTAGCTTTAGCATCTATTGAGGAAACTTTATCAAGAGCTATAATCTTGTTAATTTCTTATTCCTTAGGCCTTGCTATTCCTTTTGTTTTGTCTGGATACTTAATTCAAAGGTTCTTATTATTTTCTAAAAATTTTAAGAAAAACATAAATTTAATTTCAAAAATTGGTGGAATTACTCTTTTAGTTACAGGTATTTTAATTTTAACTAATCAATTACAAGCAATAGGATTTTATATAATTGAAATCTTTCCATTTATGCAAAAATTCGGATAAAAAGTATTCATGAAGATTTATCAAATAGATTCTAGTGCCAGAAAAAAAGGCTCCACCTCAAGAGCTTTAGCAAAAAAACTTTTAGATAAAATTAAAAAACCAGAGGATGAAGTAATTTATAGAGATTTAGATGATGAGATGCTTTTTGTAAGTGGGCTTACAGAATCTGGAATGAATATTGATGAAAAAGACCAAACAGAAGAACATAAAAAAATGTTTGAGCTTTCTGACAAGCTTGTAAAAGAATTAAAAGAGAGTGATGTCATTATAATTTCAGCACCAATTTATAATTATGGACCACCAGCAACTCTTAAAGCTTGGTCGGATTTAGCTGCTCGTATAGGTGAAACTTTTAGATTTAAACCAAATGGTAGAAGAGAGGGATTGTTGAAAAATAAAAATGCATATCTAGTTATTACTTCTGGAGGAACAAAACTAAATAGTTCAGAAGATTTTTTGACTCCTTGGTTAAAATTTATTCTTAACTTTTTTGGTATAGAAAAAGTAGATATAATTAGTGCAGACCAAATGGCACTAGATTATGAAAAATCAATCAAAGAGGCTGAAGCGCAAATAGAAAATTTGTTTAAAGATTAAACTTTCTTTTTAAGTGTCTAAGTTTTCCCTCGGTACTATCGTAATCAATATAACAACCTTGTAAAAATCTTTCACCTTCTTTTGTCTCATAAGCTGTTCTTCCATGGAGCAGTCTGTGATTATCCATCATCATTAAGTCTTTTGGCTCGAGTTTGAATTCAATTTTATATTTATCTGAATTATACATTTCAGATATTTTTTTTCTTGCTCGGTAGTAAAGATCTAATTTTTCTTTTTCTAAAACTGGAACATAGTCTAATCTAGGACTAAATCTTACCTGCTTGAAACTCTTATCCTCATTTAGTTCAATCAAAGGAGAGATAGTTTCTAAAATTACTTCTTTGTCTATGAATCTAAATCTAACTTTTACTTCAGTTAAAATTTTATAAAATTCTGGGTATTGATTTTTTAAATTTTCAGTAACTGTATAACCGTCTACCAATGTTGATAATCCTCCTGAAACTTTACTTTCTATACAATGTAAAATTTGAATACATGGTACAGGATTTCTATAAGGATTGTCAGTATGAGGTGCTAATGCCAATGAAGTATAAGCAAGATCGTTTGGATCAGGTTTAGATTTTACATTGAAATATTCACCAAAATTTGTTCTTCGAACACTGCCTATAGAATTTGCAAATTCCACAATATAATTTTTAGATGTTGGAATATTTTTTATTATTACAAAACCATATTTGTAAAATGAAACAAGTAGATCGTGCATCTCTTTACTTTCGTAAAAATTTTCTTGGTATTCAAAATTTTTTATATTTTTTAAAGAGGAGTCCCATTTAGTTTTTTCAATAGATTTTATTACAATATCTTCTTTTGAAAATTCAGAAGTAATTTTATCAATTTCTAATTTTGAATTAACGCCATCATTAAAATCAACCTCTAAGTATTTTTCATTAAGTTTTACTTTATTTATTGAAACATCATTACTTAAAAAGGTAGGATCAAAAAGTCTTTGCTGAGTTCCTTTATCTAAATACCCCTCACCATTAACTCTTTCTCTTAACCAGAATGGGTGAATTTCTTTTTTTTCAGACCCATTATTAAAATAAACCTTATTTTCAACTAGCTCGATTTTCATAATAGTAAGCTAAGGATTATTTAAAATTTAACTTTAATCAACATAAATTAAATAGTAAGAGTTCATTGTGAAAAAATTTGATACAAAAAAATATCCAATATATGCAAGCTTTTTAAATCAACTTGCTAAAGATTTAACTAAGTTTTATTACGCAAAGTTAGATAAACCATTTAAGATAACCAATAAGATGAAAGGCAAAGGTTACGATCCTGTAACAACATCAGACAAAGCATTTGAAAAATTCATAAGGTCTAAAATTTCAAAAAAATTTCCAAATCACCAAATTATAGGTGAGGAATATGGTCACAAAAATACAAAAAGTGAATTTTCTTGGGTGATTGATCCAATTGATGGAACTAGATCATATGTTGTAGGTAATCCTAGTTGGAGTAATCTCATTTCATTAAATTACAATGGAGAACCAATTTTAGGATTAGCAAATTTTCCTAAAATGAGAAAATATTATTTAAATGTGAATAAAAATTCTGCATATGTTTTTGAAAATAATAAAAAAAGAAAACTTAAAGTAAACTCAAAATTAAATTTTACGAATGCAAAATTAGCTGCTGCATTTCACAATCAATTAACTTTAAGACAGCAATCTAAAATAAAAAAATTTATAAAAAGAATGCAGTTTCCTTGTTTTGATGCATTGACTTATTGTCAATTAGCAGAAGGTAGGCTTGAAATGGTTGCACAATGCGCAAACAAGGTTTGGGATATTCATCCCATAATGCCTATTGTGAGAGCAAGTGGAGCAATAGTAACAACATGGGGCAACAAAAACCCTGTTGTTGGGGGAAATATTATTGTTTCAAATAATAAAACCAATCATAAAAAGATTTTAAAATTATTAAAACCATTAGCTGAATGATAACGGAAAGAGCACAAGCAATTCTAGATTTCTGGTTTAAAGAAACCCCTTCTGAAATGCGGTTTAAAAAAGATGAAAAGTTTGATCAAAAAATTAAAGATAATTTTTTAAAAGATTATGAACTTGCTTGTCAAAATGAATATGATGATTGGCAAGATAATCCTATGAGTTGTTTGGCGTTAGTAATTTTATTTGATCAGTTTTCAAGAAATATATTTAGAAATGACAAAAAAGCTTTTGCTCAAGATCAAAAAACTAGATTGATTGTAAACGATGCAGTTTATTCAGGTTATTTAGAAGCTATGAATGTAGATCAAAGACTTTTTATGTTGTTACCTTTAATTCATAGCGAAGAAATCAGTGACCATGAAATGGCATATTATTTATTAAATAAATATTTAAGAGAGCACGAAGGATATAATGAAATAAAAAAATTTTGGCAAGATCATACAAAAGCAATCAGACAATTTCATAGATATCCTCATAGAAATGAAATTTTAGGAAGAGAATCTACTGAAGAAGAAATAGAATTCTTAAAAGGTCCAAATTCTTCTTGGTGAAATGAATTTAGAATTTATTTTCAAAGTTATAGACAAAGATGAGTGGCAAAAGGCCAAACAATCTGGAACCTATGGTGGGTCAGAAAAAGATCTTAAAGATGGATATATTCACTTTTCAGAAGAGGATCAGGTAGAGGAAACTTTAAATAAACATTACCCTAAAAAAGAAAATCTAGTCTTGTTAAGAGTAAATGCTTTTAAGCTTGAACATTTGTTGTGGGAGCAGGCATCAAATGGAGATATGTATCCGCATTTGTACTCTCCATTAGATGTTAAAAATGTTAAAGATGAATTTGAGCTACCTTTGAATGTAGATGGAACTCATGATCTTCCAAAATTTCTAAAAAAATAATGTTTAATTATTCCGAGTAATAAAAGTTTTATATTAATGAAAATTTATTATGATTGATAAAATTTAATAAAATATATTATTAATTTAGGTTTTTGATTTGAATATTTCATGTTTTATAAATGAAATTTTTGCAAGCATAAATAATATAATAAATTTAATGTTACCGATTAAATACACTAGACCATTTAAATAACCACAAGATGTAGAGTCCTTATGATATTTTGAGGCTATGGATATTTCATCAATAGACAAGTTAAAAAATTTTGCTTGAAGAATTACTTGGAAACTAAATAAATAATTATCAGAACACTTCTCATAAGGAATAATATTATGAAATTTTTTACTAAAAATTTTATAACCTGTATGAAATTCTGTTAATTTAATATTTAATAAACTCGAAGTAATTTTGCTAAAAATTAAATTTGTTAAATATCTTATAAATGGCATGCCATCAGATTTAAATGGATTTTTATTTACAAATCTAGAACCTACAATTAAATCATAATTTTCCTCTAGTTTATTTAAATGACTCGCAATTGCATTAGGTTCATATTGTCCATCACCATGTATCTCTACAACATAATCTGCCCCCAAACTAAAACAGTGATTAATAGCTTTTTTTAAATTACCGCCATGTCCAAGATTAGTTGGATTTTTAACAACTGTACAACCTGTCTTTAAACCAATATCAACAGTATTATCTTTTGAATTATCATCAAATATTATTATCTCATCAAAAAATTTTTTATCTATCCTGTTATAAGTATCCTCAATCGTTTTCGAATGATTGTAACTTAAAATAGCTGCTATTATTTTTTTATTCATAAAATTTATAGATACTTATTATTTAAGAATTATCCAATTAACTTTTTTTTTTGTTTTATTAATTATTTCTTTAGCATAATTCCAGGTAAAAATAATACATATATCAGACTTTTTATTAATAAATTTCTTAGGTGAAATTATTGGTATATCTGTTCCTGGAATATATTTATTTTGTTTTTTCGGAGTGTTATCAACAATAAATTTAATGTGTGAAGTATTTAATTTAAGTAAATTTATCATCATTACACATTTTGCTGAGGCTCCATAGCCTGAAATTATTAAATTTTTTTTTAGTTTTTTATTTATCAAATTTTTGAATAACTTAAGTTTTTTATTAATTGAATTTTTAAACTGAAATTGATTTTTCTTAAGAAGCATTGATTTCTTTTGCTCTCTATCAATTATATTTAAAATTGTTTTTTTCCTCTTATTAATTTTAGTAAACTTAGCTAAAAAAGATCCACCTTGAATATCATTAAATTCAACTTTACTAAGATAAAGGCCATATTTTTGAAAAATATTATTTAATGATTCAATAGAGTAGGTAAAAATATGTTCATGGTATATTTGATCAAAGTAAACTTTTTCGATAAGATCGTATAAATATATATTTTGCACATAAAGTGCACCATTTTGGTTTAATAATAAGGATATACCTTTCAGGACTTGATTAATATTTTCAACATGCGCCAGTGTATTTGAAGAAAAAATTACATCAGCTTTGCCATGTTTTTGTAAAATTTTCTTAGCAGAATTCAAATCAAAAAAATCGTTATAAACTTTTACACCTCTTTTTTTTGCAAGATTGGTAGCTATTCTAGATGGATCTATACCTAAGTGTTTGTATTTCTTATTTTCAAAATTTTTTAAAAAAGTTCCGTCATTACATCCAATATCTATTATAAATTGATTTTTTTTAAGCGATATTTTCTCTTTTAATTTATTGAAGAAAATTTTATTTTTTTGAGATTTTGAAGTTAAATATGGATAATCTAAATTAAAAATATCTTTTTTTGAAGGTATATGAATTTGCTGAAATAATTTACATTTTACGCAAATACCCAAGCTTAATTTATATTTTTTTTTTGCTGATTTTTCAAAACTGTTTGCAAGAGGTATTGAGGGTAAGTCTAAAACCTTTTTTAGATTACTGCTACAGTGTTTACATTTTTTTTGCATCTAGATTTCAACCTTTTTTATAAATTTCAATTAAAAGTATTTTAACTAAATTTTTTATAACATTTCTTTAGTATAATATTTATTCCATTTTAAAAAATTTATTTTAAGTTTTTTTTGAATTTTTTTTGAAGATAAAATTATTTTTAATGGTCTTCGTACTATACCATGTTGAATTTTTGAGTTTTCATAAATTTCTCCTTTTGATTTATGAACTTTCTTAATATATTTAGCAAATTGATACCTAGATGTCTTTCCTTCAGGGCACAAATGAAAAATACCTTTAATATAATATTTTGATACAGAGAGTATTCTTATAAGATTATCAATTACAAACGTTGAACTGGTAGGTATTCCATATTCATCTTTTACAATATTTATTTTTTTTTTCGATTTAAGTAAAGCAAGAATCTTCTTAGGAAAATTGTTGTTATACTTACTATATAACCAGCTTGTTCTTAAAATTAGAAAATTTTTATTTTTGGAATTTATGATATTTTTTTCACCTTTAAGTTTTGACATTCCGTATTTATTCAAAGGATTGGTTTGATTTATTTCAAAATAACTATTTTTTTTCTTTCCATCAAATACGTAATCAG
>CACIXF010000016.1 GCA_902590535.1 uncultured Pelagibacteraceae bacterium
TAAATTCTTTTATATTAAATAAAAATTTTTCATCGAGGATGAGCTAATTAAAATACAATGAATAAATTTTTTAAAGATTTGGATATTTTAGAAAAAAAAGATTTACTTAAATTCTATTTTATAATTTTTTTAAGTTTAATTGGCACTATGTTAGAAATATTAGGCATAGGACTAATCGTGCCTTTTGTAATAATTATAACTGATCTAAACGTATTTGAAAATAATGAGTATATAAAACAATTTTCAAGTTTGTTAGGCATCGAAACAAGAGATGAATTAATATTGTATTCAATATTAATCTTATTATTTATTTATTTTATAAAACTTGTATATTTAACTTTTTTATCATGGTTTAAAAATTCTTTTAGTTTTCAAGTTCAAAGCTCTATTTCCTCTAAAGTTTTCAAAATATTTCTTCAACAACCTTATATTTATTTTTCTAACTTAAATTCTTCAAGGTTGATTGAAGAAACAAAAGATGAGCCAGCTCTTTACACTTCTGGAATTATAATAGGAAAAATAGATCTTTTGTCTGAATTATTAATTATATTGGGTATTTCAGCTCTGTTGTTATCATATAATTTTTTCCCCTCTTTAATTATTAGTTTAATTATAATAATTTTACTAATTTTGTATAAAATTGTATTTAGAAAAAGCTCTCTCAAATGGGCAAAGAAAAAAAAATTTTATCAAACAATTGCATATAATATTTTAAAGTATGTTTATAATTCGATTATTGAAGTAAAGATAAGTAATAAAGAAAATAGTGTTTTAAATAAATTCTCTTCTTCAGTGAGTAAGGGCAATAAATATCTTACAAAACAACTATTTATGTTAGATGTTCCTAGGCTATACATTGAATTTATAGCTGTCTTTTTTTTTTTAATGTTTGTTTTGTTTGCATATAAATACTATGAAAACTTTAATCAACTGATACCATCAATTGCTTTATTTTCAGTCAGTGCTTTTAAGATTTTACCATCTGTTAATAGAATTCTTGTAGGAATACAGAAAATAAATTTTTCTAAAAATAGTTATAAAATTATAAAAGATTTATATTCAAAAAATACTAATGAAATAGTTAATCATGAAATTAATTCAATAAATTTTAATCAAAAATTAGAATTAAAAAATATAAGTTTTAATTACAATAAATCTAAAAAAGTACTTAATGATGTGAATATTTTGATAAATTATGGGGATATAATAGGGCTCAAGGGATTAAGTGGAACTGGAAAAACTACATTGGTGAATTTAATACTTGGTTTATTAAAACCTAAAGATGGAGAGATACTTATAGACAATGTAACTTTAGATAAGAAAGAGAGAAGATGGCAAAAAATAGTTAGTTATGCTCCACAAAGAACCTATATAGTCGATGATACGATTAAAAAAAATATTTGTTTTGAGGAAGAAGAAACAAAAATTGACGAAGAACATTTAAAGAAAGTTTTGAAATTAGCCTCATTAGATAATTTTATTGATAATTTAGAAAATAAGTTAGATACATTTATTGGCGAAAATGGTAGTCAATTATCGGGTGGACAAATTCAAAGAATAGGATTTGCAAGAGCTATTTATAGAAAACCAAAATTTCTTGTTCTAGATGAAGTTACTAGTTCACTTGATAAAATTAATGAGAATAAAATTATAGCTTCGATCAAAGAATTATCAAAAACAACTACTATTTTAATTATATCTCATAGAGATGAAACTTTAAATATATGTGAAGAGATTTATGAAATTAACGATGGAAAATTAAATCGTATTGAAAAATAATTTATTAAATTTAGTTAACATTGCAAAATAATCAAATGAAGATATTACATATTTTATATTCTGGTTTAGGTGGAACTTATAATGTTGTTGAAAATTTAGTAACAATAAAACATCATAATATAATAAATCGTATTTTATATATTGGTCCAAAATTAAATAAAAATTTATATATAAAGAAAAAAAATAAAAAAAATTATTTTTTTATTAAAATAAAAAAATTTTATGGAATTTTATATTTTTTCTCAATATTGAAAATAATTAAAAAAGAAAAACCTCAAGTAATATTGTTACATAATTATCAGATAATTCCATGCATTTTAGCAAAGTTGTTTTTTAAAATTAAATTTGTATACATTGACCATCAACCATTGACCACAAAATCTATTAAAGATTATTTTTCATTAATTTTGTCAATTCCATTTGCAAGTCACTATGTTGTCCTTAACAAAGATAATTTTAAATTAATTAATAAATTTTTAATAAATAAAAACAAAATTTCAATCATCAAAAATGGAATTAAAATTAAAAAAAGACCAAATAAAAAAAATTTTAAACATTTTAATATTGGCATGTCAGCAAGAATTAATGATAAAAAATTACATAAGTTAATAATAAAGACTATTAATAAAACAACAAAAAAAAATAGAATAAAATGTTTTTTTGCTGGTGATGGAGAGTACAAAAAAAAATTAAAAAATTATATTTATGAACATAAAATAAAAAATGTTATTTTTGATGGACAGCTAAATTTAGTTCAATTAAATAATTGGTACAAAAAGTTAGACCTATATATACAGGCGACAAAAGGAGAGGGTTCATCGATTTCATTACTTGAGGCAATTAATAATCATGTGCCTGTTATTTGCTCAAATGTATCAGGAATAAAAGATATGAATCTTCCTAACAAAAAAATAATTTTATTTAAAAATAATGAAGAAGACTTATTAAAGAAAATATTGTTTTTTTACTCAATGAGTAAAAAACAAAAAGAAAGAATTATAATGGATCAAACAAAATTTCTTAGGAAGTTTCACTCAGTAGAAGATATGTTGAAAAAATATTTAATTGTCTATAAAAAAATAATTAAATTTTAAAACTTACAGACTTTTCCAAATTTTAATAAAATTTCATTTAACTTTGTATAATTTTTACTTCTTTTATTTACAAAGAAAAAGGTATTGCTGTTATTTTTGTCATATAAAGGGATTAAGTAAGCCTCGTAGTTTATTCGATCTATTCCAGTCATAAGTTGTAAAGTAAACTGATCCCAATTTGAGTTTCTTTCTGAATTATATTTAGGTTTAAATGATTTAGACATACTTGATAAAGATGAAAGACCAAAGCAATTTGTACCTTTTTGGCTGGTTGATATTACAACTACATCAAACTCATTTTCAATTATGTATTTTCCACCTGCAGGCATTTTTGAAAATTCTTTTGTATTAAGTCCAAATAAATCAACTGAAAAGAACTTGGAGTAGTAAGGTATACTACCTGCTTCAGTAGTTGCTATGTATAAAGACTTAAAATTTTCCTTAAGCATCATTGGCAACAAATATCTTGTAGAGTTTTTTGTATTTTCTTTCAAACTTATATTTTCATTCTTAATTAGAGAAAATGGATAGACTGACTTTAATGAAACATTTAAAACCAAAGATGCAGAGAGGCAAATAATTAAACAAGCAGTAAAAAATTTGTTAAAATTTTTAATTAATTTAGAAAGATCAATTAAATAAATAAACAGAAAAGGAAAAAAATAAAAATAAAATCTATTTCCTATATTTTGATAAAGTGATTGACTAGAATAATAAGCTGTTGCCAGTATTATAGTAAAAAAAATAATATAATTTTTTTTATTAAAAAAAATTTTAAAATTCTTTAATTTAATAATAAAAATAAGAAAAGGTAATAATATTAAAATTTCTTTTAACCAGGATAAATTATTTAAAAAAAGCCATTGTGATTTAACATAATATGAATTAGGAAAAATATATCCAAAATATTTATATCTCCAAAAAAAATAAATTAATCCTACTAAAAAACAAATAGAGTAGTCAATTATTTTTTTTAAGTTTGTTTTTTCAAAAAAAGAAAAGAAACATATCAAAAATATAAATAGTATAAAATCAGGTCTTAAAAGTGTTCCAATAAGTGCAGTATAAAGCATTAGACTTGTTCTATTTTTTTTATAGAAAAATAAAAATAAAAATAAAATTAATTCAGTTGTTAAAACTGAAAATCCAAAAATTGAAGACCAGGTAAAACCTAAAAAAAAATGAAATAAAAATATAAAATATATATAATAATTTGATAAGTTTAGTTCTTTAGTTATAATAACCGACAATATAGATAGACACATTAAATTTAAAAAAATTGCTGAAAAATAAATATCTATTCCAAAAAAATTTACAAAGGATAAAATAATCATCCAAAGAAAATCTGTTGCACCTTCAACTTTCTCTGAATTATAATTGTAAGAAATAATTCCTGTATCAACAAAATTTTCTGAATAACGAAATAAAATTAATGCGTCCTCACTAGGAATAAAATTAATAGAAAAAATAAGAGCTAAAAGAAAACTTATTAGTATTAGATATATTAAGGTATTTTTAAATAATAGTTTTTTTACTAAATAAATCATTTAAAATTAGTGTATACAATTTTCGATAATCAATTTATGAGTTTAAATCAATGAGAATTTTACATTTAATTACTAGTATTGATAAAGGTGGTGCAGAAAGCCAAGTTATAAACTTAGCAGAAATGCAAAAAAAAGAAAAATTCTCAGTATTGGTAGTTTATGCAAAGGGAGAAGGTTATTGGAAAAAGTATAAAAAAATTAATTTTCTAAATTTAAGAAAAAGCTCTAATTCATTTAGGCTAATATCTGATGTTTTAAATATTATTAAAGTAATAAAAAAATTCAAACCAGATATAATTAATGTTCATTTGCCATATATGGAAATTTGCCTTTTTCTTTCTCTTTTTTTTCTTAATAAGAATTTTAAAATTGTTTGCACCAAACATCTAGATAATCATCTTTTTGATAAAATAGGTTTTAATTTTTTATTTTTAGGAAATTTGATCACTAGAATGGTTGCATATAAATATGATAAAATAATTGCGATTTCAAATGCAGTAAAAAAATTTTACTTAAAAAACAAAATTATAGATAATCCAAAAAAAATTGAAGTTATATATTATGGAATAAAGTTAAAACAAAAAATTAAATATAAATCTTCTATAAATTTAAGAAAAAAATATAAAATTTCTTCAAAAGATTATATTATAGGAACAGTTTCTAGATTAGTACCTCAAAAATCATTGCACCATTTAATTAATAGTTTTTCTATATTTAAATCAAAATATAAAAAAAATTCTAAACTAATTATAGTTGGTAAGGGAAATTTAAAACAAAAATTGATTAACTATTCAAAAGAAGTAAAAATTAAAAAAGATATAATTTGGATTGATTTTATAGAGGATACAGTTGAATTCATTTCTCAGTTAAATGTATTTGCATTAAGCTCGAAATATGAAGGTTTAGGTCTTGTGTTACTCGAAGCGCTATCTACAAGAACCCCTATTGTAGCTACTTCAGTTGGTGCAATTCCAGAAATAGTTAAAAACAATATAAATGGATATCTTGCAGCTTATGGAGATACAAAAAAATTTGCTTTTTTACTAAATGAAAGCAGTAAAAAAGTGTTTAAAAAAAAATATAAAAATCACTTATTAAGAATGTTTAATGAAGAAATAATGTTTAAAAAAACTACAAAAGTTTATAAGGAATTACATAGTTAGCATGTGTGGTATAGCTGGGTTTTATAAAAATAATAAAGATATAACAACCTCATTAGCAGAAAACATACTAAAAAAAATGACAAATTCTCTTAGCCATAGAGGTCCTGATCATTCAAATTACTGGTATTCGGAAGAGGACAATATTTTTTTTTCTCATTCAAGATTATCAATATTAGACTTATCATCTAATGGAAACCAACCAATGTTCTCACAATCAAATAGATATGTTATTACATTTAATGGAGAGGTATATAATCATCTAGAAATTAGAAATAAAATAAATAAAAAAAAAGAAATTATTTGGAAGAGTTTATGTGATACAGAAACTTTAATTGAGTCAATTGAATTGTATGGAGTTCAAAAAACTTTGAATATGATTGAAGGAATGTTCGCATTTGCAATTTGGGATAAAAAGAACAAACAACTATATCTTGCTAGAGATAAGTTTGGTCAAAAACCTCTGTATTATGGTTTTTTAGGGGATTCAATTGTATTTGGATCAGAATTAAAAGCTATAAGGTGTTATAAGAATTTTAGTAATCCTATCTCTAAAAGAGCATTAGGTTTTTATTTAAATTATTCTTATATACAAGAACCAGACACAATATACAAAAATATTTTCAAAGTTATGCCTTCTGAATTAATAACTTTTGATTTTAAAAATCAAAATTCCAATAAAAATTTTTTAATTAAAAAAGAGAAATGGAGCTATTTTTTAAAACCAAATATTAACAATAAACAAAATAAAAAAGTTTCATATTATGTTGATAAATTAGATGAAATTTTAACTAATGCGGTTAAAGAAACAATGTTAGCAGATGTTCAGGTTGGTTGTTTTTTGTCTGGTGGAATAGACTCGTCTTTGATATCAGCTATTTCTCAAAAAATATCAAATAAACCTATTAGTACTTTTTCAATAGGTTTCGTTGAAAAAGAATATGATGAGTCAAGTTATGCAAAAAAAATCTCTAATCATCTGGGTACAGATCATAGTGAGCTTATAATCGACTCTCAGAAACTTTATTCTATTTTTGATGAAGTTATAGATGTTTATGATGAACCATTTGCAGATAGTTCTCAAATTCCTACAATTATTTTATCAAAATTTGCTAGAAAAAAAGTAAAAGTAGTATTAACTGGAGATGGTGCGGACGAATTATTTGGAGGTTATAATAGATACATTTATATTAATAAAGTTTATTTATTTCTTAAATTAATTCCAAAATCTTTAAAAAATAAATTGAGTTATTTTTTATTTTCTTCAAATATCATTTATAAGATAGTTTTAAAAATTACTTATGCGTTAAGTATTTCAAAATATAAAATACCGCAAATAAAAGATAAGATAGATAAATTTTCAAAAATTCTTAGAAATTCAAATAGCAAAATGGAAATATTTTTCTCTTTACTAAAAGTTAATCAAGATATCAATAAAAGCGTGTTTCACAATCCTATAAATTTAGATAACTTTTTTACAAAAGAAATAAAAGAGATTTTAATAAATAAGAAAATTTCTGATCATGATAAAATGATGATGATAGATCAAAACTTTTACTTAAATGGTGATATTTTACATAAAGTAGATAGGGCATCTATGAGTGTGGGCCTAGAAACTCGTATACCCTTTTTAAATTCTAAAGTTTATGAATTTTCTCAAAATTTACCTAGTGATTTAAAATTCAATAAAGGGTATGGAAAATGGATATTGAGAGAGCTTTCTAAAAAATATATTCCTAGTGATATATATTTAAGAAAAAAAATGGGTTTTTCTATACCACTTGATAAATGGATAAAGATAAATTCAAAAAAAATAGTTAATAATTTTCAAAAAAATAAAGAAATTTTAATAGAAAATGGAATTAATGTAGATATTGTTAATCTATATTTAAAAGAACATGTTGATGAAAAAAGAGACTGGAGTAGCTTTTTGTGGAATATTATTATATTTGAAAGGTGGTTAAATAATAAAACTATTTAACTATTCCATTTATGTATTTTTTAATTCCAGTCTCGAAATTGATTTTGACTTTATAATTTAAATAATATTTTGCTTTTTTTATAGCTGCTTTTGATCTTTTAATATCACCTTCTCTAAATGGTTTTTTCAAAATTTTTGGTTTTTTTCCTGAAATTTTGATTATATTTTTAAGTAGAGTATTTAAACTTATTTCTTTTCCACATGCTAAATTAAATATTTCAAATTTATTTTTCTGCTTAAAAAAACATGATTTTAAAATTCCATCAATTACATTTTCAACATGAGTAAAGTCTCTACTAGTAGATCCATCTCCATTTAATTCTATAATTTTGTTATTTAAGATTTTATTACACCAATTAGGTATAACTGCAGCATAAGATCCATTTTCATTTTGGTTGGGTCCAAATACATTAAAAAACCTTAGGCCCACTGCTCTAAATTGATATTTTTCAATTAGTATTCTTGTGTATTTCTCAAAGGTTAATTTCGATATACCATAAGGACTTATAGGAATAGTTTTATCTTTTTCGACTTTGAATTCTTTTTTTAAATTTCCATAAACTGAACTAGAGGAAGCAAAAATAAATTTTTTTACATTAATTAAATTGCATAATTTTAATACATTCAAAGATCCATCTACATTTACAGAATTTGTTTCTCGGGGATTTTTAATTGATCTTGATACAGATCCTAAAGCCGCTAAATGAACGACATAATCAATATTTTCAAAAGTTTTTGAATAATTAAGTTTTCTAATATCTTTTTTAATAAATTTGAAATTTTTTAAATTCTTTATATGGATTATATTTTCTTTTTTTCCTGTAAATAAATTATCAACACATATAACTTTTTGATTTTTTTTAATTAAAAAATTACATAAATTCGATCCTATAAATCCTGCTCCTCCAGTTACTAACCAAGTATACTTTTTCTTCAACGATAGCATGTATTTTTTCTGATTAATATTGTTTAAGTAATTTAATTATATTTCTGAAATTAAATACACTTATTAAAATAAAAAAAGTAATTACAAAAACATTAAGAGGTTTTGGTTCCTTTGATGGTAATAACATTGGTAAAGCTGAACTATAATAAGTTTCATATTCTATAAATTCTTCAATTAAATCTAAATCTGTATCTAGTTGTTTTAATAATAATATTTGATTATTTTGAATAATTGTAAACAATATATTATCATTTGTTTCGTCAGAATTAATATCGCCTGCTTTTAATTTTTTAATTTCTAAAATTCTTTTTAATCTGTAAAGCCAATTTTTAGTTCTTTTATTTAAATCTTTTTCAATTACACTGTAGCATTTATTTACATCAACATCTCTATCTACTATTAAATCAAAAGTTAAATTATAAGATCCCATAACTCCTTTCCAAATATAAGCAGATTTATCCTTATGTAATTTACATTCATTAACAATATTAACGTTAGTTAATAAAATTTGATTTATCTGAGATGGTTCTAAATTTAAAATTGCCTCCAATTTAGAATCATTTCTATTAGTAAATATAGATATATAATTCAATATATCCATTTCTGGTTTTAAATTATAACTAAGCGATAACTCTGCTTGTTTTTTTGTCGGTAGTGACATAATAGCTAGACTAATTGTTAAGGCAATTATTAAAGATATTGATACCTTTAATAATTGTTTTTTTAAAAAAGGTAATAGTTTAGTATTAGATTTCATAGTCTATGTTACACTTAGTACATACATTTACATTAAACAACTTATTTTTTGATATCTTAAATTATTTTTTTGTCTTAGCTATTTTTTTTTTATTTTACAAATATAAATATATTAATTTCCCAATGTTATGTGCTTTATCATTTTCAGCACTTGGACCAATTTTAATAAATAATTTTGTAATGGATTGGGGCTTTATGCCTGATCAAGCAAAATATTTTAAACAAACACAATCATTTAGACATTTAGATTTTGTAGAGCCTGAAAAAATATCTATAGTTATTCCATCTGCATTTTTTTCTTTTATGCCTATACCACTTCTAGAAACCATAAATAGTATTGGCTTTATAAACAAATTAATTCTAGGAATTTTAACAATTTTATTATTTCACAAGAAAATTATTGATAAATTATATTTTTATTTTCTTAATTTTTTCCCAAGTATATATTTATATTCCTCTCTTTCTTTGAAAGATACACTTGTATTAATTATTTCATTAATGATCGCTTATAATATTGTTATGCATAGAGGCTACATTCTTAATATACTAACTATTATTGCTTTATTTTTTGTAAAAATGCTTAACGCAGTTATATTTATTTCAATATTTTATTTTTATAATTTATTAATTATTAAAAAAGCTAAAATATTTAATATCTTAATTTTTTTCAGTATTTTATGGTATGCAATATTTTATTATGATGACATGTTGAATCTTTATAATAAATATAGATTCACCTTTTATTTTGAAGCACATAATACATTCGAAGGAATTTATAGAGTTGAATTTAGTTTAATTTCATTTTTAAATGCATTTAAAGGAGCATATTCTTTTATTGCATCTCCAATATTAAATTTAGACTCTTACTTTAAATTTTTTCAGGTAATTGAAAATCTATTTATTTATATTTACATATCAATTCTTCTTTATGAACTTTATGGTATAGATAAATTTAAAAGTTATTTTTGGTTAGCTACAATTATACTTACATCGCTATTTTATGGAAACCTAATTTTTGATGATGGGACTATAGCAAGATATAGATTTGTTATACTAGTTTTTTTTAATTTTGTTTTATTTTTGGAGGTAAAAAATGCTAAAAAAAATAAATAGTACAAATTTAGCTTTTTATTTTTTGCCAGTATCTTTTATTTTAGGTCCTTTAATTTTAGAGTTAATTTTAATTTACTTAAGTTTTTTATTTATTAAAGAAACAATTAATCAAAAAAGTTATAAAAAAAATTTTAATTTTTTCTCTCTGATTTTTTTTTCTTTTTCAATTTATTTACTAATTTGTTTAGTGTTATTTTCTAGATACGATGATGGCTTTTTTTATTCACTATTTTATTTCAGATATTGTATTTATGTGTTATCGATTTATTTTTTTTTAAACAAAGAAACAAATTTATTAGAAAAGTTTTTATCAGTTTTTTTATTTGTTAACTTTATTCTAATCGTAGATGCTATATTCCAAAATTATTTTGGATATAATTTAATTGGCTTGATTCAAATTGATCCATATAGAGTATCAAGTTTTTTTGGAGATGAATTAGTATTAGGTAGTTTTTTAAGTAAAATCTCACCATTAGTTTTTGCGTTAGCTTTTGTTAATAAAAATAAACCTAAAACTATATTAGTATTTGCAATCGTTTTATGTGCGCTCCTAAATTTATATGTAATTTCAATTTCAGGAGGAAGATCGTCATTATTTATGTATATTTTTTATTTAATATTTTTATTTATATTTTTAAAAGTAAACTTTTATAAAAAATTTTTTTTTATATCAGTAATATCACTTATTTTAGTTAGTATTTTACTTATTAATCAAAATGTTATGGAGAGAGTGGTTAAAAAAACTTTTTTTGAATTTACTGGAAAATCGATCAGCGATAAAAAAGATCCTTATGATACAGATGACTTTCATCAACTAGAAAAGCTACCAATTTTTATTTTTAGTCCAGCACATACTAATTACTATGTAGCTTCAATTAAAATATTTAATGATCATAAAGTTTTTGGAGCTGGCCCCAAATCATTTAGAAAATTATGTAAAGATAAGAGGTATAGTTATGGTAAGTACACTTGCACAACACATCCACATAATTATTACATACAATTACTGGCTGAAACAGGGTTATTAGGCGTAAGTTTTTTAATAACTAGTTATCTATCACTTTTATTTCTATTTTATAAAAATTTATTTAATTCTGATATAAGTCCAAATAAAAGAAACTTTAAAATGATTTTGATTGGAGCTTTATTAGTTAATTATTTTCCATTAATGCCTACGGGAAATTTTTTCAATAATTGGAATAGTATATTAATATTATTACCAGTGCCCATATTGTTATGGAGTTTATATGATAGAAAGTAATTTATATTTTTTTTTAATTATTATATTTATAAATATTATAATTGTTTATAAGTTTGACTATATTTCATACAAAATAAATTTTTTTGACGTACCAGACAATATAAGAAAAATTCACAAAAAACCTGTTTCGTTACTTGGAGGTTCAATAATTTTAATCAATTTACTGATGGCATTAATTTATGTTTTAATTTTTTTGGATATAAGTCTACTGGTAAAATTCTTTTATCATTATTCAATTAAAAGCTTTTTAATATTCATTTTAATTATAAACTTATTATTTATTTTAGGTTTCTTAGATGATAAGCACAATATATCTCCATTAAAAAAATTTATTTTATTATTATTTTTTATATCGATAGTTTGTACAAATGATAGTTTAACTGTTATCAATAAATTTACATTTCATATAATAGATAATGAGCTTAACTTTACTCAATTATCCTTAATGTTCTCAGTTGGTTGTTATGTATTTCTCATTATTGCTTTAAACATGTTTGATGGAATAAATCTCCAATCTGCAATATTTTATTTAATCAACTTTGTTTTAATTATGGTTTATGTGGGTGAGTTGAATTTAATAATAATTTCTTTGATTATAGGACTTATTAGCTTTTCATATCTTAATTTTAAAAATAAAGTGTTCTTGGGAGACAATGGAGTATTTATATTATCTTTTTTAATAGGTTATTTATTTGTAAAAATTTTTAATAATACAAATATCTTTAAGTCTACTGATATTGCTTTATTTTTATTTTTACCTGTAATTGATTGTTTGAGAGTTATGTTTGAAAGACAATTAATATATAATAAACCAATTTTTCATACAGACAAAATTCATTTTCACCATAAATTATTACAAAAATATAGTTATACAAAAACTATAATTATAAGCTCTCTATTTATATTTATACCTCATTTAATTTACTTTAGCTCATTTAATTCTGAATACTTTTTTTTACCTTTAATCATAATATATTTTTATCTAATAAAAAATACCAAGAGTAAATGACGTATTTTAATTTACTGCGAGTTAACCAATGGTTAAAAAATTTATTATTATTTGCTCCAATATTCCTAGCAAACGATTTCAATTTAAATGATTTTAAAAATTTAATTATTATATTTTTTTCTTTTAGTTTTGCCTGTTCATCAGTTTATATTTTTAATGATTTAATTGATATAAATGATGATAAGTTACATCCTACAAAAAAAAAACGCCCTATAGCCTCAGGTAAAATTAGTAAGAAAGAATCTAAAATAGTAGGAACTTTTCTTATTTTGATTAGTTTGATAATTTTAATTTTTAATAAAAATTATCAATTATTGTATTTTTATTTTTTTTATATTTTTTCTAATTATTTATACACATTGTACTTAAAAAAAAAATTTTTGGTTGATATTATGTTTTTAGTAAGTTTCTATATAGTTCGCATTTTGATAGGGTCAAATGTTACTGATAACAGTGTAAGCTATTGGTTATTAATATGTTCGGTCTTTTTTTTTGGTTCTTTAGCTTTTTTAAAAAGAGGTAATGATGTGTTAAAATATTCGAATATAAGTAATTTTAAGAGAAGCTATAGTATTACAGATTTTAATTTTTTAAGAAATTTTTTCATAATTTTTGGATCATTATGTATCATTACTTTTATTTTTTATATAAATTCAGATGATTCAGTAATTATTTATGATAATTTTAGAATATTATATTTAATTCCATTAATTTTAATAATTTTTTTTATTTTACTTTTAAAACAATTAAACAGAAGAAAAATATTAGATGATCCTACAATGCATATAGTTAAAGATAAAAGTATTTTACTTTTGTTGTTTATAATTTTAATAATTTATTTTTTAGCTTTGTAATAATGAGCAAAATTTTTATATCAGGCTGGGGAAATAATAAGAAAGTTTTGAGTAATGTTATTATTCCTAAGTCTATTATAGAAATTAAGAATTTACTAAAAAATAAAAAAAAATTAATTACCAGAGGACTTGGAAGATCATATGGAGATAGTTCTATTCAAAAAAATTGCACAGTTTTACTTAGTAATTTTAATAAAATTACTGAATTCGACAAAAAAAAAGGAATAATAAGTGTTCAAGCCGGAATGTCTTTAAAAAATTTATTAGAAAAAA
Source organism: uncultured Pelagibacteraceae bacterium (assembly GCA_902590535.1). Taxonomy (GTDB): domain Bacteria; phylum Pseudomonadota; class Alphaproteobacteria; order Pelagibacterales; family Pelagibacteraceae; genus Pelagibacter. The sequence goes on from CACIXF010000016.1 coordinate 13,774, forward strand.
TTATTCCTTATGGTTGGTTTATACCAGTTTCGCCCGGCACAAAATACGTTACTATTGGTGGCATGACTGCTTCTAATGTTCATGGAAAAAATCAGCATATAAAAGGATGTTTTGTAAATCATGTTTTAAGTTTTAAGCTTCTATACAAAAATAAAATAATTCAAGTCACAAAAAAAAAAAATTCAGATTTATTTTATGCTACTTGCGGTGGAATGGGTTTAACGGGAGTGATTTTAGAAGTTAGAATAAAATTAATGAAAATTAAAAGCAGTAGAATATTTCAAAAAAGTATTTTCTATAATAATTTAGAAAAATTAATCAATTCTATAAAAATAAAAAAAGATTTTTATTCTGTTGCTTGGTTAGATTCTTATAGTTTAAAGATTAATA
>CACIXF010000017.1 GCA_902590535.1 uncultured Pelagibacteraceae bacterium
GAACTTAATTAAATTGTTACTAGAAAAAACAAATTACAAAATTATTAGTTTTGACAATTATTCAACTGGTAAAAAAAAAAATCACTTTTTTAATAAAAGGGTTAAATATATTAAAGCTGATACTCAAAATATCTCAAAAAGATTAAATAATTATAAAAAAAATATACATACAATTTTTCATTTTGGAGAATTTTCAAGAATTTATCAAAGTTTTATTAAAATGGATGAGTGCATGAAGTCAAATATGATTGGTTCACACGCAGTTTTTAATTTCTGTAATCTAAATAAAATAAAATTAGTTTATTCTGCAACCTCTGCAACTATTGGTAATAATGGTAATGATAAGAATTTATCACCATATGCTTTTAGTAAAGCTAAAAATCTTGAGTTGTTAGAAAATATGAAAAAATGGTTCAATTTTAAGTATGAGATAATTTATTTTTATAATGTTTACGGTCCTCAACAAATAAATTCTGGAGATATGGCTACAGTTATAGGTATTTTTGAAAAACAATTTAGAGAAAATAAACCTCTTACAGTTGTAAAACCTGGAACTCAATCCAGGAGATTTACACATGTGAAAGATACTGTTGAAACTTGTTTTTTAGCCTGGAAGAAAAATAAATGTAGACATTATAGTATTTCAAATAAAAAAAGTTATAGAATTATAGATGTTGCTAAAATGTTTAAATCCGATGTAAAATTTTTGCCCCCTAGAGCTGGAGAGAGATTTTCCTCATCTCTAACAAAAATCAATTTATGTAATAAGGTAAACCAAATATTTGGTCATATTGATTTAAAAAATTATATTAATGAAGTTATAAAAGGTAAATAATATAGTATTTTTCATTGTTTACAAAATAGTTTTAAGATGTATAACACTACCGCCGGTAATTATTGCGTTGGTGTTATACCCGATCCCATTCCGAACTCGGAAGTCAAGCCCTTCTGCGCTGATGGTACTTTGTCTTAAGACATGGAAGAGTAAGTCGTTGCCGGCATTATAATAAAAAGATTATGAAAATTAAAAGCTCGTTAAAATCAATTAAAAAAAGAGATCTCAACTCTAAGCTAGTAAGAAGAAGAGGAAGAATTTACGTTATAAATAAAGTAAATCCTAAATTTAAAGCAAGACAAAAATAAGTTTTATGGACAATGAAAACCATAAAAATACTTGGAATAATTTTACAAAATTTGTTCTGTGGGGAACTGTCGCTGTTATATGTGTTTTAGTTTTAATGGCAATATTCTTATTGTAAAGTTTCCTTATGATTATTGGGTCTATCTTAGAAAATCAAAATATTGAAAAAAGAATAGCTATAACACCTGAGGTAGTTAAAAAATATATTTCTCTTGGATTTGAAGTATGTTTAATTAAAAATTATGGCTTTCATCTGGGTATTAAAGACGAGCATTACAAAGATATTGGAGCTAAAGTTTTAGATGAAGAAACAGAAGTTTTAAATTCTTCCGACATAATAGTTCAACTTGGAATGTTATCTGATAACAAAATTTCAAATTTAAAAGAAAATCAGACGATAGTTGGAGTTTTAAATCCTTATAGTAATAAAGAAAAATTAGAAAGTTTGTCCCAAAAAAAAATTAATCTTTTTTCACTAGAATTGCTTCCAAGAATTACTAGGGCTCAATCTATGGATATACTATCTTCTCAAGCAAATCTTGCTGGCTATAAAGCTGTTATCGAATCATTTGCAAATTTTGAAAAAGCTATACCAATGATGATGACGGCAGCAGGGACAGTTCCAGCTGCAAAGGTTTTAGTTGTTGGAGCTGGTGTTGCTGGATTGCAAGCAATTGCAACTGCAAAGAGGATGGGTGCTATAGTTTTTGCTACAGATGTAAGGATCGCATCAAAGGAACAAGTTGAAAGTCTTGGTGGTAAATTTTTAACTGTTGAAGGTTCAGAAAATCTAGAAACTGATGGCGGTTATGCAAAAGAAGCTTCAGATGATTTTAAAAAAAAACAAGAAGAACTTTTATCTGAAACTTTAAAAAAAATTGACATTGTAATTTGTACAGCCTTGATACCAGGGAAAAAGGCTCCTTTAATTTTAAAAGATAATATGCTTAAAAACATGCAATCTGGATCTTTCATCTATGATCTAGCAGCAATTCAAGGAGGAAATACTGCATTTACGGAATTGGATAATATTATTGAAAAAAATGGAGTCAAAATAATGGGTGAGAGTAATATTTTAAACAAGCTACCTGTTTCTGCTTCAAACTTGTATGCTAAAAATGTTTTTAATTTTGTTGAAAATTTAATCGACAAAGAGACTAAAAAAATAAATATTAATTTAGAAGATGAAATTATAGAAAAAACACTAATAAAGTAATTTATGGAAATAGATCCTTTAATATTTAGATTGAGCATATTTATCCTTTCGATATTCGTAGGATATTATGTTGTATGGAGTGTTACGCCATCTTTACACACACCTTTAATGTCAGTCACTAATGCAATTTCCTCTGTAATTATAGTTGGAGCTATTATTGCGGGTTTGTCTGGAAATTCAGAAAATGTATTCAATACATCAAGTATATTTGGCTTTTTAGCTATAGCTTTAGCTGCAATTAATATTTTTGGAGGATTTCTTGTAACTCAAAGAATGTTGGCAATGTATAAAAAAAAGAAAAAGGATAAAAGTTAATGATATCAGCAAACTTATCTGCAATTTTTTATTTAGTATCAGGTGTCTTGTTTATTCTTGCTTTAAGAGGCCTGTCTTCACCTGAAACATCTAGACAAGGAAACTTTTTTGGTATTTTAGGAATGATTATTGCAATAACAGTAACATTTTTATCAACAGGAAATTTTTCTACCGGATTTATATTTGTATTAATATTTATTTTAGTTGGTGGGTCAATTGGAGCTTTTATAGCTTATAGAATACCAATGACTTCTATGCCAGAATTAGTTGCAGGTTTTCACAGTCTTGTTGGACTTGCGGCTGTATTTGTTGCAATTTCCGCTTTTTTAAATCCTGAAGCATTTAATCTAGGAGTGCCAGGAAATATAAAACTTGGTAGCTTAATTGAAATGTCTATTGGTGCTGCAGTTGGAGCCATAACATTCTCAGGCTCAATAATTGCTTTTTTAAAATTGCAAGGAATAATGTCTGGATCTCCGATCACATTTAAAGGACAACATCCATTAAATGCAATTATATTGATATCAATAATTGTTTTAATTTATTTATTATGTTCAACACAATCTTCTAATTTATTTTGGGCTCTATTAGTTATTTCATTTTTGATTGGTTTTCTTTTAATTATACCAATTGGTGGAGCAGATATGCCTGTCGTAATTTCTATGCTAAACTCATATTCTGGTTGGGCAGCTGCAGGAATTGGTTTTACTTTAGAAAATACAGCATTAATTATTACAGGAGCACTTGTTGGATCGTCGGGTGCAATTTTATCGTATATTATGTGTAAAGGTATGAATCGTTCTTTCTTCAATGTTATTTTAGGTGGATTTGGAGGAACAGAAGATACTTCAAGCAGCTCTTCTAGAGAACAAAGACCTGTTAAAAGTGGTAATGCAGATGATGCAGCTTTTTTAATGAAAAATGCTTCGTCAGTAATAATTGTACCTGGATATGGAATGGCAGTTGCTCAAGCCCAACATGCTTTAAGAGAAATGGTAGATACACTAAAGAAGAATGACATTAAAGTATCTTACGCTATTCACCCAGTTGCTGGGCGAATGCCAGGACATATGAATGTTTTATTAGCGGAAGCAAACGTTCCATACGATGAAGTTTTTGAACTAGAGGAAATTAATAATGATTTTGCAAATGCAGATGTTGCTTTTGTTATTGGTGCTAACGATGTTACTAACCCTGTAGCAAAAACGGATCCTCAAAGCCCAATTTATGGGATGCCAGTTTTAGATGTGGAAAAATGTAAATCAGTATTGTTCGTAAAAAGAAGCTTATCTCCTGGATATGCAGGAATAGATAACGATTTATTCTATAAAGAAAACACTTTAATGTTGTTTGCAGATGCAAAAAAAATGACAGAGGATATTACAAAGAACTTGTAAATATTATGAAAACAAAAATTTTTTGTGATATTGCAGACATCTCATCAATTAAAAAATTCAATGATAAACCAATTGTAAAAGGATTCACAACTAATCCGAGCTTAATGAGAAAAGCTGGTGCAAAAGATTACAAATCGTACTCTAAACAAATACTTAAAATTTGTAGAAATAAACCAATTTCTTTTGAAGTGTTTGCAGATGATCAAAAATCTATGATTGAGCAAGGAGAAAAAATTAATACTTGGGGTAAAAATATATACGTTAAAGTTCCAGTTGTTAATTCAAAAAACAAGTTTTCAGGAAACGTAATTAAAGAGTTAAATAGTAAAAATATTAAGTTGAATATAACAGCAGTATATACAGCTAAACATACTGCAAAAATACTTAAAGTAATAAATAAAAAAACAAAAGTAATTATATCTATTTTTGCAGGAAGAGCAGGAGATACTGGTAAAGATCCAATTCCTGAAATTATTAAAAGTATAAAATTAGCGAAGAATTATAAAAATGTAGAAATCTTATGGGCTAGTGTGAGAGAACCATATAATTATTTGCAAGCTAAACAATTGGGGTGTCATATAATTACGATTCCACCAACTTTAATTGAAAAAATTGAAAAATTTGGAAAGTCTTTTAATCAGCTAACTGTTGAAACAGTGAAGGCATTTCTAGTTGACAGCAAAAAATCTAATTTTAAATTATAGTTAATTGGTTGCGGGGGACGGATTTGAACCGCCGACCTTCAGGTTATGAGCCTGACGAGCTACCAGACTGCTCCACCCCGCGGTATTTTTAAATTCTATTTTTAAGCTTATTTAACTTCTTAACTCTTTTAATATTTTCTTGGAGAATTCTTTTTTTCTTTTCTGATGGTTTTTCATAAGTATTCTTTAATTTAATAACTTTAAAGAAACCATCTCTTTGAAGTTTTCTTTTTAACACTCTCAAAGCTTGTTCAACATTATTATCTTTAACTTCTATTTTGATAACTACCTCCAAAAAAGCGGTTAGATAACACTTTTATAAATTTATGTCCATTAAATTTATTCATTAAATTGATGCCTGGGTTGATTTATTTTGTTTTTCTTTTTCTTTTTTTTCTCTTTTTATTCTTCTTTCAGCTTTTTCAATAGCCTCAACTAAATCTTTCTGAGTGAATAAATTTAGAGCAACTGGATCTTTTGGATTTAAATTATTATAGTTCCAATAACTTTTATTTCTAATTGATGTCACAGAATTCTTAGTAATACCAACCAACTTAGCAATTTGAGAATCCTTTAATATGTTGTGTTGTTTAATTAACCATAAAGCAGAGTCAGGTTTATCTTGCCTTTTTGATAGAGGAATATATTTCTTTATTTTTTTTTCGCTATTTGAAATTTCAATATCACTACTTTTAATATTTAATGGTCTATTCCCGTCTTTTGATGAAAGTTCAATTTCCTCTCTTGAAAGTTGACCAGATATAATTGGATTATATGCTTTAATACCCTTCGCTACTTCACCATCAGCAATCCCTTGTATTTCAACTTCGTGTAATTTGCAAAAATCAGCAATTTGTTTGAAAGTTAGTGTTGTATTTTCTACTAACCATACGGCAGTTGCCATTGGCATTAAGGGTGCGTTTGACATTTAGCTTTTTTTTTCTGATTTAAAATTTTGGAATTTTTTATTAAATTTACTTATTCTACCTTTATCCATTAATTTTTGCTTCCCACCAGTCCAGGCTGCATGAGATTTAGGATCTATCTCTAATTTTAATATATCTCCCTCAGCACCCCAAGTTGATTTAGTTTCAAATTGAGTGCCATCAGTCATTTCAACCTTAATAGCATGGTAGTTTGGATGTATGTCTTTTTTCATATCGTGACTTATAGCAAAAGAAACTTAGAACACAATTAAAAGTTCTTTAAATTTTCAAGCATTTTATCATTAATTGCCCCACTTGATGCTCGAATATCTATATTATTCTGATCGAATTTATATAAATTATTAACTATCCCACCTGCTTCTTCTACCAATAATGCTCCTGCTGCTACGTCCCAAATATTAATTTTATTATGAAAAAAACCATCTAATCTACCCGAAGCCACATAAGCTAAGTCTAAAGCTGCACATCCGCTGTATCTCATATTTAAATTGCTGAATTTGACTCCTTCATGATTACTTGAAAACAAACATTCATCTATTAAATTTTTTTTTGATACTCGTAATCTTTGATTATTTAGATATGCACCTCTATTTTTTTCTGCATAAAACATTTCATCTTTAATAGGATCATAAATTAAACCACTAATTATCTCTTTTTTAGATTCAAGTGCCACACAAATTGCAAAATGAGGAATACCGTGTAAAAAATTTGTTGTACCATCTATTGGATCGATTATCCAAATATTATCTTTATCATTGTTTTTAATTGAACCAACTTCTTCTGATAAAAAAGAATAATTTTTTTTTGTTTTAGAAAGTTCTTCAATTAGAATTTTTTCTACATGTTTGTCAGTTTTTGTAACAAAATCTCGGGGTCCTTTTTTAGACACTTGTAGTTTCTCAACTTCTCCAAAATCTCTTATCGCAGACTTTGAGGCTTTTTCTGCTGCTTTGATCATAATATTTAAATTTGAAGATATAGAGATCATTTTAGATTTTTTTAATATATTCTAAATTTCTAGTATCAACTACAATTTCATCACCTACTTCAATAAATGGAGGAACTTGAATATTTAAACCATTATCAAGAGTTGCTGGTTTGTAAGATGATGACACAGTTTGACCTTTAAGTGCTGCATCAGTAGTTTCAATTTTACACTGTACTTGATTAGGCAATTCAATTGATAGTGGGTTTTCATTATAAAAACTTACAGAAACTTGTAGGTTTTCGGTCAAAAGTTTTCCCTTATCACCCACTGTTTCTTTTTTTATTTCTATTTGTTCAAATGTTTTTGGATCCATAAAAAAATAATTAGCTTCATCACTATAGAGATAATTGAAAGTCGTTTCCTCTAATGATGCTTTTTCTACTGTTTCACTTGATCTAAATCTTTCATTTAACTTAGTATTTTTATTTAAGCTTTTCATTTCAACTTGAGCAAATGCACCACCTTTTCCTGGTTTAACATGTTGGGTTTTCAAAACTTGCCATAAGTCATTTTTGTATTCTAAGAGCATTCCAACTCTTATTTCTCCAGCATTAATTTTCATTTTAATCTTTCTATAGCTTGTAACGGTTTATATTTTTTATTTTTCCAAATGTAGCCTGAAATAGCTAAAAAATTGGCATTATTCAATAATAGATTTTTATAATTAACTGCATTAATTCCACCAATAGCTACTGTTGGAGTTTTTGTGAATTTTTTAAATTTATTTAAAATTTTTACAGAGGCTACATACTTAGTTTTTTTAGTTTTAGATTGATTAAAAGCGCCAAAAGCAACGTAATCAGCTTTAGCTTTAATTGCTTTTTTTGCTAAATTTATAGAATTATGACAAGTAATTCCTATAATTTTTTTACCAAGTATTTTTTTTGCTATCTTAATATTCATATCTTTTTGACCTAAATGGCAACCATCTGCATCTAGTTTTAAAGCAAGCAAAGGGTCATCATTAATTATAAATTTTACTTTATTTTTTCTACAAATATTTTTAATTTTTTTTCCAATTATTATTTTCTTACTTTGAGAGTAACTTTTAAGTCTGAGCTGAAAAAAACTTACTTTTCCAGTTTTTAAAACTAACTTTAGATTGTTATAGAAAGAAATAGGTATTTTGTTCGGAGAAATAAGATAAATAAATTTTTTTTTATTTATTTTCAAGTTCGCTAGACCATTTTCCCTGAGCAGCTAAGGTACACATTTTAGCTCTATGATTAAAAGAAGTTTGAGTTGCCTCTACATTTTTAATATCATTAGACCAAACTTTTAAAGCACTTTGTTGAAGAGCCCTTCCATATGAATAGGTCATTATAAAATTTGTATTATTGTTTTTATTAATTAAATTTAAATTTTCTGTTGCTTCAATTTCAGATTGCCCTCCAGATAAAAAAGCTATTCCAGGAACTTCGTTGGGTACAGAATTTTTAAGGCATTCTAGGGTTTTGATGGAAATTTCTTCACTAGAAATCTTATTTTCTGATAGGCTTCCAGCCAGAATCATGTTTGGTTTTAAAATAATTCCAGAAAGATCAACCTTGTGCAAAATTAGTTCCTCAAAACATCTTTTAATTACCTCAGATGTTTTATTTAAACAAACTTCAGAAGAATGATTTCCATCCATCAATACTTCAGGTTCTACTATTGGAACCATTCCACTTTCTTGAACTAGTGCAGAGTACCTAGCCAGCGCATGAGCATTACTACTAATTGCCAGTTCACTTGGATATTTTTCAGTAATAGAATAGACACCTCTCCATTTGGTAAATCTTGCTCCAAGATTATAATATTTTTTTAATCTATCTCTAAGGCCATCTAATCCCTCTGTAATTTTCTCTTTAGGTGAATTTGCCAAATCTTTTGCTCCAGTATCGACTTTAATTCCAGGAATAGCACCTGAACTAGATATTAAATCAGGTATTGATTTTCCTGTGCTCGAAATTTGATTTATGGTTTCTTCGTAAAGAATAACTCCACCTATACAATCCTTCATTCCATCTGATGAAAAAAGAATTTCTCTGAAGGACAGCCTATTTTCTGGAGTTGATTTGACATTCACTGCTTCAAGTCTTTTTGTCATAGTTCCATTACTTTCATCAGCTGCAAGTATACCCTTGCCATTGGAAATTATTTCAAGTGCAATTTTATTTAATCCAGACATTTTAATTTAATGCGGTTATACCAGGAAGGTTTTTGCCTTCAAGATATTCTAAAAAAGCTCCACCTGCAGTTGAAACAAAATTAAACTCATTAACAGCTTTTAAATTATTTAATAAAGAAACCGTGTCTCCACCACCAGCAACTGAAAAAATTTTGTTTGCTTTATTATTTTCAATTATTTTTCTTGTTATTTGAATACTTCCATAAGCAAAATTTGGATTTTCAAAATATCCTGCGGGTCCATTCCAAAGTATAGTTTTACTGTTATCAATAATTTTTGTTATTTTTTCTATAGTTTTTGGACCAATATCTAATATCATTTCATCAAACAATACTTCGCTCAAATCTTTCTTTTGAGGAGAACCATTTAAATCTTTAGATACAATCACATCTTCTGGATAGATTATTTTACATTTTTCTTTTTTTGAAAGAGAAATGATTTCTTCTACTATTTTATCACAATTTATTTCTTTAATAGATTTTCCAACACTATTTCCAAAATATTCTATAAAATTATTAGCCATACCCCCAACAATTATAATATTGTCAAATTTAGGAATTAAATTTTTAATAACATTAATCTTAGTTGAAATTTTTGACCCCCCAATAATACAAGTGATTGGTCTTGTAATTTCAGAAGTTATTTTATTAAGTGCATTTACTTCTGATTCTAGCTGCAACCCAGAAAACGAGGGTAAGAATTTTGGAACTTCACAAATTGAGGCATGAGCTCTATGAGAACATGAGAAAGCTTCATTTACATATATATCTCCAAGATTTGATAACATTTCAGCAAACTTATTATCATTTTGTTCTTCTTCTGAATAAAATCTAATATTTTCTAAAATAAAAATATCTTCATTAAAGTCACTGAAGAAATTTTTACTTTTTATTTCTTTAATATTTTCACTAATAAGTTTTACTTTTTTTCTTAATTTATTTTGTAATTCTTCACAAATTGGTTTTAGGGAGAGATCTTTAACAATTTTACCTTTTGGTCTTCCAACATGTGATAAAATTATAATTTTAGCTTTTTCTTTAATCAAAAAATTTAATGTTGGAAGAATTTTATCGATTCTTGTTGTGTCTGTTATCTTTTCTCTTTCCAAAGGAACATTTAAGTCTAGTCTTAATAAAATTTTTTTATTATTTAGGTTTTTTTCGTTAATAATGCTTCTCATTATGAGATTTTATGCAAAGTTTCAGCAATATCACACATTCTATTAGAAAAGCCCCATTCATTATCATACCAGGCTGATATTTTACCCATATTACTTCCAACTACATTTGTTAAAGAAGTATCTATTATTGCAGAAGCAGAATTATGATTAAAATCTATAGAAACTAGTTTTTCATGAGTAACATCTAAGATATTTTTTAATTTATTTTTTGATGCTTTTTCAAATGCATCATTAATTCTTTTTATGTCAATTTCTTTTTTTGTACAAAAGACCAATTCAACGAGAGAAACGTTAGGTGTAGGTACTCTCATTGCTATTCCTTCTAATTTACCTTTTAGGCCTGGTATTATTTCTCCTATTGCTTTCGAAGCTCCTGTCGAAGTAGGAACTATTGATTGGCTTGCAGATCTTGCCCTTCTTGGGTCTTTGTGAGAATTATCTAAAATTCTTTGATCACTTGTAAATGCATGAATTGTAGTCATGAAACCTTTTTCAATTTCAAAATTTTCATTAAGAATGCTAGCAACAGGTGCTAGGCAATTGGTGGTGCATGACGCTGCAGATATTATTTTATCTTTTTTAGTAATTATATTTT
>CACIXF010000018.1 GCA_902590535.1 uncultured Pelagibacteraceae bacterium
CTACGGTGACGAGGAGTTTAATCCTTGGCAAGTTGGCGTTGTAATGTAATTAAAATTTCCTGTGCCACAACAAACATCATTAATTAATGTAATTTTATTAGCTGCTGGTGGTTTTTTTATGTTCGTTTGTATGGACTCTACAGCAAAATATCTTGGAACGGTAATGCCTATTACTCAAGCAATTTGGGGAAGATTTTTTTTTCACTTGGTATCATTAATTATTTTTTTTTTAATTTTTAAGCCAAAAGTAAATTTAAAAAAAAATTTTAAAGTACAAATAATTAGATCAATATTAATGGTTACTGCTACTACATTTATGTTCTATTCTTTGCAGAAATTTGACTTGGTAGATATTTATGTTGTTTTTTTTACAGCTCCTTTAATCGTTTCATTGCTTTCAGCATACTTTCTAAAAGATATCTTGAGTACAAAGGGTATACTTTTAATGTTATTGAGCTTTGGCTCGATTGTTTATTCACTAGGTCCAAGTATGAGAATATTTAGTTTAGATTTAATATTCCCAATTGTTCCTCCAATTTGCTGGGCTCTTTATCAATTTTTTACCAAAGTTGTATCAGGCGATAACGATCCATTTGCTGCTATATTTTATACTTCAATTTTAGGAGCAATAATTTTTAGTATTTTTATATTTTTTAATTGGGTGCCATTAGAGAAGAATATCTTTTGGCTTTATTTGGTAATTCTAGGTGTGGCAGGTTTTGTAAGTCATTCTTTAATTATATATGCAATACAACTTTCTAACTTGTCATTTGTAACTAATTTTCAATATTCTCAATTAGTTTGGTCTACAATTATTAATTTCTTAATTTTCGGCGTACCTTTTGATTATAATAAAATTGTTGGGGTGATAGGAATTATTGTTTTTGGTATTATGTTCATAAGAACAGAAGGTAAAAAAAGTTAAACAGTGAGATTTGAATGAAAAATATAGGCTTTATCGGTGTTGGATATATGGGCTATGGAATAGCTAAAAATATTTTAAAACATAAAAATAAACTCTTTGTTATTGCTAATAAAAATAGAAAACCAATTGAGAAAATTGTTAGCGATGGAGCTGAAGAAGTAAAATCTTTTGAAGATTTTTCCACTAAAAATTTAGATACGATGTTCATGTGTGTTACCAATACTCCCATAGCGAAATTAATTTCTGAAAAAATATCTAATATTTTAGATAGTAAAACTTTAATTATTGATATCACTACTCATAATAAAACAGGATCAATGGAAACAGAGGAAATATTCAAAGCAAAAAAAATTAATTATGTTGAATGTCCTGTAATGGGAGGACCTGTTCAGGCTGAGCAAGGTATACTAGGGGGTATTGTTGGAGCATCAGATGAAAATTTTAAAATCGCTGAGCCATACTTTAATTTTTTCTGTAAAGAATATTTTCACTTTGGACCTGTTGGAATGGGAGCAAAATCTAAGCTTTTAAATAATTTTTTATCTCTTGGAAATGCTGCATTAGTTAATCATTTAGCTAAAAGTGCTACAGAAATGGGTTTAGATTTAAAAAAAGTATTTGACGTTGCAAAACTTGGTTCTGGAAATTCTGCAGCACTTAATAGAGTCTTTGACAATCTGTTAAAAGGTGATTTTACTGGATTTAAATTTACGGCAAGTAATTCTGTAAAAGATTTAACTTATATTCAAGATTTATTAAAAGAATTTCCTGAAGCTGAAAAAGTTGCTGAAGTAAATAAAAATTATTTTCAAAAAGCTGTTGATGACGGTTACGGTGAAAATTTTATTAGTGAATTAATTAATAAAAAATAATTTAGGAAGTAACTTAAGTTAGCGGGAATCTACTAAAGCACTAGGTTGTATTCAATAAATATATTTGCACAAAACTAAAATAAATTAATTGAAATTGTATAAATTATAATTACCTTTTTTATAGAAGGAGGTTTATGTTAATACTTTCACCACCTGATACTTAGCTGAACAGCTTTTCATTTGAAAAATAAAACGAAAATAAATTCCTCTCGGGATTATAATGCCAAAGAGGCGATACAAGGGAGCTCTTTAGGTATACACTTAAAGAGCGAACCCTTTAAAACTAATTTACTGATTTTAATATTTCTAGTGGAAGTGGAGCTTCTGGGTATTTTTTTTGACACAACTTTTCATAGTTTTCACAAAAACTCATAATAGTTTTTTGAACTTCTTTTTTGTTTTTATTTGAAAAATTAAGCTCTTTAATTAATTCACTGCAATTTTTTTCTAATTCTATTATTTGCTCTCCTGAAAAAAATTCTCCTGTTTCTATTTCCCAATAAGTGTCCTCAAGCTCATCATCGCTTAAATCATTAAGTTTTTTCTGTAATAATTTTATAGTTTCATCCTCAGTTTTCTTATCTCTCATGGGAGAATTCTTAAGTTTTCCAAGGCATTTATCTCTTAATCCATCAATGAAATGAAAATAAGGTTTACCTTCTGAAAAATCTCTAAAGTGATTTGTGTTAAAATATTTATCAATAGCTGTTTCTGTTGAAACCTTTTCTTTGCCCTTAATTATAGCTACCTGAACATAAACTTCCTGGCTAATATATTCTTCAATATGATCTTTAACTTTTTGAGGTATCATTCTTACTTAATAACTAATGTTCTTCTCTGTACCTGCTGTGACAAGCCTTACAATTACTCCACATGAATTTAGTTAGTGTGCCTCGAATATCATCTGCATCCTCAATTACTGATGCAAGCTTTATCATATCATCAGAGGCTTTTTGCATTAATGCATTGAAGTCGTCTTTTTCATCCCAAATGGTTAGTAAAGCTTCAGTGTCAAAACCCTCTTGTGAATTTTCGGGAAATAGATCTATCAAAACTTTATAATTTTCACTCATTTCATTCATCAATAATATAGCGTCTTCAAAATCAAGATTTGAGGCCAGTGATTGAACTTTTTTAGCAGTTCTATAATTTTTACTGAATAGCGCTTGTCTACTTTTAATGATTTCTTCAACTGTTAACTCAGCATTACTAGATGAGACGAAAAATACGCTTAAAACTGATAATAAAATAATTTTAATAAATTTAGTAATGTGGTTTAATAAATCATGCATGTAACAAACACCATAACTCAATATGGCATTATCTCAAAGGTGTTACATTGGCTCAGCGCAATTATTCTTTTTATACAAATTCCTTTGGGGTTTTATCTGGTGGATTTAGATTTTGGTGAACAACGAATAACCATAGAAGATATACACGTTACATTAGGTTTAACTATTTTTTATATAATAATAATAAGATTAATAAATAATATACTTAATCCAACTCCAAAATTAGATCCAAGTATTTTTAAAGGACAAAGGTTTCTTGCAAAGATGAATCATGTGCTTTTATATATTGCTATTTTATCAATAACAATTTCAGGAATATTAAAAAAATTATTTAATGGGGAAATATTAACAATAATTTTTAGAGAAATTCAAATTAAGGAAAATTTTGATTTAGCAGATCAGTTTTATGAAATTCATATTCTTTCAAATTATACTCTTATAGGTTTAATTATAATTCATATAAGTGCTGTTATTATTCACAAACTATTTTTTGGGGACAATTTATTAAAAAGAATTCTTTAATCTTAATGACAAGAAATTCCAAATTTTTTTAATCTCCAATAATTATAAGGCCAAGGAGTTAAAAAACCTACAATCAGCATTATTGGCACCACCCACCATGTTAAAATTGCTCCTCCAGTTAAAACATAGTCAGTTAAATTCATCATGATTTCCATACTAATCATTGAAATTAAACTCATACCACAAGCCGTTTTGAATGCGTTAATGAAATTAAAATTTTGTGTCATTAAAATTATTGTTTCTAAAATAATACTTGTGATCAATCCGTTAATGATTGCTAAAATCATTATTCCTAAAACTGGAAAAGGAATTTGAGTTAATTGAAAAAATAATATTGTTCCAAAATCACCAATTGCACAACCAA
This sequence comes from uncultured Pelagibacteraceae bacterium, assembly GCA_902590535.1. Lineage (GTDB taxonomy): Bacteria > Pseudomonadota > Alphaproteobacteria > Pelagibacterales > Pelagibacteraceae > Pelagibacter. The sequence continues at coordinate 3,976 of CACIXF010000018.1, forward strand.
GTACACACCAAGCTGTATTTTTTGCGCTTCTTTTCCAGGTGTGTCTGCAAGACCAATGAAATGTAGAGGTATCCATTATAATTTGATAATAATATTTAATGATCTTTAAACAAGTATTTGACGAAAAATCTTCAACATATACTTATATTATCGCGTCGGCAAAAGGTCGCGAGGCAGTCATAATTGATCCAGTAATTGAGAACGTTGAAAGCTACATTAAGTTACTTCAAGAATTAGATTTAAAACTAGTTAAGGTAATAGATACTCATATTCATGCTGATCATGTAACTGGTGCAAGTAAACTAAAGCAGGTAACAAATTGCTCTACACTTATGGGAGAACACACACCTGCTGATGCTGTTGAAATTAAAGTAAAAGATGATGAAATAATAAAAATTGACCAAATAGAAATCAAAGCGATGTATACACCTGGTCATACCTCTGACAGTTATAGTTTCTTAATGAAGAACTATTTATTTTCAGGAGATACTCTTTTAATTAATGGCACCGGTAGAACAGATTTTCAGAACGGAAGTTCAAAAGATGCTTATAATTCGATCTTTAATAGATTGTTAAAATTACCTGAGGACACAATTTTGTATCCTGGTCATGATTATAACGGCAAAGTATCAAGTACAATTGGTAATGAAAAAAAATTTAATCCAAGATTGCAGGTTAGAAATGTTGATGAATATGTTGAACTTATGTCAAACCTAAATTTAGCAAAACCAAAATTAATAGATATCAATGTAAGTAGAAATGTAAAATTAGGTGCTAATTAAATACTACAAATATTAAAAACCAATAAGAAACTAATCCAGCTGAAATTGTTGCAATAATATTTTTTGAGAAATAACCTACAATTACAGCAACTAATGCTCCAAAAATTTTAGGATCATTCATTTCTATAAAAGTTCCAAAATCATTTATAAATATTCCTGGAAATATTATTGCTGGGAATACTGCAGAAGGAACATATTCTAACACTGCTTTAATTTTATCTCCCAACATATCTCTGCTTATTAAAGCGATCATAGTCATTCTAGTAAAGTAAGTTAATATTCCAGCAAAAATTATTGCGGTAAGAGTCATTTTTTTAACCTCAATAATAGTGCAGCTACAAATAAAGCAATTACTGGAGAAATAATTATGTAAGATTTAAATGGAGCGTCAAAAAATAATAGTGAACTTAAACCACAAGTAATCATTACAATTACATGATCTAATTTTTTTAAATCCTGAACAACAATTGCTATAAACGTTAGAGGAATTGCAAATTTTAATCCAAGTTCCTCTGGAACAAATGATCCTAAAACAATGCCTGATAATGTTGCTATCTGCCAACAAACCCACATTGTACAACCTGTGCCAATTAAATGATAATGTAAAAATTCTTCGCTTCTATTTTTTTTGAAAAACTTATTAGACTCTGCAAAGCCTTGATCTACAACAACATAAGAAATTAATAATTTTTTTATAAAAGATAATTTTTCTAAATATTCAGATAAAACAGCTCCATATAATAGATGTCTAGAATTTATAATTCCAACAGATGCAACTGCAACTAAACTAGATGCACCTCCTGATAACAACTGCAAAAATACTATCTGTGAAGCTCCTCCAAAAATTATGAAAGACATTGCATAGACCAAATACGGGTGAAATCCAAGTTCAACACCGATTGCTCCACAAATTATTCCAAATGGAATTACTGAAAGCATATGTGGAGAAATATCTAACATTCCTCGAGTGAATAATTGTTTTTTAGTAAGCATTTGCTTGTTTTATTAAAAACAAACTATGTGATCAATATGAATCGGTCTTTTAATTCCAAACTTTTCGTCAGCTTCATGTTGATGTTCATGATGAGAATGAACAAATACTGGTATTAACAAATCACTACTAGTTTTTAAGGTATAAATAAAGTTGGTTCCTCTAAATTTTCTATCAACTACCTCTAATTTTAGATTGCTTTTATCGTCGTGCTCAAGATCCTCTGGTTGTAATAATAATTGCACATTTGATCCTTTTGGATAATGCTTTATAAAATTGCCATTAATTGTTCCAAGATCTTTATTTTCTAATGAATTTTCTCCAGTTACTTTTGCTGGAATTAAAATTCCACGATTTAAAAAATTTACTACTTCGACTGAGTTTGGAAAATGATAGACATTATAAGGATCGTCAAACTGTTTTATTTGACCATCTAATATAATTGCGCATTTATGACCTAAATAAAAAGCTTCATAAGAGTCATGTGTAACGATTATTGTTGTAATTTTTAATTTACTTAAAATTTTTTTTAATCTTACTTGAATTTCTTCTTTAAAACTTTGATCAACATTTGATAACGGTTCATCTAATAACAAAAGATCAGGTTGTGACAGTAAAGATCTTGCAAGAGAAGCTCTTTGGGCCTCTCCAGCACTTATTTCATGAGGATATTTTTTAAGTATTTTTGAAATATCTAGTAAATCAATAATCTCTTTAAAAGTTAGTTTTTTTTTCTTTTTTATTTTACTTCTCTCAGTGCCTAACAATATATTCTTTTCAACAGTATAATGCGGAAATAAACTATTATCTTGAAAAGCTAAAGATACATTTCTATCTTCAGGCTCAACATGTTTATCTTTAGAGGATATTAATTTTCCATTTAATTTAATTGAGCCTTTCTCAATATTCTCCAAACCAGCTATTGTTCTAAGGATTGTTGTTTTTCCAATTCCTGAGGGACCTAGAATACACAAAGTTTCTCCTTCATTTTCAATTGCAAATGAAGCGTTTTTAACTTTGGTTTTTCCGCCAATTACAAAATCAACACCTTTAATTTCTAAAAAATTATTTTTCATTTTTCTCTAAGAATATATTTAGATGTAAACATAATAAATATAGTTGCAATTAAAATTAAAAATAATGATGGAACTGCTGCAGCTTCCAATAGATCTTCAGATGCAGATATATAGGCTGTTGTTGCAAAAGTTTCAAAATTAAATGGTCTTAAAATAAGGGTTATTGGCAATTCTCTTATTATTTCTAAAGAAATCAATATAGCTACAAATAAAAGAGAATTTCTTAAGAAAGGAACGTGAATATTCATGAAGGTTTTCTTTTTGGAGTAACCAAGTAGATATGAACTTTCATCAACTGAAATATTTATTTTTTCATAGCCTGATTTAATTCCATTAAATGCTAATGAATAAAATCTTACAAAATAAACTATAACAAGACCAAGAACAGAACCAATAAAAATTTTTTTAATAGAGAAAAATCCCAGAGTTTTAACAATGTTATCATCAAACCAAGCAATAAAAGTAATAAATGCTACAGCTAAAATAACACCTGGTATAGCATAACCTGATATGGATATAGTTGATAAAAAATTT
>CACIXF010000019.1 GCA_902590535.1 uncultured Pelagibacteraceae bacterium
GTTAATAAGGCAAAAAAATATATTAAATTAGGAGATATTTTTCAGGTTGTTTTAAGCCAAAGATTTGAGGCAAAATTAACAAAGAAACCATTAGATATTTATAAAAAACTAAGAGTAACAAACCCTTCTCCTTTTATGTTTTTCTTCAATTTTGAGGATTTTCAAATAATTGGTGCAAGTCCTGAAATACTTGTGAGACTTCGGGATAATAAAATTACTGTAAGACCAATCGCAGGAACTAGACCAAGGGGTAAAACTAAAAAAGAAGATCTTTTTTATGAGAGAGACCTACTTAAAGATAAAAAAGAACTTTCAGAGCATTTGATGTTGCTTGATTTGGGTAGAAATGATGCCGGTAAAGTCTCAAATATAAATTCGGTAAAAGTTACTGAAAGCTTCATTATTGAGAGATATTCTCATGTAATGCATATAGTTTCAAATGTAGTTGGGGAATATAATAAAAAATTTTCAAAATTTAAATCGCTCTTAGCTGGTTTTCCAGCAGGTACTGTTTCTGGGGCTCCAAAAATTAGAGCTATGGAAATTATAGATGAATTAGAAACATCAAAAAGAAAAGTTTACGCAGGTGGAATTGGATATTTTTCCGCAAATGGAGAATTTGATACGTGTATAGCCTTAAGAACTGCAGTTGCTAAAAATAAAAAATTTTATGTGCAAGCAGGTGCAGGTATAGTTGCAGATAGTAAACCTAAAAATGAATACGAGGAAACAGTTAATAAAGCGAAAGCTTTAATTAATGCTTTAAGATAATGAAAGTATTGTTAATAGATAATTACGATAGTTTTACTTTTAATTTATATCACTATATCTCCTCATTAAATGTTAAAGTTGATGTGGTTAGAAATGATAAAATTAATTCTAAAGAAATCATTAAAAAGAAATATAATAAAATTGTTATTTCACCAGGACCAGGCAACCCAAATCAATCTGGCAATTGTATTAAAATATTGAAATCATTATATAAAGAATTACCTTTTTTAGGAGTATGTTTAGGTCATCAGATAATCGGACAAGTTTTTGGATCAAAAATTGTTCAAGCAAGAAAGTTAATGCACGGTAAAACAAGTAAAATCAAATCTAAAAAAATTGGTATTTTAAAAAACCTCCCAAATACATTTGAAGCTACCAGATACCATAGTTTGGTAATTGACAAAAAAACGTTATCAAAAGAGCTAGAGATTACAGCAGAGACAGAAGATGGGATTATAATGGGTGTTCAACATAAAAAATTTAATATTCATGGTGTACAATTCCATCCTGAAAGTATTAAAACTAAGTTTGGAATGAAAATTCTTAAAAACTTTATTAACAATTAAATTTATGAAACAAATTTTAGAAAAGCTTAAAAATAAACAAGATTTAACTTTTGAAGAAAGTAAAACTGCTTTTGAAATATTAATGACTGGAAAAGCCAGTGATGATGAAATTTTTAACTTTTTAACTTTGCTATCTGAAAAAGGTGAAGTTTCAGATGAAATAGCGGGTGGAGTTTTTGTTCTTAGAGAAAAGTCAAAAAGAGTAAATGTAAGAAATTGTATTGACACTTGTGGTACTGGCGGTGATGGCATGAATACCCTTAACATTTCAACTGCTTCTGCCCTACTTTTAGCTAGCATGGGTACAAAAGTTGCTAAACATGGCAATAAAGCTGTTTCTTCAAAATGTGGTTCTGGTGATGTTTTAGAAGCTCTTAAAATTAAAATTGATTTAGAACCTGAAAATATTGAAAAAGAAATTAAGACCAATAATTTTGGTTTTATGTTTGCACCAAATTATCATAGTGCAATGAGATTCGTAGGACCTGTAAGAAAGAAAATTGGAAAAAGAACTATTTTTAATATGATTGGTCCGTTAAGTAATCCAGCTCTTGTAGAGAGACAAGTTGTAGGTGTTTTTGATAAAAAATTATTAAAAATTTTTGCAGAAGGACTTAAAAATTTAAATTTAAAATTTGCTTGGATAGTGAATAGTGAGGATGGATTAGATGAAATATCTCCATATGCAATCACTAATGTTATTCAATTAAAAGATGGTCAAATATCTGAAATAAAAATAGACCCAAATGCTTTAGGAGTTAATGCAGATAATTTTAAAAATTTAGTAGGTGATGATGCAAAATACAATGCTGATAAGATGATTAAAATATTTAAAGGTGAAGATAACGATTTTTCAAAAGCAGTTTGTTTAAATGCTTCAGCGGGTTTAATTGTTGAAGAAAAATTTTCTGACTTTTCTGAAGCATATAATTACACAAGAGAATTTATACTTTCTGGAAAAACCTTTTTACATCTAGAAAAAATTCAAAATGTCTGAAAATATACTTCAAAATATCATTCAAAAGAAAATTGAAAAAGTTGATAAATTAAAAAAATCCTTAGATCTTAAAACTTTGGATGAATTAATTAATAAAAACAACAGCTATATTAATTTTAAAGAGAAAATAGAAAATAATATAAAAAATAATAAAACTTCAATTATTGCTGAAATTAAAAAAGCAAGTCCTTCAGCGGGTATAATAATTGATGATTATAATCCTGTAGATATTGCTCAAATTTATTTAAATAATAAAGCAACTTGTCTTTCAGTTTTAACCGAAGAAGATTATTTTTTAGGAAATTTAATTCACATAAGTAAAATAAAAGATAAAATAAATTTACCTATATTGTGTAAAGATTTTTTTATCGATAAATTTCAAATACCTTTAGCCAAAAGTTATGGTGCAGATGCTATTTTAATTATTTTGGCTGGGGTTTCAGATGATCTTGCTTATGAATTATATGATGAAGCTATGAAATATAATATGTCGGTTATTGTAGAAGTTCATACAGTAGAAGAAGCTAAAAAAGCTTTAAATTTTAAAAATGCATTAATTGGAATAAACAATAGAAATTTAAAAACACTTAAAACTGATATAAATACAACCTATGATATTTATGATGTTGTAAAAACTCACAAAGGTCCTTTAATATCTGAAAGTGGAATCAAGAATAAAGAAGAGTTATTAGATCTAAATAAAAAAACATCAATTAGCACTTTTTTGATAGGTGAATCACTTTTGAAAAACTTAGATAAAAATTCTATTTTTTCAGTTTTATAGTCAAATTAAGCCCTATTTTACTTGTTTTTTTTAGTATTGTTAATTTAAAAGAACTTTTATAGAACATTATTTGTACGATATTTGTTCTTATGTTAACAAAAAAACAAAAAAACCTACTTTTATTTATCAACAAGAAGTTGAGAAGTTCAGGCGTATCTCCTTCTTATGAAGAAATGAAACAATCTCTTAATTTAAAATCCAAATCAGGAATTCACAGATTAATTAGTGCTTTAGAAGAAAGAGGTTTTATAAAAAGATTAGCACACAAAGCGAGAGCTTTAGAGGTAATTAAGTTACCTGAGACCGCTTCTGCAAATGATATTTATAATAGCTTTTCACCAAGTGTAATTAAAGGTGGTTTAGATGAAGAACAAACTACTTCTGACGAAGTAGAAGTACCAGTACTTGGAAAAATTGCTGCAGGTACACCTGTTGAAGCAATACAAAATGAGGTTTCTAGAATTCCTTTACCGAATAATTTAGAAAAAAATGGTGATTACTTTGGATTAAAAGTTCAAGGTGACTCTATGATAGATGCAGGTATTCATGAAGGTGACACTGTTATTATTAAAAGAACTGATACTGCTGATAACGGTAAAATTGTTGTTGCTTTAATAGATGAGCATGAGGCAATGTTAAAAAGAATTCGAAAAAAAGGTAAAGTTGTAGCCCTTGAAAGTGCTAATAGAAACTATGAAACTAAGATTTTTGGACCTGATAGAGTAAAAGTTCAAGGAGTTTTAGTATCTTTATATAGAAACTTCTAAAAAAATAGTCTAAATAACATTGATGTCTAATGTAGCAACACGTTTTGCGCCATCTCCTACTGGATCTCTTCACATTGGTGGAGTTAGAACTGCCTTATTTAATTGGTTGTTCTCTAAAAATCAAAAAGGAACTTTTCATCTAAGGATTGAAGATACTGATAAAGAAAGATCCAAAGAGGAACACAAAATACAAATTATTAATTCATTAAAGTGGATAGGAATTGAACATGATGGTGACGAGTATATTCAATCACAAAAAATAGAAGATCACATTAAAATTGCTAATGAATTATTACAAAAAGGGAATGCATATAAATGTTACTGCTCAGCTGAAGAAATAGAGGAGCAAAAAAAAAGAGCTAGACAAAAAAAGATGCCATATATTTATAATAGAAAATGGAGAGATGCTGATGAAAAAGATGCTCCTAAAGATATTAAACCTGTAATTAGATTTAAAAGTAAAATAGAAGGTAGTTCTAAACTTAAAGATTTAGTTCAAGGAGATGTTGAAATTGAAAATAATACAATAGAAGATTTTATAATTTTAAGAAATGATGGAACACCAACTTACAACTTGTCTGCAACTGTTGATGATCATCAAATGGGAATGACTCACATTATCAGAGGAGACGATCATAAAATAAATACTTTTAAACAAATACAAATATACCAAGCAATGGGTTGGGATGTTCCAGAATTTGCGCACATTCCATTAATTCATACAATTGAAGGTAAAAAACTATCAAAAAGAGATAATGCCTCGACTTTGGATGATTACTCAAAAATAGGTATCATGCCTGATGCATTAAGAAATTATTTACTCAGGTTAGGATGGTCATATCAGGATAAAGAAATATTTACTCTAGAAGAGAGCATTGAACACTTTAATTTAGAAGGTATTGGTAAATCACCATCAAAACTAGATATGAGCAGAATATTATCAATGAATGAGCACTATATAAAAACAATCGATGAAAACGATCTTTATCAATGTTTAGATGAATATTGCAAAATTTATAAAGAAAAGATTCAAGATGATAAAAAAACAAAAGTTAAATCCTCATTATCGTTTTTAAAGAATAAGGCTAAAACCTTAGAAGATATTTATAATAATTCAAGATTCATCATCAATGATGAAGTTAAATTTAATGAATATGATATTAAATTAATAGATGATAAAGCTAAAAAAATTATTTCAGAATTTATTAAAGGATTATCATCTTTATCAAATATAAATAAGGAGAATTTAGAGCCTATAGTAAATAATTTAATAAAAATAAATGATACAAATTTTAAAGGAGTCGGTCAGCCTGTACGAATTGGTTTAACAGGATCAAAATTTGGTCCAGGATTATACGATATAGTTATAGCTCTTGGTAAAGAAGAAGTTTTAAAAAGACTGGCTAAGATAATTTCTTAAGACTGAAGAAGCCTCCTCAGAAGAAGAAGTTTTAGATCTAATTCCTTCTAATGTTTTCGAACAATCAAGTAATTGTTTTTTTAAAAGCGCGGGGTTTTTTAAGAGATAAATTACAGATCTGTAGATTTCTTCAGCATTACATTCATTTTGTAACAATTCTGGAATAACTTCTCGATTGTTAATTATATTAATTATGTTTGCAAATTTAACATTAACTAACATTTTAAATATCATAAAATTTATAAAATTTAGTTTATAAATAATTATTGAAGGTATATTTGAGCTAGAAATTTGCAATGAAACTGTACCTGATTTAGATACAGCAAAAACAGAATTAGATAAAATCTTAGATTTAATACTTTCGTCTGAAACCACATCAACATTTTCAATATTAAATTTTTTAATTTCTGATAAAATTAAATTTTATTATGTCTTTTGTTCATTAGTTTAATAAAATCAATTAAAATGTTCAATAAAGCGTCTGTTTCAGATTTTCTACTTCCAGGAAAAATTGATATAATTTTTTTATTTTTAGGAATTATATTTTCAATAATTTTTTTATTATCTTCATTATTCTCAATTAATGGATGTCCAACAAAAGTGTTTTTTATATTTTCTTCATCAAAATATTTTTTTTCAAAGTCAAACAATAAAAGAACATGATCAATAAATTTTTTAATTTTTTTTACTCTATTTTTTCTCCATATCCAGACTTGAGGAGCCACATAATGGATTGTTTTGATATTAGTATTAATTTTTTTAACTTTCTCAGCTACTCTCATAGTGAAATCAGGGCTATCAACAGAAAATAATATATCGGGGTTAAATTTTATTATTTGATTAACAGTATGATTAATTTTATTTCTAATTTTAAATATATTTAATAAAATACTTGTAAAACCTAGATAGGTTATTTCATTTAAATTAAAAATACTTTCAATTCCTAATTTTTTTAAATGATTTCCACCAACAGACAAATATTCAATTTCAGGATTTTGAGATTTAAGCTTAGAAATTACTGTTGATGCCAATTTGTCACCTGAGGGCTCACCTGTGAGTATGAATATTTTTTTCATATAATATTAATAAATATCTTATTTTTATTAGCAAATTTAATGCATTCAGATTTATTTAGAAAAATATTCTTTTTAGATTGTAAAACTACACCACGTAATCCATATTTTTTAGCATCCTTAAATGTTTGTAAACCAATTGTTGGTAAGTCCATTCTCAAATCTTGCTTCTTTTTTGGCAATTTAATTAAAATACCATCTGAATTTTTCTTTAATGTTGATAACATTTTTTTTGTACCCTCTTTTCCTTCTTTAGCTAAAATTTTATCTCCTTTAACTACTATCGCTTGAATATGATCTAGACTTTTGGTTTTATTAAAAAAAAATTTCCCTTTTTTAATTGATATTAAATCTTGTTTATTGGGCTTTAATTGGGTGTAACAACCTTTCTTTAAAGATAGTTCTGGATTAAAAAATGTAGAGCTAATGACTTTTATTCCTTCGTTATTTAAAATCTTTATTATTGATTTAATTATAGCTGCATCACCTATTTTAGCGGCCCTGATTACACTTGGCATATAATAAATACCTTTAAAATCTAACCTTAAAGAGGAAAAATTAGGTTTTGAAATTCTTCCTGCAAATAAAACTCTTTTACATTTTTTTTGTTTGATTAAATCTATAATTGACCCAAATCTTCCAATGCTTATTCTAAAAGAGTTCTTGTCTTTATTAAACTTATTGTTTTTTGAAAAATCTATAATGAAATATTTTTTTTTTTGGTTTTTTATTTTGCTTAGAACTATTTGTGGAAAAT
>CACIXF010000020.1 GCA_902590535.1 uncultured Pelagibacteraceae bacterium
GTTTTTTTATCCATTAGATAAAATTACCAATTGGAATGAAATATATGGTAAAGATGGTTTTATCCAGTATCAATTTGCAGTTCCATATAAACATGCTAATTCAGCAATTTTAGAAATATTAAAAATTTTAAAAAAAAATAAAATTTATCCTTATTTAGCAGTTTTAAAAAATATGAAAAAAGATAAAGGTTTAATTAATTTTTCTTTAGATGGAATTTCTTTAGCTCTTGATATTCCCAATTCACATAAAGTCATAAAAATTATCCAAAAATTGGACCAAATAATTTGTTCTAAAAATGGCATTGTTTATTTGACTAAAGATTCAAACTTAAAAAAAGAAATATTTGAAAAAATGTATATAAATTCAATAGAATTAAAAAAAATAAGAAGTATTTACAATTTACAAAAATTTAAATCACAGCAATCAGATAGATTGGGTTTATGAAAAAAAATAATATTATAATCATCGGTGCTAATTCTGATATTGCAAAAGAAATATCAAAAAAATATTTAAAAAATAATTGCTTTTTATATTTATTTACAAGAAATAAAAAAGATTTAGAAAATTATGAGTCTGGAATATTTCTAAATGATAAAATTGAAATTATTGAATATGATTATTCTGATGTTGATTATTTTATTAAAAAGTTAGAAAGTTTACAAAATAAACCTAATATAGCACTTATTGCGAATGGTTATCTAGGCAATAATAAAATATACTCAAAACATGAATTTAATAAAATTTTTGAGATAAATCACTTTATACCTGTTAAATATTCAGAAGTAATCATAAGTTATTTTGTAAAAAATAATATCAAAGGTATTTTAGCAGTTTTTGCTTCTGTAGCTGGTTTGAGAGGTAGATCAAAAAACTATATCTATGGATCTGCGAAATCTGCATTAATAACATATTTGTCAGGCTTAAGACAAAAATATTCAATTTATGAAATTTCTATCACGACTATAATTTTAGGTTTTGTGAATACAAAAATGATTAAAAATGAGTTTAAAAATTCAAAAAGTTTTTTGATTGATGACCCAAATAAAATTGCAAACTCAATTATAAAAGCAGTCGATAAAAAAAAAGAATTATATTTTCCATACAAGTGGAAGCTAATAATGCTCATTATAAATTTAATTCCAGAAAATATTTTTAAGAAATTAAATTTTTGATGAAAAAGAAAAAAATTCTGTTTTTAACAAATCATTTAGCATTTTTCGTTTCTCATAGACTTAATATCTTTCAAGAGTCTAAAAAAAGATCATATGACTTTCTGTTACTATCAGGAAAAAAGTCATCCATTAAAATGGAAAAAATAGCTCAAAAAAAAATAAAACTACACAAGGTTCCTTATAAAATTATTGATTTTAACAGTTATGATTTTAAGATTTTAAAGGAAATTAAATCACTTATAAATTTATATAAAATAATAAAAAAATATCAGCCAGATATTTTTCATACTGTTGCACCAAAGACGAATCTATATGGTGGATTTCTTTCTTTATTTTTAAATATTAATTTAACAGTTTTATCTTTTTCCGGAATGGGTTTTTTGTTTACTGGAAAGCTTTCTTTTAAAGATTTTTTAAAAAAAAAAATTTATAAAATTTTTTTAAAAATTATTTTTATAAATAAAAATTTAGTAGTTATAGTTCAAAATAAAACAGATTATATGTTTTTTAAAAAAGAGTTTAACTTAAAAAAAAATGTAAAGCTTATAAAAGGTGGTTCTGGAATTAATTTTAAAAAATTAAATAAAATTAAAAAAAATAAAGCAAAAAATATAGTATTTTCTGGAAGATTAGTGTTTAACAAAGGTATTAAAGAATATATCGAAGCAGCCAAAGAACTTAAGAATGACTTTCCTGATTGGAACTTTTTAATTTACGGGACTAGAGATTATTTAAGCCAAGATAAGTTTAATCTTGATGATTACAAGAAAGAGATTAAAGAAAAAGTTATAATTTACAAAGGATATGAAAAAGATGTTGGAAATATAATAAAAAATACCACTATTTTTTGCCTACCGTCTTATAGAGAAGGTATGCCAAAATCTGTTTTAGAAGCATCAGCCGCAGGTATACCCTGTGTAGTCTCAGATGCTCCAGGTTGCAAGGAGTCTGTAATTAATAGATCAACAGGATTAATTGTAAAAACTAAAAATTCTAAAGATTTAATAAAAAAGATTAGAGAGTTAATTAATAAACCTAAATTAAGAAATATTATGTCTCAAAATGCAAAAAAATTTGCTAAAGAGGAAGCATCAATAGAAAAAATTACAAAAACAATATTTAAAATTTATGAAAAAAAATAAAGTAATTTTTATATCATTAAATGAATTAAATTTTGATAAAATTGATAAGTACTTATCTTCAAAAAAATTTTCAAGTATTAAAGAAATAAAAAAAAATTTATCAACAACAAGTAGTGAAATTGATTATAAAAAATTAGAGCCATGGATCCAGTGGGTTTCAATTTATTTTGGATTAAAAGCAGAAGAACATAAAGTAGTTAGATTAGGTGAAGAAATGAAGTTTAACTTTGAAAATATCTTTCAAACTTTAGAGAAAAGAGGTTACAAAATTGGGGCAATATCTCCAATGAACATTTTTAATAACTTAAAAAATCCATCTTATTTTATTCCTGATCCATGGACAAAAACTAAAGCAGACAATAATTATTGGTCAAAATTATTGCATGATTCTGTATCAGTTCTTGTAAAAGACAACGCAAGAAAAAAAATAAATTTTAAAAGTTATTTTTGTTTTCTCCTGGCTTTTATAAAATATGCAAGAATAAGTAATTATTATTTATTTATAAAAATGTTTATAAAGGGTTTTAAAAATAAATGGTTTAAAGCTTTGTTCTTGGATTTGTTTTTACATGATTTTCATTTAAAAAAATTAAAAGAAAACTCTGCAGAATTTTCAAATATTTTTTTTAATTCCTTAGCGCATATTCAGCATCATTATTTTTTTAATTCTTTTGATAGTTTAGAATTAAAAAATCCAAAGTGGTATATTAATGGTAATAAAGATCCATTGTTAGATGGGTTAGAAGTTTTTGAAAGAATATTATCTGACTATTTGAAATTATCAAAAGAATACAAAATAATAATATCCACTGGTTTGACTCAAGTACCATATGATATGGTAAAGTATTATTACAGGCTAAAAAATCATAAAGAATTTTTTATTTCACTTGGTATAAATATTGAAGAAGTTCAAGAACTAATGTCTCGTGATTTTATAATCAAATTTAATCTTGAAAGTAGTGCAAAAAAAGCACTTGAAGTTATAAGGAAATTGAAGACTTCTGATAATGAAAAATTATTTAGTGATATAACTTTAAAAAATTGTGAAATATTTTTAACACTTTCAGTGAATAAAGAAATAAATACTCAAGGAGTAATTTATAATGATCGTTTAATCATAAAAAATCTTAAACAATTTGTAGATTTTGTAGCAATTAAAAATGGCATGCATGATGGAAAAGGGTTTTTGTATTTTAGTGATAGAAAATTAAATGAAGGTTTTGAAATTCATAATTTAAAAAACAAAATAGAAAAAATAATATTTGATGAAAAAATATAATATATGTGTAATAGGTCTTGGTTATGTTGGTTTACCAATAGCTTTAATACTTTCAAAAAAATATAACGTTATCGGTTTTGATATTAACAAAACTAGAGTAAATCAATTAATAAGAAAGAAAGATGTAACTTTAGAGGTTGAGTCAAATAAATTAAAATCAAAAAATATACAATTTACTTCAGATAGTAAAAAAATTAAAAATTGTAATTTTTATATAATTACAGTTCCAACACCAGTTAATAAAAGAAATTTACCAGATCTTAGATCTTTAAAAAATGCCAGCAAAATTGTTGGTAGATATTTAAAAAAAAAAGACACAGTAGTATATGAATCAACTACTTATCCTGGATGTACAGAGGAAGTTTGCGTACCTATTTTAGAAAAATATTCAAATTTAAAACTAAATAATGATTTTTATTGTGGATATTCACCTGAAAGAATAAATCCTGGAGATAAAAAACATACAATCGAAAATATTAGCAAAATTGTTTCTGCATCGAATAGTGTGGGTCTCCAAATTGTAAAAAGTATATACAAAAATGTAACAAAAAAAAAATTAGTAATTTCAAAAACAATCAAAGTTGCAGAGGGTGCAAAAATTATTGAAAATACTCAAAGAGATCTAAACATAGCTCTAATGAATGAATTGTCTATTCTTTTTAAAAAACTTAATATTGATTTTTCAGAAGTTTTACATGCTGCAAATACCAAATGGAATTTTTTAAATTTCAAACCTGGACTAGTTGGAGGTCATTGTATTGGTGTTGATCCTTACTATCTTGCTTATAAGGCAAAAAAAATAAATTTTGATCCTAAAGTTATATTGTCTGGAAGAAGAATAAATGAAAACATGTTTAAATATATTGTAAAACAAATTATTAAAAAATATCAAAATTTAAAATTAAGTCATAAAAATAGAAAAATTTTAGTGTTAGGGTTAACATTTAAAGAAGATGTTCCTGATTGTAGAAATAGTCAAAGCATTAAAATGGTAAAAGAGCTTTTACATAATAAATTTAAAGTATTTGCTTTTGATCCCCTGGTTAAAACAGAAATACCGTATTGTAAAATAATTAAAAATTTTAATGATTTAGAAAGATATCAAAATTTCTTTGACTGTATTCTATTTTCAGTGCCTCACAAAAATTTCATAAATAAGGGTTTCCAATATTTTAAAAAATTTAAAAAAGATAATTCTTTATTTTTTGATATTAAGGATACATTTAAAAATAAAAGTGATTTTAAATTATGATTTTTAAATTTACATACCTACTAATAGCTAAAATATATTCTATTTTTTTTTCATATTATGAAAATTTTTTTTTAAGAAAAAAAAATAAATTTGTTAAGAAACCTCTTTATAGATTCAAAAATAATATTATTGAAAAGTATAATTATGATGAATTTGAAAAAATTACTCAAAATAAATATTTAACAAAAGTTATTTTTCCAGAAAATAAAATATTTAATATAATTGAAATGATATTTAAAAAAAATGGTTTAGCACAAAAAATTACGGAAATTACTGGTTTTAAATATACTATAAATTTTTTTACAGCATACAAAATATTTAAAATTTCAGATCAAGATATTTCTAAAGCCTGGTATGCAAATAACTTTCATATTGATAAACCTTATTCTGAAAATATGGTGAAAATTTTTATGTCATTTGAAAAAATTGATGAAAATAAAGGCCCAATGATTATTAAAGATGATAAAATTTATAAAGCTACCATAGATGAAAATGAAATACTAATGTTTCTACCCAATCAGTATTATCACAAAGCGAGCTCCCCTATAGATGGTAGTAGATTTTTGATTATGTTTCAGCTGAACCCATCAAATGATTGGAAAATTAATGAAAAAATATTTAATAAACAAAAAAAAATAGAACCAAAATTTCCATTTTTCACAAGTTTTTTTGATAAAAAAATTAAAATTTAAACTTAATTGAGATTTTATTAATTATAAAATAATAATTTTATCTAATGCCAAAAAGTAAATTAATTTCAGTTATAATCCCAACATATAATTCAAAAAAGTTTATAAAAAATGCAATTGACTCAGTCTTAAAACAAACTTATCGTAATTTTGAGATTATCATTGTTGATGATTGTTCGATTGATGGAACTATAAAATATATAAATGAAAAAATAAAAAGCGATAAAATTCGAATATTTAAAACAAAAAAAAATTCAGGGACTGTTGCACATCCAAGAAACATAGGCTTGAAAAAGTGTAAAGGATCACTGGTTTGTTTCTTAGACTCAGACGATTATTGGGAAAAAGATAAATTACAAAATCAAATTGAATGCTTTAAAAATAATAAAACTATTTACTTCTCAGCAGCAAAATATTTTAATTTTAATGGAAAAAAGTCAAATTTTTTTTTAAATTTTACTAGAAAATTTTTACAACAGTTTATAATTAAAAGAGTAAACAATTTTGGACATTATTGGTTTTATTTATACAATCCTGTAATTGTATCTTCTGCTTTATTTTCAAAAGAAATTTTCACTAAAATCTCATTTGATGAAAACACAAATTCTCGTGAGGATTATGACTTATGGATAAGATTAAGAAAAGCAAATTATAAATTCCATTTTATAAATCGTTATGATGTTAATATTTGTAGAAGAGAGCATAGTATGAGTTCAAATTTACAAAAGGAGCTAGTAACAACTTTAAACTCTCTTAGTAATGTATTTTTTAAAATAAATAATTTTTCAAAATTAAATTTTTTTTTAATTGGAATTATATTAAAATTTTTTATAACTTTTATAAAACTCAATAAATCAATAATAATTGCTATATCTAGAAAATTAGTAATTTTTTTAATATCAATATATTTTTTAATTTTTTACTCACCATTATTTTGGTATTTGGGAAAGCCCCTCTTATATTCCGACAAATTAAATGACATCAAAAAAATAGAAAATGTAGTAATTTTTAGTGGCCACGGAGATACTAGTTACTACAATCAAACTTATCAGTATAGATATAAAGACTTTAAAAAATTTTCTAAAATAAGTAATAACATAGATAAGATATTTATTTTAGGAAGGCTTCAGGAAATTCCTGAGCAAAAAATATTGGAAAGTTTGCTTATTGCCGATGGAATTAACAAAAACCAAGTGAACGTTATTTACAAGGAGTATAATAATACTTATAAAAATATTAAAGAAGTGAACAAATTACTATTAGAAAATGAAATTGAGGAAGTCATTTTTATAACTTCACCGTATCATTCTAAAAGAGCAAAATTACTATGGGATAAAAATTCAAGTATTGATGTAAAATTTTTTAAGG
>CACIXF010000021.1 GCA_902590535.1 uncultured Pelagibacteraceae bacterium
TGGAAACGTGCCTTATTGTGCATACATAACCAAAAAAAATGTATCACAAAACAAAATTGTTGATTTCTTAAATAAAAATTTAGTTTCATATCAAATTCCAAAAAAATTTAAATATTTTAAAAAATTTCCTCGACTTGGAAATAATAAAATTGACAAAATAAAAATTATTAATACTTTTTAAAAATGACAATTCAATTAAAATTAGAAAAATTCATAAAAAAAAAAACTAGAAGAAAAATAACCAATGAAACAAATTTAATAGCAGAAAATATAATTGATTCATTTAGTATAATTGAAATAGCAAGCTTTGTAGAAGATAACCTCCGGCTAAAATGTCCTGTAAACAAAATAAGTACAGCAAATTTTAATAATATATCTTTAATTGTAAAATTTATAAAAAAATATAATAAATCTAAATAGTAGTTTTTTTCCTGTTTAAATGTTCTTCTAAACTTATTTCATAGCCAACAGGTTTATATTCAACCTCAGTTGTTTTATTTCTTACTTTTAGAGCTGTATTGCAAAAATCTATAAACTGTTTTTTTATATTTTCAAAATTTATATACGCGTTAGCGTTTTTAAAAACTAAAATTGGTTTAAAAAGAATATTGTGATGTCTAATTAATGAAGTAAGAATTCTTATATGTAAATTTCTGTTAGAATTTACTTCACTTAGTATAAATGATGAAACTAACTTCCTTCCAAAAAGATAATTATCTCTTCTTAAATACCTAGTTCTCTCAATAAATTGCTGATAATTAGTTTTTATATTTATAAAATTTGTACCACTATAAGCGGCAAATATAAAACTATCACAATCAATAATTTCATTATGATGTTTTTTGAAAAAATCTTCTTTATTATTAATTATGCACCTATATTTTTCACTTTCCTCATAAGAAATAGGACATATATCACAAGCAATACACTTATGAACCTCTTCTTTAAAAACTTTAAAAACTTTAAATTTAATATTTTCATTTTTATAATTTTTAAGAACACTGTTTATAACTTTTGAGCACTCTTCATCTTTATTGTCTTGTAATACAAAAATACTACATTTGTGAGGTCTTTTTAAAATTTTTTTTGATACATTTTCATTTAGATTAATATTGTTTAATACCTCTCCAATATTTTTTCCTGTACTTAGAGCAGTTTTGATGCCGTAATTATCATCTACTGCTTTTCCTATATCGCCTGCAACTATAGTTCCTCCATACTGAGCAGTTGTATCGTGTCCATTGCCAATAACTTTGCATCCCATATTTAGAAAATCTAAAGCTTGAAATATTAATGTAGTTTCTTGACCACCATTTCTTTTTGCACCCACAGCAAGACCTGCGTAAAGAATTTTTTTTGCGTGCTCAATACATTCTTTATCGCTATTTAAAAATTCTATCATTCTTTGCGTTAAACTTCCTCTATCACCAAAATAAACTGGTCCTGAAAGGAGTAAAGCATCACAGTTTAAGAATTTTTTTTTGAAATGATCTAGTTTTTCACTATTTTCACTTTCAAAAATATTTGAAAGACTTAAATAATCAATTTCAATATTTTTTTCCTGTAAGGAATTCCAAAGAGCATAAACTAGGGCGGTCTCAGAGTTACTAAGACCTCTGTTACCCTTATGTTTTTTTAATTGCTTATACTTATCCTCAAAAGATAAATCTTTTTTGTTTAATTTATCTATGTCAGAGAATGTGATTTTAATTTGCTTTTTAACAAATTTATTTAACTCTTCGAGATCTTTAATCTGTTTTAGATCTTCAACTAACTCATTTTTGTAGGAAAATCTTTTGTTTCTCAAACTTGCAGATATACCTAAAACTATCATAATATTATAATATATCTTTTTGTTGTTTTTTAAAAATTTTTTTCAGTGCATAAATCAAGCCAATTGAGCTATTAGTACTGGTCAGCTGCACGCATTACTGCGCTTCCACATCCAGCCTATCAACGTGGTGGTCTACCACGGCTCTATAGGAAGAACTAGTTTTGAGGTGAGTTTCCCGCTTAGATGCTTTCAGCAGTTATCTCGTCCATACTTAGCTACCCGGCACTGCAGCTGGCGCTACAACCGGTCCACCAGTGGTATGTTCAACCCGGTCCTCTCGTACTAGGGTCAACTCCTCTCAATTCTTCTACACGCATAGCAGATAGGGACCGAACTGTCTCACGACGTTCTGAACCCAGCTCACGTACCACTTTAATTGGCGAACAGCCAAACCCTTGGGACCTGCTCCAGCCCCAGGATGTGATGAGCCGACATCGAGGTGCCAAACACTGCCGTCGATATGAGCTCTTGGGCAGTATCAGCCTGTTATCCCCGGCGTACCTTTTATCCGTTGAGCGATGGCCCTTCCACTCAGAACCACCGGATCACTATGACCGACTTTCGTCTCTGCTCGACTTGTCAGTCTCACAGTCAGGCAGGCTTATGCCATTGCACTCTACGAACGATTTCTGACCGTTCTGAGCCTACCTTCGCACGCCTCCGTTACTATTTGGGAGGCGACCGCCCCAGTCAAACTACCCACCATACAATGTCTTGATGCCGGATAACGGCAATCAGTTAGATACCAAGAAAAACAAAAGAGGTATTTCACTGGTGACTCCACAAAAGCTGACGCCTTTGCTTCAATGTCTCCCTCCTATACTAAATATGTTTTTCCTAATACCAATGTAAAGTTGCAGTAAAGGTGCACGGGGTCTTTCCGTCTAACTACGCGAACTCCGCATCTTCACGGAGAATTCAATTTCACTGAGTTGATGTTGGAGACAGCGGAGAAATCGTTACGCCATTCATGCAGGTCGGAACTTACCCGACAAGGAATTTCGCTACCTTAGGACCGTTATAGTTACGGCCGCCGTTTACTGGGGCTTCAGAAGTTAGCTTGCACCAACCGCATTAACCTTCCAGCACCGGGCAGGCGTCAGACCCTATACATCCACTTACGTGTTAGCAGAGCCCTGTGTTTTTGATAAACAGTCGCTTCTCCCTGGCTTGTGCCACCCTCCTATAGTTGCCTACAAGAAGGTCTTCCTTTTCCCGAAGTTACGGAAGCATTTTGCCGAGTTCCTTCAACATCATTCTCTCAAGCGCCTAAATATACTCTATTAATCCACCTGTGTCGGTTTAGGGTACGGTCTAATGATGGAGCTATTTCTTGGAACCTTTTCGCGGCAAGCTCAATCCATTAAGAGCTTACAACTTACAAGATCCGTCACTACCATCTGGTTAAGGAATATTAACCTTATTTCCATCGACTACGGCTTTCGCCCTCGCCTTAGGTGCCGACTAACTCTGCGCGGATTAACCTTGCGCAGAAACCCTTGGATTTTCGGCGAAGAAGTTTTTCACTTCTTTTATCGTTACTTATGTCAGCATTCGCACTTCTGATACCTCCAGGATCCCTCACGGGTATCCCTTCTCAGGCTTACAGAACGTTCCGCTACCAGTTATAATTTTCGAAAAAATTATAAATCCACAGATTCGGTATATGATTTTAGCCCCGTTACATCTTCGGCGCAGAAACTCTATTAGACCGGTGAGCTGTTACGCTATCTTTAAAGGATGGCTGCTTCTAAGCCAACCTCCCGGCTGTTAAGGAATTTCCACATCCTTTCACACTTAATCATAATTTGGGGACCTTATCTGGTGGTCTGGGCTCTTTCCCTCTCGACCATGGACCTTAGCACCCACAGTCTGTCTGCTGAAGAACAACATTTAGCATTCGGAGTTTTATTAGGTTTGGTAAGAATCTCTTCCCCCTAGCCCATTTAGTGCTCTACCTCTAAATGTCTATTTATTCAACGCACTACCTAAATAGTTTTCGCGGAAAACCAGCTATCTACGAATTTGGTTGGCCTTTCACCCCTTACCACAAGTCATCCAAAGACTTTTCAACGTCAACTGGTTCGGTCCTCCGGTAAGTGTTACCTTACTTTCAACCTGCTCATGGTAAGCTCATTCGTTTTCGGGTCTAATTCACAAAACTAATCGCCCTATTAAGACTTGCTTTCGCTGCGCCTACACCTAGATGGCTTAAGCTTGCTTTATAAATTAAGTCACTGACCCATTATACAAAAGGTACGCCGTCACTCTAAAAAGAGCTTCGACTGATTGTAGGCATGCGGTTTCAGGTTCTATTTCACTCCCCTAATAGGGGTTCTTTTCACCTTTCCCTCACGGTACTAGTTCACTATCGGTCACTGAAGAGTATTTAGGCTTAGAGGGTGGTCCCCCTATATTCGAGCAGG
Organism: uncultured Pelagibacteraceae bacterium; assembly: GCA_902590535.1. Lineage (GTDB taxonomy): Bacteria > Pseudomonadota > Alphaproteobacteria > Pelagibacterales > Pelagibacteraceae > Pelagibacter. Next base: position 4,261 of record CACIXF010000021.1, read on the forward strand.
ATTTCACGTGTCCCGCTTTACTCAAGAATTTTGTTAAACATTACTCATACGGGACTATCACCCTCTATGGTTAGCATTTCCAAACTATTCAAATTTTTTTAACAAAACTACTGGCCTAGTCCGCGTTCGCTCGCCACTACTAACGGAATCTCAATTGATTTCTTTTCCTCTGGTTACTTAGATGTTTCAGTTCTCCAGGTTGTCTCTTTAAACCTATGTATTCAGTTTAAAGTACCACATAAAGTGGTGGGTTTCCCCATTCGGAAATTTTCGGATCAAAACTTACATACAGCTCCCCGAAACTTATCGCAGTATATCACGTCCTTCATCGGCTTTCAGTGCCAAGGCATCCACTACACGCCCTTAAACGCTTGATTTATGCACAGAAAAAAATTCTGTGTTGAATCAAATTTTTATTTTGAACATTAGCTAATAACATTACTAATGTTCGGATATAGATATTGATATTAATTATTAATTTTATTTACGATTTTTTATAACTAAGTGTTTTGGTGGAGGATAGCGGGATCGAACCGCTGACCTCCTGAATGCAAATCAGGCGCTCTCCCAGCTGAGCTAATCCCCCATGATCTTAAATTGGTGGGCCGAGAAAGACTCGAACTTTCGACCCCACCCTTATCAAGGGTGTGCTCTAACCAACTGAGCTACCGGCCCCCATGCAAGAGAAACACTGTTTTAAGAAGAGAAATGAGGACGGTCAACATTATCCTGTATATTATTTAGAATGAAATTTTAATTTCATTCATCCTTAGAAAGGAGGTAATCCAGCCGCAGGTTCCCCTACGGCTACCTTGTTACGACTTCACCCCAGTCGCTGACTATACCGTGGTCAAGGGTTTTAAACCTTGCCTTAAGGTAGAACCAACTCCCATGGTGTGACGGGCGGTGTGTACAAGACCCGGGAACGCATTCACCGTGGCACGCTGATCCACGATTACTAGTAATTCCAGCTTCATGCACTCGAGTTGCAGAGTGCAATCCGAACTGAGGTATCTTTTAAGGATTTGCTTAACCTCGCGGCTTTGCTTCCTGTTGTAGATACCATTGTAGCACGTGTGTAACCCAACACGTAAGGGCCATGAGGACTTGACGTCATCCCCACCTTCCTCCAGCTTATCACTGGCAGTTCTTTCAGAGTGCCCAACTTAATGATGGCAACTAAAAGTGAGGGTTGCGCTCGTTGCGGGACTTAACCCAACATCTCACGACACGAGCTGACGACAGCCATGCAGCACCTGTGTTTCGTCCGGCCGAACCGAAAACTCTAATCTCTTAGAGTCGCGACGAACATGTCAAGTGTTGGTAAGGTTCTGCGCGTATCTTCGAATTAAACCACATGCTCCACTACTTGTGCGGGTCCCCGTCAATTCATTTGAGTTTTAACCTTGCGGTCGTACTCCCCAGGCGGTGTGTTTATCGCTTTCGCTGCGACACTGAAAATAAATTTCCAACGTCTAACACACATCGTTTACGGCATGGACTACGAGGGTATCTAATCCTCTTCGCTACCCATGCTTTCGTTCCTCAGTGTCAGTAATGATCCAGAAAGCTGCCTTCGCAATTGGTATTCTTTCTAATATCTACGAATTTCACCTCTACACTAGAAATTCTGCTTTCCTCTATCATACTCTAGCTGAAAAGTTTTGATGGCAGTTCCAGAGTTAAGCTCTGGGATTTCACCACCAACTTTTTCAACCACCTACGAACTC
>CACIXF010000022.1 GCA_902590535.1 uncultured Pelagibacteraceae bacterium
ACGTTAATTTAGGTAGTATTTAATGATGATTATTGGAATTGATCCAGGCATCTCAGGTTCAATCTGTTTTTTTCAGGATGGTATTATAAAAGACGTAATTGAAATGCCAACCATGACTGATGGCAAGAAGAATAAGCGACAAGTAAATGGTGCTCAAATATTTAACGAGATCAGTGAAAAGATAAATAAAATTGATAAAAAAAATATAAAAGTTGTAATTGAGCAAGTTTCTGCAATGCCTGGCCAAGGCGTTACTAGTATGTTTAATTTTGGTCAATCTTTTGGTATTTTAAAAGGGATATGCAGCGCAATGCGTTTACCTGTTTATTATGTTAGGCCTGCTAAGTGGAAAAAATATTTTAATCTTATTAATTCAGAAAAAGATGCGAGCAGAACAAGAGCTATTGAAATTTTTCCATATTTTTCATCACAATTGTCAAAAAAGAAAGATAATAACAAGGCAGATGCTATTCTAATAGCTAGTTTTTTCTACGAAACTTATCAAAAAGAAGAATAATCAATTTAAAATAATAGACAAAATCATGACACATTTACGTGTGATGAGTAAGCATGGAAGCAGATATAGCAGCAAAAGCAGTTGAATTAGGAACTAATACCGATTTTTCATTATTTAGTTTATTTTTTAGAGCAGACATAATTGTTAAGTCTGTAATGATTATATTAATACTGTGCTCAATATATTCTTGGGCTGTAATTATTGAAAAGTTTCGATTATTTAAAAAAATAAATAAATCTTCAGAGGAATTTGAGGAAAAATTTTGGAATTCAAAATCTGCAGAAACTTTTTACAATAGTTTGCCTAGTAAACTTGAGGATCCAATGTCACTTGTATTTCAAAATGCGATGGAAGGATTACTTAAAAAAAAATCAAGAACTAATATTAGTGAAAGAATGAATGCATCTCTAGAAGCTGGAATTGAAAAACAAATGACAAAAATTGAAAAGGGTTTTACTTTCTTGGCAACAGTAGGATCAACCGCACCTTTCATTGGATTGTTTGGGACAGTCTGGGGGATTATGAATTCTTTTCAATCTATAGCTATATCAAGAAATACAAGTCTTGCGATTGTTGCACCAGGTATAGCTGAGGCTCTATTTGCAACTGCCTTGGGTCTGTTAGCTGCAATACCAGCAGTAGTGGCCTATAATAAATTTAATAATGATGCCAAAAAATATTCAGAAAAATTAGAAAATTTTTCAAAAAGATTTTTAACAATTTTATAAATGGCATTTAAATTAAATCGCTCTTCTAAAGAACCTATGAGTGAAATAAATGTTACGCCTTTTGTAGATGTAATGCTTGTTTTGTTAATTATTTTTATGGTCACAGCTCCACTGTTAACAGTCGGTGTTCAAGTTGATTTACCAGAAAGTTCGGCTGATTCTTTACCTGAAGAAACAGAACCTTTGACTCTATCAATTAACGCAAAAGGTGAAATTTTTATTCAAGAAGCAAAAGTTGAATACGATAATATAATTGCAAAGGTTTTAGCAGTTTCAAAAAATAGAACAGATACCAGAATTTATGTCAGGGGCGATAAAACCATAAACTACGGAAGAGTTTTAGAAATAATGGGATTACTATCTGGATCTGGTTTTACAAAAGTAGCATTGATTTCAGAACCGTACAAACAAAGGTGATTTTAGTGAATAGAAGTTTAATTATTTCTTCTGTTTTACATGCAGTATTAATTTTTGTTACAGCTATGAGTTTACCTTTTTTAGCAAAGAAACCACTCGATATTCCACCAATTGTATCAGTTGAGTTAATTCAAATAGCAGAAAAAACTAATATTCCATTTGCACCTAAAGCTAAAAAGATAATTGAAAAAGTTAAAGAGAAAGAAAAAAAACTTGTTTCAGAACAAGCTCCACCAAAAAAAGTAGAAAAAACTAAAACAAAAACAGTTTTATCTCCTGATCAAAATAATAAAAAAATAGTGAATGAAACGCCAGAAGCCATTCCACTTCCAGATAAAACTTTAAAACAGGTTGAAACAAAAGAGGAAAAAAAACAAAATCCTGAAAAAGTAGATGATGAAGTGAAACAGGTATCGGAATTTGAAAAGAAAGATTTGTTCGATCCAAATAATATTGCTGCTTTGATTGATAAATCAAAAGAAGAGAGTGCAGAGGTTTTAAAAACAAATGATGATATCACTCAAGACCAAGAAAAAAATGTAGAAAATATTGGTCTTACAATAAGTGAGGAGGATGCTCTGAAGGCGCAAATATTTGGGTGTTGGAGTATTCCATTAGGATTACCGTATAATGAAAATTTATTAGTAAGAATAAAGTTAAAATTAAAACCTGATGGAACAGTATCGAAAACAGAAATTTTGGATCATGCAAGGATGAATAAACCAGGCCAAGGATTTTACAAGGTATTAGCAGAAAGTGCTTTGAGAGCCGTAAAGTTATGCCAACCATTAAGAGTTCCAACTACTGGATATGAAAGATGGAAAGAATTACAATTAAATTTTGATGCAAGAGAGATGTTAGAAGGATAATATATTTTGATGATAAAAAAAATTTTAATTTTGTTATTAATATTTATACCTATTAATGCATATGCTTTAATAGAAGTTGATATAACTCGGGGAAATTTAAATCCACTACCATTAGCAGTATCTCCTTTATCGATTGATGAAGTCTCCAGAAAAAGTTTTGAAAAAATACTCAAAAAAGAAAATATTGGCTCCGAGATATCAAATATTGTTGAGAACAATTTAAGAACCTCGGGATTATTTAATCCTCTAGACAAAAAGGCCTTTTTACAAGCTCCTGATATTGCAAACTTAAAACCAAGATTTGAAGATTGGAATTTAATTAAAGCTCAAGCACTTATTACTGGCAAAGTAAATTATGTTGATGATAAGTTAAGAGTTGAGTTTCGATTATGGGACGTTTTAGCAGCCAAAGAAATGATGGCTCTAGCTTTCACTACAGTCCCCAACAATTGGAGAAGAGTAGGACATATTATTTCTGATAAAGTTTATGAAAGACTGACTGGAGAAAAAGGTTACTTTGACACAAGAATAATTTATGTCTCAGAAGAAGGACCAAAAACACAAAGAATAAAAAAATTAGCAATAATGGATCAAGATGGAGCTAATAATAAATTTTTGACACTAGGGAATGAATTAGTTTTAACGCCTCGATTTAATCCAGCAAGCCAAATGATAACTTATTTGTCTTACTTTAAAAATATGCCTAGAGTTTATTTATTAGATATTGAAACTGGGACACAAGAAGTAGTAGGAGATTTTCCTGGGATGACATTCGCACCACGTTTTTCTCCAGATGGTAAAAAAATAATTATGAGTTTTGCCAAAGATGGTAAGTCAGATATTTACACTATGGACTTAGAGAATAGAATAGTTGAAAAAATTACAAACCATCCATCAATTGATACTTCCCCATCTTATTCACCAGATGGAAAATATATTACATTTAATTCCGATAGAAGTGGATATCAGCAAATTTATGTAATGAAAAATGACGGTAGTGATGTAAAAAGAATTTCTTTTGGAAACGGTTTATATGGAACACCTGTATGGTCTCCAAGAGGAGATTTAATTGCATTTACTAAATTACACAAAGGTAAATTTTATATAGGCGTAATGAGAACCGATGGTAGTGGTGAAAGGTTGTTGACTGAAAATTATTATCAAGAGGCCCCATCTTGGTCTCCAAATGGAAGGGTATTAATATTTTATAGAGAAACAAAAACCAACTCCAAAGGAGAGGGCTTTTCTGCAAAATTATGGTCTATAGATTTAACAGGTTATAATGAACGTAAAATAAAGACACCAACTGATGCTTCAGACCCATCATGGTCATCATTATTAAGCAATTAAGAGATTAATTCTGTAAATTTCTTGATTTTTTGACTTGAAACCTCTATTTAGTTGTGAAAAAGTTATGAAATTGAAATTAGCAGCAAGGAGCAATTTAATGAGATTAAACAAAATTTTAAAAAACACACTTTTGGTATTAATGGCTTGCCTAGTACTTACAGCCTGTGCAACTAAAAAAGAAGTAGCAACAGACATTCAAGGTCAAATGCAGGGTGATGTTTACACAGGAACAGACACAGTTAAATATTTAGCTGAAGGTGTTCCAGACAGAGTATTCTTTGCAACAAATGAGTCTATTTTAACAACTGCATCAAGAGAAACTTTAAGAGCTCAAGCAGCATGGTTAAGAAAAAATCCAGGTATCAATGTGGTCCTTGAAGGTCATGCTGACGAAAGAGGAACAAGAGAATATAACTTAGCGCTTGGCGAAAGAAGAGCTAACGCAGCTAAAGATTATCTAATGACTTATGGTATCTCTTCAGATCGAATTACTGTTTTAAGTTACGGTAAAGAGAGACCAGTTGACTCAGGTTCAAACCCACTAGCTTGGTCAAAAAACAGAAGATCAGTAACTGTTAAAGCAAATTAATTTTTTAAAATTAAAGACCCTAAAACCTTTATTGGATTAGGGTCTTTTTTTTGCCATTTTTATAATCATAAATCTAACTTGTATGAAGCTCATATTTAAATTAGTAATTTTAAAGTTATTTTTTATTTTAAATTTAATTTTTATTAATGTTTCTTTTGCAGATAATCATAATATTTACGAAATATTAGAGATAATAAAAAATGATCTTAAAACTCTTGAAAGAGCAGTTTATTCTGGATCTGTAGAATTAAAAACAAATATCAATGATAATTCAGTTTCAGAATTAGATCAAAATTCTGAGGATGTTTTAACTAGACATTTATTGAAATTATCTGAAGTTGAAGATCAGTTTAGAGAACTTACTAATAAATTTGAGGAAATAAATTTTAAGTTGGATAAATTGTCCACCCGTGTTTCAAAAATTCAAGCTGATAATCAGATAAGGTTTCAAGATATAGAAACCAATATTAGTTCTGGTAATATTGGTAATGAAAATAAATTAAGCTTAAAACCAAAAACCGATGAGCCAAAAGTTTTACCTGGAAGTTCGCAGCCACAAGATTTGGGAACAATTTCTTATAAAGATACAGAAACAAAAGAAACTTCACAACAGATTCAATCTGTAGAAACTACAGCTTCAATTGTAACAGAAACTTTTCAATCTGAAGAAAAAATACTTCCTCAAGACTTAAATCCTTCAGAACAATATGAATTTGCAACAAGTTTTTTAAAAGTTGGAGACTATAGCACAGCGGAAAGAGCATTTAGAGAATTTGTTCTATCTAATCCTGATCATGAGTTAGCTGGTAGCGCACAATACTGGTATGCAGAAACATTTAGAATTAGACAATTATATACCGACGCAGCTTCTGCTTATTTAGAGGGTTACCAAAAATATCCTAAAGGAAAAAAAGCTCCAATTAATCTATTAAAACTTGGAGTATCAATGGTTCAAATTGGTGAAAAAGATCAAGGATGTAAAATGATAAATGGTGTAGAATTACAATATCCTAATGCAAACCAGTCAGTAATACAAAAAGCAAAATATGAGTCCAAAAAATTTGAATGTATCAAACAAGACTCATAAGTTTTTATTAAATAAATTAAAAGATAAACAAACTCTTCAAATTTATAAAAAATTTGAAAAAAATCTTAAATTAAACAAGGATTTTATAGTTGCTGTTTCTGGTGGACCGGACAGTTTAGCTTTATGTTTTTTATCAAAAATTTATTCGATTAAAAAACATCTAAAAGTAAAATATTTTCACGTTGATCATAAACTTAGAAATAATTCAACAAAAGAAGCAAAATTTGTAAAATTGCTCCTAAAAAAATTATCTACTAATCTTGAGATTTTAACCTGGGTTGGAAAAAAACCAAAAAGCAACATCCAATCTATTGCAAGAGATAAAAGATATGCACTGATGATAAACAAGGCAAAAAAAATAAAAATA
>CACIXF010000023.1 GCA_902590535.1 uncultured Pelagibacteraceae bacterium
TTATATCTTTGATTTCATTACGTTTAAAAATCAATATTCCAAAAAGTCCAATAGTGTCACTTAGAGTTTTTAATTTTTTAATTTTTTTATTTATTCTGGAAATTTTATAAGCTTTCATCCCACTATATGGATCATTTATTCTAATAGTAAATTTTGAAATTAGGCTTACAATTTTCTCTGAAAATCTATTAAATTTATTTCTTGATCCAATGACAAGACTTATTTTTTTATTTTTTATATTATAAATAAATAATTTTATGTATTTTGGATTATGTTGATTATCACCATCACAAGTTATTATATATTTTTTTTTTTTTAAGTTTTTACAAATATAACTTATTCCTGCTCTTAAAGAATAATCGTATCCTAAATTCCTAATATTTCTAATATAGTATTTAGAGTTTTTTTTTGCTATTGCAGGTGTTTGATCGTAAGAGGCATCATCTATTATTAGAGTATCTCCATATAATTTAAATTTATCAATTACACGCTTTAAGTTTTTTTCCTCATTGAATGCAGGTATTAAAATAATTAGATCTTTATTTTTTTCCAAAATCTGACCACTTTAAATGCTCATGAAACTTAACATTTCTTTTTAGTTTTTTTCTAAAGGAATTATTAATTTTATAAATTTCAATTGAATCTTTAGGACAAGGCCTTAAAGGAATAATATCCTTGAAGGTTACAATATCACCCTTCATAAATTTATTTTTATATCTATATGATCTTCTCTGAAGAATTGCTGTCTCGTTTTCATTCTTTTCGATTTTCTTTTTGTATGAACCCATTGAACTTTCTAAGTTTCTACTTGCATCAATCATTTCTTTCCAAGTTCTTGGATTCATTGAAAATTTATGATCTGGACCCATTTTTTTATTGTTGTCTGTAAAATGTTTTTCAATAACTCTAGCGCCCAGTGCAATAGATCCTAAAACAGTTTCGTGACCATGCGTATGATCAGATAATCCCAAAATAACATTTGGAAATAATTTTTTATATGTTTTTAAAACGTTAAGGTTAATATAATTGAAATTCTTTTTATCTGCCGTGTAATTTGTATTACATTGCATTAGGACAATTTTTTTGTTAATTTTTTTTACTTTGTTGTAAATTAAACTGACCTCACTAATAGTTGATGCTCCAGTAGCTATAATTATTGGTTTTTTAGTTTTAGCAAGATCTAGTACGTGGTCATGCCATGTGATATCCCCAGAACCTATTTTCCAAGCGCATACGTACTTATTTATTTTTTTTTTAACTTCTAAGTCATAAGGAGCAGTGAAATAATCAATTTTGTATTTATCACACGTTTTTTTTAATTCTTTTGTCCATGAGAGAGGAACTTCTGCATTTTTATAAACCTGATAAACACTTTTTTTCCAAGAAGACTGATGTGACTTTTTATTTCCTAAATTTTTGAAACCGAAATCTGAAACTATTGTATCTGCAAAAAAATTTTGGAATTTCGCTGCATTAGCACCTGCTTCTGCACACATATGTATTAATTCTTTTGCTTTGTTAAGTGAACCGTCATGGTTTGCAGCAATGTCTGCAATAAAGTAAGTTTTGTGGTTATTACCTATATATTTATTTTTTATTTTAAACTCTGACATCTTTTTTTAGTTTTATTATCTCATTTTTAACATTAGGTAATTTAATCTTATATTTTTTTTCAAACTTTTTTGTATTCATTGACATATTTAATGGTCTCTTAGCTACAAGATCTGTTTTACTATAATTGTAATTACTTTCAATATATTTAAGATTTAAATTTAAATATTTGTCTATTTTTTTTATAAAATCACTTTTTGTTATACTATCTCTGGAGCCAACATTATAAATTCCCCCATGAAATTTACTGCAAATTTTTTTTACATATTTAGCTAGGGTCTTTATGTATATCGGCGAAAAATAAATATTGTTATATAATTCAATTTCTCTATTTTTTTTACTTGATTCTATCATCCAATTTAACAGACCTTTATTTTCTGCTAAATTATAACCAAAAAAATTTGTTCTCAAGACGCACCCGTTATATTTTAAAATTTCTTTTTCAGCTAAATACTTTGTTTTTGCGTAATAATTTTGAATCTTAATTTTTTTTTCAGAACTATTTTTTCCATTACCATCATAAAGCTGATCAGTTGAAATTTGAATTATATTAACTTTGTTTTTACTACAATATGAAGTAAAATTTTTTACTACTTCAAAGTTTTTTTCATAACATATTTTTTTATTTCTTTGGCAATGATCAAGATTAGTTTCAGCTACAGAGTTTATTATTATATTTGGCTTAATATCAGATAATATTTTAATTAGTTTTTTTTTTTCTAAAAGATCTATATTAAAATCTGTTTTTTTTGATCTTCCAAAACAGTATAGTTTATAGCTGTTTTTTAAACATTCAGTTAGATATGAGCCTAAAAACCCTGTTGAGCCAAATAAAATAATTTTCTTCATTTTTGAGATAAATAAATTAAAAGATTATCCTAAATGCTTTCAAATAAAAATAAATCAATTTTAATAACTGGGGGAACTGGCTCATTTGGGACAAGTTTTTTGAGGTTTATGTTATCAAATTATAAAAATTATAAAAGAGTAGTAATTTTCAGCAGAGATGAACTTAAACAGTTTGAGCTTTCTAAAAAGTTTCCTGAAAAAAAATATAAAAATTTAAGATATTTTATTGGAGATGTTAGAGACAAGAATAGATTGAACATGGCCTTTAAAAATATAGACTACGTCGTTCATGCTGCTGCCTTAAAACAGGTTCCAACAGCTGAGTATAATCCCTTTGAAACTATTCAAACCAATATCATAGGTGCACAAAATATAGTTGAAGCATCCTTAAATAATGGGGTAAAAAAGGTCATTGCTTTATCAACTGATAAAGCTGCTGCGCCAGTAAATCTATATGGAGCAACAAAATTGTGTTCAGATAAACTATTTATTGCAGCCAACAATATTAAAGGAGATAAAAAAATCTCTTTTTCAGTTGTACGTTATGGAAATGTTATGGGAAGCAGAGGTTCGGTTATACCAGAATTTATCCGCCAATCAAAATTAAATAATTTAGTAACGGTAACTGACAAAAGGATGACAAGGTTTAATATTAGTTTAACAGATAGCATTGAAATGGTAAATTGGTCATTAAATAATTGTATTGGGGGAGAAATTTTAGTTCCTAAGCTACCATCTTATAAAATTACTGACTTAGTTGAGGCAATAGCACCTAAGTCAAAAATAAAAGTAATTGGTATTAGACCAGGTGAAAAAATTCATGAAGAATTAATAACTAGCAGTGATAGTTTTCAAACTTTCGATATAGGTAAATATTATATTATATTGCAAAATAATCATCAAAAAGTTTTAAATTATTATAATAGAAAATTTAAGTGTAAGAAAGTTAAAGAGGGATTTAGTTATTCATCTGGAACAAACTCGAAATTCTTAAAAGTTTCTGATATTAAAAAATTAATTCTAAAAAATATTAAGTAAAGTACTTTATGAAAATTACATTGGGTGCAGCCCAATTTGGCTCTAATTATGGAGTAACAAATAAAAAAAAATTATTACTAAAGGAAGTAAAACAAATTTTAAATTTTTCAAGAAAAAAAATTCATATTATAGATACAGCTATAGAATACAATAAAGCAAATAAAGTTTTTTCAAAATTAAATTTAAAGTCTTTTAAGATCAATTCAAAAATAAAAATTAATAAAAAACATGAAAATTATAATCTGATTTATAAGACTATAGTAAATCATTTAAGAGATCTCAATATTTCGAAATTAAACTATTTGTTAATCCACAATACAAAAAATTTTAACAAATTTAAAAATAAAAAAAAAATTTTACTTAATTTACAAAAACTAAAAAAAGCTAATATCATAAATGACTATGGTATTTCTATTTATGAAAATTCAGAATTTACTGATTTTTTAAAAATGGATAAACCAGCTGTAATTCAGTTTCCATTTAATGTATTTGATAGAAGATTTTTAAATAAAAAAAATATAAATTTAATTCGAAAAAATAATATTTACTTACAGGCAAGATCATGTTTCTTGCAAGGCTTGCTCAACTCAAAAAAAATACCAAATAAGTTTTCCATTTATCGACCACTTTTTAATAAATGGATTAGTTGGTATACTCAAAATAAAATTTTACCTACAGAAGCCTGTTTATTATTTGTTAATAGTAATAAATTAATCAATGAAATAATAGTTGGGGTATCAAGTTTGCATGATTTAAAACAAATTTTGAGAATAAAAATTAAAAAAAAAGATCTTAAATTTCCTTTTTTTGATAATATTGATAATTATTTAATTGATCCAAGAAAATGGTAAAAAAAAAATATAATTTAAAAGTCTCCAATTTGTGGAAGAGGGCAAAAAAATTAATTCCTGGTGGAAATATGCTCCTATCAAAAAGACCTGAAATGTTTTTACCAGATGAATGGCCTACTTATTTTTCTAAAAGTAAAGCGTGTTATGTTTGGGATTTAAATAACAGAAGATATATTGATGTGTCTTTAATGGGAGTTGGTACAAATATACTTGGGTATGCTGACACTTCTATAGATAAAAAGGTTAAAGAAGTAATTTATAAAGGAAATTTAACAACACTAAATTGTCCTGAAGAAGTTGAATTAGCAAATAAATTAGTCTCTATGCATCCTTTTAATGGAATGGTAAAGTTTGCACGAACTGGTGGTGAAGCTTGTTCAATAGCAATTAGAATTGCAAGAGCGCATACAAACAAAGAATTGGTACTGGCTTGCGGTTATCACGGATGGCATGATTGGTATTTAGCATCAAATATTAAAAATGATAAAAATTTAAATTCACATTTGTTAAAAAATACATCGATTGGAGGAGTTCCTTCAAATTTAAAGAATACTATTCAATTATTTGAATATAATAAAATTAATGAATTTAAAAAAAAAATTTATAATAAAAAAAATATAGCCTGTGTTATAATGGAGGTATCTAGAAATTTTGCACCATCAAAAAATTTTCTTGAGGAAATACGAAAAATTACTTTTAAAAAAGGTATTGTGCTTATTTTTGATGAGTGCACTTCAGGTTTCAGAGAAACGTATGGAGGGCTACACCAAAAATTTAAGATTGTACCAGATATAGTTTTATACGGAAAGGCTATAGGGAATGGTTATCCAATCACAGCAGTAGTTGGAAAAAAAGATATAATGCAAGCAGCTCAAACAACTTTTATTAGTAGTACTTTCTGGACAGATAGAATTGGTCCAACAGCAGCGATAGCAACTCTTGATAAAATGAAAAAAAAGAAAAGTTGGAAATTTATTACTGATCAAGGAAGAAAGATAAAAAAAAAATGGCATATCATTTTTAAAAAATATGATTTTGAGGTACAAATAACAGGATTAGACGCTTTACCTGTATTTAAATTTCTATCAAAAAAACATTTAGAATTTAAAACTTATATAACAAAAGAAATGCTTAAAAGAGGATATTTGGCATCAAATACAATTTATTTATCTACATCCCACACAAATAAAATATTAAAAAATTACTTAAAAAATTTTGAAATAGTAATTAAAAATTTATCTAAAATAAAAAAAAGAAAAAAAATTGTAAAAAAAATTTGTCATTCAGAAATGCGAAGATTA
>CACIXF010000024.1 GCA_902590535.1 uncultured Pelagibacteraceae bacterium
ATTGGAACCTCTTTAGGAATTTACACTTTTACTTATTTTAAAGGTATTGGAAAAATTGATACAGTTATCTCTTTGGCTTACATGTACATATTAGCAATAATCGGAACCTTAATGTTGGTTGAAAGTTTGGGTGAAATAGATAAAGCAAAAAGAAACGTTGTAGTCAAAAAAAAATTGCATGTTCATTATTGGATACATGGTCTTCCATTAAGAATGAGATTTCCAAAATCTAAGTTATATGAAAGTATTTTTACTCCAATTATAATTGGTCTATTAGTTGGTTTTATTGCAGCTATTATGGGAATTGGAGGTGCGTTTATTTTAGTTCCAGCAATGATTTATATAATTAAAATGCCTACCAAATTAGTTCCTGGTACATCTTTATTTGTAACAATTTTTGTAAGTGTGGTAGTTACTTTTCTTCATTCTTTTAATTATGGATCTATAGATTTATTATTAGTTCTTATGCTAGTTATAGGATCAATTATAGGAGTTCAGGTTGGACAAAAATTAGGAGAAAGAATTGACAGTTCTGGTTTAAGAGCTTTATTAGCAATTTTGTTACTGATAGTGGGTATAGCGATTGCATACGACACTTTTTTTGCAGAAAAAATTATAAATGGAGCAGCTAAAACAACTAGTTCAGATTTAAACTTCTTTTCTAAATTTATCGTTGATTTTTCTAAAGAGATGCCTTTCTTTTATGGGTTATTTACAATTATGTTTGCAATTATCTTAGGAGTTGGAGCTGCTTTTATAAGACGATTTATCTCAAACTTTAGAAAAAAATTATTAGTTAAATCTTAATTAAAATACTTTAGATATAACTCGATAGTTGTAATACAAACCAACCCAACAGTTGCCATACCTACAAAACCTACAACAAAAGGTTTATAACCCATGTTTTTAATTTCTTTTAAATTAGTGGAAAGCCCTATTGCCGCCATTGCCATTGTTAAAAATATTTTTGAGGACAATTTAATACCTTCAATTGCAACCAACCATTTGTAATTATTTGAGTACATTAGATCACCTAAATTTCTAATTATTATCATGGCTACAAAACCTAATACAAAGTAAGGAAAAATATCTATTATTGAGTATTTCTGTTCTGTGCTTTTTCCTCGATTATAAAGAAATGCAAATAAAGGGATCATGATAATCAGAAAGGTATTCCTTATTAATTTCGTAACTGTTGCAATATTTAAAGTTTCAGGACTATTAAATTGCTGGTCATAAATTAATCCAGCAGCTGCAACTTGCGAGGTTTCATGGATAGAGGTTCCTAAAAACAATCCAATTAATAAAGGCTCACTTTCGAAATAAAAGTTAGCAAAATAAGGATAAATAAGCATTGAAAGAATTCCAAACAATGTAATATTAGCAATTGCATATGATACCTCGTTTTTTTTTGCACCAATAACAGGAGCAGTAGCTATTATTGCAGTAGTACCACAGACAGTGCTGCCTATGGATATTAAGTAAGCCATTCTTGTTGGTATTTTTAATTTTTTAATAAGAAGTTTGATTACAATTAAAACACTAACTATACAGATTATAATTAATGGAATTGCTATAGCCCCAAATTCTAAAAATTCAAATGGCTTCAATTGAATACCCAAGCAAATAATACCAAGTTTTAGAATATATTTTTGTGTGAAATCCAATCCTCTTAAAAAACTTTCCCTAATTTGAAAAACATTACCAAAAATCATCCCCAATAAAATAGCGATCATCGCAGTAGATATTGGGCTTTTTTCATAGCCTAATAACTCAATACCAAGGATATTATTAAAACCTTGAGATAAAGTGTAAAGAACAAAAGCTAGTATAATACCCGGTATTACTACCAGGTATTTTTTTAATTTCATGAAAGACTAAAGTTAATTAAGCACTTCTGTAAAGTTTGGTCATGACAAATTCTCTATGACCTAAAGCTTCAGCACAAGTTAATCTGCCGTTCGCTACTCTTAGTGTAGTTTTAATTAATTCATCGCCCGCTTCAGACAAATTCATTTCTCTTGAAAGAATTTTTGAAACATCACAATCAATGTGCTCCCCCATACCTTTTACAGTTAATGGATTAGCTGTTAATTTAACAACAGGTTCAA
This sequence comes from uncultured Pelagibacteraceae bacterium, assembly GCA_902590535.1. Classification (GTDB taxonomy): domain Bacteria; phylum Pseudomonadota; class Alphaproteobacteria; order Pelagibacterales; family Pelagibacteraceae; genus Pelagibacter. The sequence continues at coordinate 2,112 of CACIXF010000024.1, forward strand.
TTGGATTTCCAACGATATTTCCTTGTCCAGTTGGAAATAAATGAATATTAAAACCAGCAGCAGCTTGAAGTGTCACACATTCTGCGGCAGCGGATGATGTGTCCATAAAATATAAACCTTTTCCTTTAGTTGGTTCTTCAGCTGGTTCAAGAACATCAATAAATTTACAATTCCCAATTTTTTGAAAATTACCAAAAGCTTTTTCTTCAATTGTTGTAAGTCCTCCAGCTATATTTCCAGCTGTTGGTTGACTTTCAGAAAGATCATCTGTCGCTTCTTTTAAAATAAAATCATTATAAGAGCTCCATGTTTTCATAAATTTTTCAGAAGCTTCTTTTGTAGCACCTCTAGTTGCACAAACTTGTTCTGCACCAGTTAATTCAGATGTTTCACCAAAACATAAGTGAACACCTAATGGCTCAAGTTTGTCCATTAAATTTCCAACAGTTGGGTTTGCAGCTAATCCTGAAGTAGTATCAGACTCTCCACATTTAACTGAGATCCATAAATCACTTAAAGGACATTCTTCTCTTTGTTTTTCTGAAGCCCACATTACAAATTCTTGTGCTTTTTTTGATGCTTTCATTGTCGTACCAATGTCTCCTGTTCGCTCAATATGAAATCCTTCAACTGGTTTTCCAGTTTTAGCAATTCCATCTACAATTTTTTTTGTCCATTTCGGTTCAATACCTATGACAATCACTGCTGCAACGTTCGGATTACATCCAGTTCCAATCATAGTTCTAAAATGAAGTTCTAAATCTGCACCAAACTGAAGTCTCCCGTAAGAATGAGGAAGAGCGATTGTGCCTTTAATATTGTTAGCAACTGCCTCCGCACATGCATTCGAAATGTCATCAACTGGCAAAATAATTACATGATTTCTTGTTCCGGCTCTGCCGTTTTCTCTTTTATAACCTAAAAAGCTCTTTGGGATTTCCATACTATTACCACTTCTTTGTTTTTACATTGTGAACATGTACATGCTCACCTTTTTTGATTGATTTAACAACTTTACCAATATCGTGACCATACTTTAAAATAGTATCACCCTCTTTAAGGTCAACCATTGCAATTTTATGTCCTAAAGGTATTTCATCTACGGATTGAATATTTGTTGAACTGTCATCTTCCATTATCCAGCAAGCACAGTCCTGTTTAGGAGTGATTTTTTCAATAACAACTACTCCAACATTGTCTTTTTTATCATGTATAATTATATCTGTTGCCATATCGTGTCGATTTGTTTGTTTGAAATTCGTAAAAACTTATATATTAATCGCACAAATTAACAAACGAATTTTATAAATAGTATAATTACACTTTAGAGAGGTTCTAGTTTTATGACAAAAATGACAACAGAAGAAGCTTTTGTAAAAGTTTTACAAATGCACGGTATTGAACATGCGTTTGGAATTATCGGTTCAGCCTTTATGCCAATTTCAGATATTTTTCCAGATGCAGGTATTACTTTCTGGGATGTTGCTCATGAAACAAATGGTGGTTTAATTGCTGACGGTTACACAAGAGCTACTGGTAAAATGTCAATGGTAATAGCCCAGAACGGACCTGGAATTACTGGATTAGTTACACCAATTAAAACAGCTTATTGGAATCATACTCCTCTTTTATTAGTTACACCGCAAGCAGCAAACAAAACAATGGGGCAAGGTGGATTTCAAGAAGTAGAGCAAATGAATTTATTCAAAGACATGGTTTGTTATCAAGAAGAAGTAAGAGACCCATCAAGAATGGCTGAAGTACTAAATAGAGTTATAGAAAAAGCTATAAGAGGATCAGCGCCAGCACAAATTAATGTTCCAAGAGATTATTGGTGTCAAGTAATTGATATCGATCTTCCTCCAATTGTAAGACTTGAAAGACAAGGGGGAGGAAATGATGCTGTAGCTAAAGCAGCTGACTTGCTATCTAAAGCAAAGTTTCCAGTAATTTTATCAGGAGCAGGTGTTGTTATTGGAGGAGCAATAGAAGCTACAAAAAAACTTGCAGAAAAATTAGATTCACCTGTTTGTTCAGGTTACCAACATAATGACAGTTTCCCAGGGAGCCATCCTTTAGCAGTTGGTCCTTTAGGATATAATGGATCAAAAGCTGCAATGGAATTAATTTCAAAAGCTGACGTAGTGTTAGCTTTGGGAACTAGATTAAATCCATTTTCGACTTTACCTGGTTATGGAATTGATTATTGGCCAAAAAATGCAAACATTATTCAAGTTGATATTAATCCTGACAGAATAGGTTTGACTAAAAAAGTTACTGTAGGAATAAGTGGTGATGCAAAATTAGTTGCTGAACAAATTTTAGAAAAATTATCTTCAAACGCCGGTGATACTGATAGACAGGCTAGAAAAGATTTAATTCATCAAACTAAATCAGCTTGGTTACAAAAACTTTCAAGTTTAGATCATGAAGATGATGATGAAGGAACAGTTTGGAATAAAGAAGCTAGAGAAAGAGATGCAGACAGAATGTCACCAAGACAAGCTTGGAGAGCAATTCAAGCAGGAATGCCTGATGATGTAATTATATCAAGTGATATTGGTAATAACTGTGCAATTGGTAATGCCTATCCAACATTTGAAAAACCAAGAAAATAT
>CACIXF010000025.1 GCA_902590535.1 uncultured Pelagibacteraceae bacterium
TTTTGTTTAATGACTATAATAAAATTTTTGAAAATGAGAATGTACCATTAAATGAAATCAGAAATTATGTAACCACTAAAATAATCAAAAATCTTAAAAATTACTTTAAAAATGGAACTATTATCGTCCCATCTTTTAACTTTGATTATTTTAAAGATAGAAAATTTAATAAGAGGTTAACTAAATCAACTTTAGGACCTTTTGAAAATGCTTTTATCAAAGAAAAAGGTATATCAAGGTCTAATCATCCAATTTTTTCAATTTGTGCATTTGGCAAAAATAAAAAAAAAATTCTTGAGCCTTGTGGATTATTTAGCTTTGGACAAAATAGTCCTTTTAATAATTTTATTAAAAATAACGTTATATTTCTGAATATAGGTTTGCCATTCAGAGACTCATGTACATATGTGCATCATGTTGAACACTTAAACGGAGTTAATCATAGATACTACAAAGCAATAACAGGCAAAGTATTTGAGGGCGGGAAATATATAAATAAGACTTACTATAGTTTCGTTAGATATAAAATTATTATGAAAAATGTTAAAAGAGCAGAATATAAAATTGAAAAAATGTTAAAAAACAAAAAATATTTAAAAGAAATTAATGATTCTAAAATTTATTTATCTAAAGTTTATGCCAAAGATGTATTTAAATGTGCAAATGATGCCTTACATCAAGATCCGTTTGTTTTTTTAGAAAAAAAATCAATTGTTGAGACTAATTACTAATGAGAAAAAATATTCATAATATTAAAATTGGAAATGTAAAAATTAAACTTATTAAGGATACTAAAGTTTTTGAGCCTAACCTTACAACTTTTAGCCTTATTGAAGCATTTGAAAAATTTAAAATCAAAAAAAAAATTAAAATTCTTGATTTGGGTTCAGGATCGGGAATTATTGGAATTTTTTTAAAAAAAAAATTTGGAAAAAAAATAGAACTTTATCTATCAGATTACTCCAAACATGCTGTTAAAATAATAAATTCTAACCTGAAAATTAACAAAGTTACTGGCACTATAAAAGAAAGTAACATTTTAAAAGAGTGGTCAAATGAAAAATTTGATTTAATAATAAACGACATATCTGCAATAAGCAGTTTTGTAGCTAAAAATTATTGGTATAATAAATATATTCCACACGATTGTGGGAAAGATGGTCTTAAATTATCAAAAAAATTTTTGAATTCTGTTAAAAAAAATCTAAAAAAAAAAGGCACTATATTAATGCCAGTCATATCAATTTCAGATCATAAACTTCTTATTAAAATTATAGAAAAAAACTTTAAGTCTAAAATGTTAGTTAACAAGGAATGGCCTGCGCCAAAAAATTTAATTAAAGATAAGGTTGATCACTTTTTAAATAGAGGCTATATATTTAAAAAATTCAACATGTATTTATGTTTTACAAAAGTATATCAAATACAGAAGAAGGATAATCTATGAATGAAAAAGACGTAATATCAATTGTATCTAAAGCTTTAAAAACAAAGGTAAATATCAAAAGTAATTCTAAAAATACAGAAGAATGGGACTCATTAGGACAGCTAAGTATTCTCTCAGCTATAGATAAAGCTACAAAAGGTAAATCTTCTAAAATTGATTTAACTGAAGTTCAAAGTATAAAACAACTTTGTGTAAAACTAAAAAAACTGAAATAAAACATTTAAATGCAAAAAAATTTTCTTAATTTAAATGTACCTTGGGTTGAGTCTGAGCTTTTTGAATATAATATTAAGTATAAAAAAAAAAAATACTTAGAATATGCCAAAAAATATAACAAAGATGGATATGTTGTTGTTGATTTAAAAATATCTAAAAAAGACTTAGAAAAAACTATTCAAGATATTTCAGCCCTAGCAAATGCAGAAGGTGTAAAAAAAAATCCAAAGATTTATCATTATAACAAAAATCCCCGAATAGTTGAGGGTTACAAAAAATTCAAGAGTATTAAAAATTTATGTAAAAATAAAAAAATTATTGATCTTTTAAAATATTTTTATGAAAAAAAACCAATCCCAATTAATTCTATAAACTTTATTAGAGGAACTGATCAACCACTACACAGTGATTATATTCATTTTTCATCTATGCCACATAAATATCTGTGTGCAGCATGGATTGCTCTAGAAAAAACTGATGATAGAAATGGTGCGATAGTTGTTGTACCTGGTAGTCATAAATTTAATTTAATCGACTACTCACTGTTTAAACTAAAAACTCCTACCTCAATGCAGGAATTATCAAAATTTTATAAAATTTATGAAAATTACGTAAGCAAATTAATAAAATCAAAAAAAATTAAAATAAAAACCCTTAAATTAAAACCTGGTCAAGCAGTAATTTGGGCAGCAAATCTTCTGCATGGTGGCAAAAAAATAATTGATCAATCTAGGACAAGATTTAGCCAAGTAGTGCATTATCATTTTGATAAATGTGATTTTGTTTATAATCCAGGTTTTTCTAATATTTCAAAAGGGCAATTCGCATTAAGAGACTTGAAAAAGTTAAAAATAAATTAAAAACAATTAATGAAAATTGAAAAAGTCGGTATAGCTCTTGGAGAGCAAAAGATAAAAATTAAAGACCTGTTAAATCAAAACTATAAAAAAGTTATTGAAACAACAGGAATTTCTCAAGTTTATCATTCAACTGATAAAGAAGATATTATTAGTCTAGCAACTAAAGCATCTAAAAAAGTTTTAAAAAATCAAACAAATATTGATGCAATTATCTTAATCACTCAAACTCCTAAATATAATATTCCACCAAATAGCTTTATCATTCAAAAAAATTTGAAAATCAAAAATAAATGTCTAATTTTTGATATTAATCAAGGATGTAGTGGATACATATATGGGCTTAAAGTGGCTGAGAGTTTATTAAATTCAAAAGAAATAAATAGGATTCTTTTGATAACAGCAGACAATTATTCAAGATATTGCAAAAAGTTAAATGTAAAACTTTTGTTTAGTGACAGTGCAACAGCAACTATATTAACAAAATCAAAAAATAAATTAAAATTTAAATTTTTTAGTGATGGAGAAAATTATATCCATCTTAGTCAGAAATTTGATAATTATACTGAAAGTATAAATAGCAATAGCTTACATATGGATGGAAATAAATTGTTTAACTTTTCCCTAAATACAGTAACTAACTTGATTAATGAGCTCATGAAAGAAAATAGATTTACAAATAAAAACCTAGATTATGTTTTGCTTCATCAAGCAAGTAATATAATAAATAATAATATTATGAACAAATTAAAAATTGAAAATAATAAATTTTTAACTAATTACAAAAAATTTGGAAATACCGTCTCATCAACCATCCCTTTATTAATTAGCAATAACTTTGAAAAATTAAAAAATAAAAAGATATTAATGTGTGGTTTTGGAGTGGGACTTTCAGTATCATCTTGTTTTTATGAATTCAAATAAACTGTATATTATTGGTGGAGCTAGTAGTGGGTTAGGTTACGAATATGCAAAAATTGTATCGAAAAATAATAAAGTTATTGGCTTATATCATTCGAGTAAAATTAAAAATAATAAAAATTTAATTTTTCATAAAATTGATTTAGAAAATAAAAAACAGATTTCATTATTTTTTTCAAAAAATAAGAGTAAATTAGATAAGTTTAAAAAAATTATCTTCATTAACTTTGCGACCTATAAAAAAGATAATTTGCTTATTAATATTAATCAAAAAGATATTAAA
>CACIXF010000026.1 GCA_902590535.1 uncultured Pelagibacteraceae bacterium
GTAAAAAAATTAATTTTTATTTTACTGGAAATAAGAAGAATTAATATAATGGTAAAATATCAGGGAAAAATAATGTTCAAATGGATAAGAGAATTATTCCCTATATGCAGGTCTATTTGTGGCCCAGGTTTTAATAAAAGTCTTGAATATTTGAGTAGAAAAAATTTAAATTTAAAAATCCTTAAATTTAAGTCAGGATCAAAAGTTTTTGATTGGAAGGTGCCTTATGAATGGCATATAGATGATGCTTATATATTAGATTATAAAAATAAAAAATTTGCAAATTTTAAAAAAAATAATTTGCATGTTGTTAATTTTTCAAAACCTATAAATAAAGTCTTTTCAAAGAAAGAAATTTTAAAAAAAATTTTTGTAGATAAAACAAATAAAACAGCAATTCCCTATATAACAAGTTATTATAAAAGAAGTTGGGGATTTTGTATGTCAGTAAATCAGGTTAAACAACTAAGGGGCAAAAAATTTAGAGCAGTAATTAAGTCTAAATTTATTAAAGGTTATTTAAAAATAGGAGAACTTTTAATTCGTGGTCAAAAAAAAAAGGAAGTTTTTTTTTCAACTTATCTTTGTCATCCTTCAATGGCGAATAATGAACTATCAGGTCCAGTGGTACAAACTGCTTTAATTAATTGGGTAAAAAAAAATTATTCTAACACTAACTATAGTTACAGATTTGTATTTTTACCAGAAACTATTGGCTCGATATCTTATTTAAGTAAAAAATTAAAAATATTAAAAAAAAATGTTATTGCAGGTTTTAACTTAACTTGTTTAGGAGATAGAGATGCTTATACCTTAATTAAATCTAAAAAAGAAAATACTTTGTCCGATAAAGCTTTAAAAGCATGTCTATTTAAAAAAAAAAAATTTAGAGAATATTCTTTTATTAATAATGGTTCTGATGAGAGACAGTATTGTTCTCCTGGAGTAGATTTGCCTGTAGCTACCTTTTGTAGGTCAAAATTTGGAGATTACAAAGAATATCATACAAGTTTAGATAATTTAAAATTTGTGAGTGAAAAAGGTTTAGAGGAGTCTTTAAAAACTTTAGTAACAATAATAATTTGTTTTGAAGAATTTTTGTATCCAAAAACTAAATTGATCTGTGAACCTTTTTTATCAAAGTATGGACTTTATAAATCAATGACATCTAAATATGATTATAAAAATATTCAAGATCTCTTAAATGCAATAAATTACGCTGATGGAAAAAGAACTATATTTGATATATCATTACTTATTAAAGTAGAATTAAATGATTTAATAAAAATCTATAGAAAGTTAAGGTCTAAAAAAATAATTTACTAAAAACGATGAATGATTAACAAAAAATTATTTATAAAATCAGAAGGTAATAGATATTTTAAAAGAAATATAAATAAATTAAATATTACTGATTATTCACAAGATAAATTACAAATTTTGATATCAAAAAAAATTAATGAATTCAAAAATAAAGATTTGAATATACTTGAAATTGGAAGCGGAGATGGAGGAAGACTTATTTATTTAAAAAAAAAATTTCCAAAAAGTAATTTTTATGGAATAGAACCTTCTAAACTAGCTGTTAATAAATCCAATAAAAAAAATATTAAAATTAAAAGAGGGTCAGCAGATAAAATTCCTTTCAAAAATTCTTTTTTTGATATCGTTGTTTTTGGATTTTGCCTTTATTTGGTAGATAACCAGGATTTATTTGTCGTTGCCAATGAAGCAGATAGAGTTCTTAAGGATAAGAGTTGGTTGATTATCAAAGATTTTGAAACTAAGAATATTCTTTTTAAAAATTATAAGCACAATAAAAAAATTAAAATTAGAAAAATGAATTATTCTAATATGTTTTTATGGTGTCCTTATATTAGTCTGTCATCAAAAGAAATTTTTAGTCACGATAAAAGTAATTATTGGTCGGATAATGAAGATCAAAAAATTTCTATTTCTTGTTTAAGAAAAAATGTTTTTATTTAATACAATTTTTTTAATTTTTTTTTATCGTAAGCTTTTCTCTGAACATTTGAATTAATATAGATCCATTTTTTTTTCTTTTTCTTAAGTAATTTAATTATATCTTCACAATTAAAGTTATATTTTTTTTTATCATTAAAATATCTAATAATCTTTTTAATTAGAACAAAGTCATTTTTTTCATCTAAAGTTAAACCTAATTCTGGCCAGTATAATTTTTTATTTGCTATAATATGTTTGATTTTGAATAAAGAAGGATTTTCAAACATGTATGATGTAACATGTTCTTTATGGTGCTTACTTTTAACCAATTTACTAGATCTAATTAGAGCTTTAAATTTATAAGCAGTGATATCCATTCCATCAGGATATGATCTAATATGAGAATTAGTTACACAATCATAATTTTTTAGCTTTGAGTATTTACTTAATACCTCAGTTATTATTTTAGGGTCAATTATTGGACAATCAGCAGTTATTCTTATTGCATTTTTAACTTTGTATTTAAGACCAGCATTAACAACCCTATTTAAAACATTTTTTTCACTACCACGATAGCAAAGTATATTTAAATTTTTACATGTTTTTTGAAGTATATTGTCTTGAGAGTTCCTTGTAGTAGCGAGAATAATTTTATTAATAAGCTTTATTGAATTTAATCTCTCAACCAAATATTCTATCATAGGCTTACCCAAAACTTTTAGCATAACTTTTCCAGGCATTCTCTTCGAAGTCATTCTTGCCTCAATAATTGCATCAAACTTCATAAATTTACTTTCATACATTGATTTACTTTTAATAAAAGATTTATACTATAACTTTAATGTATATTGATAATAATTGGTATGGTCATAGATTTATTTTATCAAAATATTCTGAGATAGAGGACAAACCCTCATTTGCTAGCATTCAACATGGTTGGTATAAAATTCCAAATTTAAAACAACCAAAAATAAAATCTGCCCCCTATTTGTGCTGGAATAAAAGAACAGCAGATCTATGTTTAGAAAAAAAAATTATAAATTCTGTGATAATAGGATCTCCTTTTTTGTATTTGGATAAGATTATCTCTAAAAAAACAGTAAAAAATAGTGGAACAATTTTTTTCCCCAGCCATAGTGTGCCAAAATCTGATCGTCACCCTAATGCTTTCAAGACCTCAGATAATTTTAATCAAAATGAAATAATTAACTCTATCGAAAAAATAAGTGAAGCACCGTACACAGTTTGCTTATATTATACTGACTATAATCAAAAAAATATTAATATGTTCAAAAAAAAAAATTGGAGAGTCTTAACACTTGGAGATCGTACAAATAAGGAAAGACTATTTCATTTACATAAAGAGCTATCTTTAGTTAAAAACGTAATATCAACAGATGTGAATACTACAATTTTTTATGCTTTGTATCTAAAAAAAAATGTGAAAGTAATTTATGATAAAGAAAGTAAAATAATCAATACAAACTATGATAATGAATATGCAGTTGGTAAGAAATTATTTTTTGAAAAATATCCAGAATTATTTAATTCATTTTTAGGAGGAGAAAAGGGTTTAAACCTTGCTAAAGAGGAACTTGGTTATAATTTTATAAAAGATAAGGATGAAATAGTTCATTTACTAGGCAGAAATTCATTTTATAAAATGATTGTATCAAAATTA
>CACIXF010000027.1 GCA_902590535.1 uncultured Pelagibacteraceae bacterium
TAAAAGTCCAGTTGAGTTCATGCTAGTTAAAAATTGGGGCGCAACACCAACACCTTATGACTGGAGTCAATTATATCAAGGTCTTCAATCAGGTGTAGTTGAAGGTCAGTATGTTGCTAGTCCATGGCAGCATGTAGCAAAACTTCATGAAGTTGCGAAATATTTCACTGAAATCGGAGGAATGTGGTCTGGAAATATTTTAGCGATGGATGCCAAACAGTATAATGCATTGTCTGACCAACAAAGAAAATGGTTACACGAAGCAGCTGATGCATATGGAGAAAAAGTAAACGAGTTGGATAACGCTTGGATTAAAAATGGTGAAGATGCAATTAAAGCATCTGCTAAAGAGTGGTATGTACCAACAGACGCGGAAATGACTAAGTGGAGAGCAGGTGCAATCGGTGCTTGGTTAGACGCTAAGGGTACTTTTGAACCAGAAGTAGCTAAAAGAGTACTTCTAGAACAAGGTATGGATGGATTTGTAGCTCAGTTGGAGAAAGCTGGAGCTTTATAAATCTTCAAAGAAAACTATGTGAAGACCATTTAGTTCTATCTTAGAATTAGATGGTCTTTACCAAAAAAAAATCATAACTTATTAATATTTATGGAAAGTATTATTTTACTCGTAGTACTCCTTTTTCTGATTCTATTAGGAGCTCCAATCGGTTTTATATTAATACTGATACCATTTGTCTATATTCTATTAACAGATGCTGTTCCTCTTGTTTTAATTCCTAGTCAAATGTTTACCGCTATAGACTCAGTCCCTTTGACCGCCATTGCATTTTTTATGTTAACAGGGGAGTTAATGACAAGTGCAACAATCACTGACCGTTTAGTTGCTTTGAGTAGGGCATTAATTGGACGTATACGAGGAGGGTTGGCCCAAGTTAATGTTTTAGTAAGTATGTTTTTTGCAGGAATGAATGGTTCTGTTGTAGCAGATACCGCAACTGTCGGAGCATTAGTTTTACCAGCAATGAAAAAAGCAGGTTATCCAGCTGCATTTTCAGCTGCAGTTACAGGAGTAAGTTCCACAATAGGAGGGATTATTCCACCTAGTATCATGATGATTGTACTTGCTAATGCTACTGAGATTTCTATTGCATCATTATTTGCAGCTGGGATTGTTCCAGGTATCTTGATTGGTGTTGTGATCATGGTAATCAATCATTACTTCGCAGTTAAATATAACTTCGAGCGTAGCGATGAACCATTCTCAGTACGTCGAGCTGGTAAAGAATTATATCGTTCTTCATTTGCTCTTTTAATACCTTTAGTTTTAGTGGGTTCAGTAATGGGAGGTGTTGCATCTGTTGTTGAGGCTGGAGCCATCACTGCTTTGGTTGCATTGTTTACAGGTGTATTTGTTTATCGAACTATTAAATGGAAAGATTGTACAGGAGCTTTCCGACGAGCATTCCGTAATTCAGCAATGGTTTTTATTATCATAGCTGCTTCAGGACCTTTCAGTTGGTTACTTACTTCTCTTGGTGCAATCGGTGATCTTGAAACCTGGCTTTTAGGCTTAGCGGATTCCCCTATATTATTTATATTAGCCTTGATATTATTCATTTTTCTTCTTGGAACGGTAATGGACTCAGCAGTTAACATTATCATTGTTGGTCCAGTGCTTGTAAATGTTATGTCTCAAGCAGGCTTTCCTGAGGTACAAGCAGCTATGGTTGTAATAGTAGGATTTTTGATAGGATCAGTTACACCACCAGTTGGGGTTGCGTACTTTACATCTGCAACTATAGCACAAGTTCGTTTAGAAAAAGTAGCTATTGCTTTAATTCCTTATCTTGTTGGTCTTTTTTTACTTTTATTTTTTATATTAGTTGTTCCAGAATTAACAATGTTTCTTCCAAACTTATTGAGTAATTAATGATAAAATTTTTAAACAGTATTGATCGTTTTATTCATCGTATGTTGGAAGCTATGTGCTCACTCTTGTTGGCTGCCATGGTTGGTTTCACACTTTACAACGTTACAATGCGATATGTTTTTAATAATCCTCCGGTTTGGGGGGATTTGCTAACAGTATTAAGTAATATTTGGTTGATGTTTATAGCACTTTCTTTAACAGCTAGAGATAATGAACATGTGGCTTTAAATTTAATTTATGAAAAATTACCAGAGCGACTTTCATTATACATACGCCAGTTTTGGAAAATTATGATTATGATAATTGGTGTAGTCTTAATTATTTATGGAATTGAACTTGTAGAGGGTATGCGAGGTAAGTATTGGGAAATGTGGTATTTAGAAATTAGTATGCAAGGTATTGAGTTCAAACCAAATTATATGCCTAAAAAATACGCAGTTGCTATTCTACCGTTAGCTGGATTTTTGACTACCATTGGTGCTGCCATTGGTTTTATAAAAAAGGTCTAGTTCTTTAAATAACGTTTCCTTTTAACCTTTGCCTCTCCAAGGAATAGTCTTATCTATTATTTTTCTTAAAGATATATCAAATAAAAGACCTAGCATACCCATTATGAAAATTGTTATCCAAATAACTTCATACTGAAAGTATTTTTTTGCAACATTTTCAACAAAACCAATACCAGTTGTACCTGCTAAAAACTCTGCAGCAACAAGTGTTCCCCAGCACATACCTACAGCAACTCTAATTCCTGTAAGAATTTCAGGAAGTGAATTAGGGAAAATCACATATCTTAAAATTTGTTTTTTAGTAGCCCCTAATGAATGTGCAGCATGTATTTTTGAAAGTTGTGTTCCTGATGCACCAGCTCTTGCAGAAATAATCATAATTGAAAGTGAGACCATGAATAATAAAAATATTTTACCTGTATTATCTATGCCAAGAACTGAAATAATCAATGGCGCCCAAGCTAACGGTGGAACAGGTCTGTATAACTCTATTAAAGGATCAAAAAAACCTTTAGCAAATCGATTTAGACCCATAAACAATCCTAATGGCACTCCAATAAGAATTCCAAAAACTAAACCTAAAAATACTCTTAAGAATGAGTCCCATATGTGTCCATATGGAACAGGAACTTTAAATAATTTAAAGTCACCAGTAACAACTTTAAAAACGTTACTTTTAAAGTTTTCTTTTACAATTCCATCTTTTGTATGCACTGGATATTCACCAGGCAACATATCTGCTATCCAATCAGGTAATATAAATCCGATCATTTTACTTACATCAACCATCTCAATCCATAAAAGAGGAATATTTTTGTATCCAACACTTGGTTTAGACATTAATACAAACTTATTAAATGTATCTGATGGTTTAGGTAACCATCTTCCTGAACCTTGTTCAGAACATGTTGGTCCACTTGCTACAATTGTTCCTGCTGGAAATAGAAGAATATCAATTAATCTTAATCCACCTTGCTCTTTATTTTGTAATTCATCAAATTCTATTATTGCTGCTTGCATTTCATTTAATGCATTAGGAGGATAGATGCTTGCAAACTCTATTCTTCTTGCAATTTTAACAATATTTTTTGCATAGTCGGATGC
>CACIXF010000028.1 GCA_902590535.1 uncultured Pelagibacteraceae bacterium
TCTCAAAAGACTGGAAGTGGTTTGCAATCATTGGATTGGTAAATTTAGTTATTCCATTCATACTAATATCTTATGGGGTGAATTTTGTTCAAAGTAACTTAGCAGCTATCTTGATGTCCACAACACCATTAAGTTCAACAGTTCTAGCTCACTTTTTCTTAAAAGGGGAAAAATTTAATTTATTAAAAACTATTGGATTATTAATAGGATTTTCAGGAATAGTATTTTTGTTTTCAGATGACTTTTTAATAAATGAAAATAACTTTGTTGCTGCACTTTTAATTCTACTTGGATCAACTTGTTATGTAATTGGAGGAGTAATAACCTTAAAAATAAGCAATAAAGAAAATGAAAATGTTACAGGTTCAATTTTAATTTGGTCAACAATAATACTTCTTCCATTCACTTTAATTTTTGAAAAACCTTGGATGTTAAATCCTTCAACGGACTCTATTATATCGGTAATATATTTAGGAATTTTTCCTACCGGGATAGCATGGTTGTTGAGATTCAGAATTTTAAAAACAAATGGTCTTATATTTCATTCACAAGTTTCATATATCATTCCAATATTTGGAATTATTTTAGGATACATATTTCTTAATGAAATTATTACATCAAAAATTATAGTCGCTTTGATTGCTGTATTTATTGGAATATATTTAGCAAGAAAAGCTGATTATAAAAATGTTACTTAATTAAGCTATAATTTTAATTCCCATTCTTATTGCGACAAAAATTACAAGAAAAGAAGTTAGTAGAGCTAAAATTTTATTCGATAAAAATTTAATGTTTAATAAGCTACCAATTTGTCCTCCAATAAGCACCGTTAAAAACAACGGCCAATAGTTAGTAACCTGATCTAAAACCTGATCTTTCGTCAGCTGTCCAGCTATTCCAAAGATAGAATTGATTAAAATAAATAAAGATGCACTACTGGTGATATGTCTTGGGTATCCAGCTTTCATTAAAAATAGAAGGGGGCTTAAAAAAATTCCTCCACCAATTCCCACTAATCCTGACATAAAGCCTATTAGTGATCCAATAGAAATTGAGATTAATCTTGGTATTTGGTTAATTTTAATTTTCTCTTTATTAAAAGATTTACTCTCAATTAATAAGAAAATGCCTGCAACCAACAAAACACAAAATAATAAAATCTCAAATAAACTTTTTTCAATTGCTATTGATCCTCCAATAAATGCAAATGGAATAGAGCCAATTAAATAAGGAAAAAGTAAATTAAAATTTATGTTTTTAGATCTTATAAAATTAATAGAATTACCAGATACAACAATAATATTACACACAAGAGCTATAACAGGAAATATTGTGTAAGGTACACCCCAAATTAAAAGTATTGCAAGATATGTTGAGCCTCCCCCAAAACCAACACTTGAGTATATTAATGCAGTTACAAAGAAAAGAATTGATAATATAATCATTTTTAAATTATGGATGTAAATATAGCTTTATTAACTGTAACAGATACAAGAACTTTTGATAATGATAAATCAGGTGCAATCTTGGTTAAAAAAATTGAAGAGGCTAAGCATAAATTGATCGATAGAAAAATTTGCAAAGATAATAAAGAGGATATTGTTAAAATTTTAAAAGAATGGACAAATCAAAAAGATATAGATGTCATAATCACTACTGGAGGAACAGGTTTAACTGGAAGAGATATAACTCCTGAAGCGATTGACGAAATTGCAGATAAACATATACCCGGATTTGGAGAAGTTTTTAGAACTATAAGTCTAAAAACAGTTGGAACATCCTCTATACAATCAAGAGCCTGTGCTGCATTATCAAATGGTAAATATGTTTTTGCATTACCGGGATCCTCAGGTGGTGTTACTGATGCGTGGGATGGCATATTAAAGCATCAATTAGATATCAATCACAAACCTTGTAATTTTGTAGAATTATTTCCTAGACTTAAAGAGAAATAATTATTTTTGATATTTGTCTTTCCATTCAGAGTAAGGCATTCCATAAACATGCTCTCTTGCATCAGGATCAGAAATTTCAATTCCTTTTTTTTCTGCTTCTTCTCGGTACCACTTAGAAAGACAATTTCTACAAAAACCCGCTAGATTCATTAGATCTATATTTTGCACATCTTTTCTTTCCCTAAGATGAGATATAAGTCTTTCAAATGCTGCAGACTGCAATTCTTTTTTTGTATTTTCGTCCATAATTTATTATATGTTTAATTTATGAAATTAACAGGATCTTATAAAATTAATTTAGAGAAAAAAAAAGTTTGGGATGCATTAAATAATCCAGAAATACTAAAACAAGCAATCCCTGGATGTGAAGAGTTTAATAAAAAATCTGACACTGAATTTTCTGCAAAAGCTACAAATAAAATTGGACCTTTTAATGCAACATTTTCCGGAGACATTGAATTGAAAGATTTAAATCCTCCTAATAGTTACAAAATTTCAGGATCTGGAAATTCTTTAGTTGGTTTTGCTTCAGGCGAAGCTGAGGTTAAACTTGAGGATATTGATACAGGAACAAATTTAATTTATTCTGTTGAAGCACAAGTAGGTGGTAAAATTGCACAAGTAGGTTCAAG
>CACIXF010000029.1 GCA_902590535.1 uncultured Pelagibacteraceae bacterium
AGAAAGACCTATTCCTTTGGACCATAGAAAAAAAATATCTTTGTTTTGTAATGTTGATATTAAAAATGTAATTGAAACTGTTGATGTTAAAACTATTTATGAGGCACCGATTAGTTTTTTTAATCAAAAATTAGACATTCAAGTTTTAAATTATTTTAAATTAAAATCAAAAAAACCTGCAAATTTGAATCCTTGGAAAAAAATAACAAAAATTACTCTTAATACTAAAAGACATGTCAACATTGCAATTATTGGAAAATACGTTGAATTAAAGGATGCTTATAAATCTTTAGATGAAGCACTTACTCATGGAGGAATATCCAATAATCTTAAAGTTAATTTGGTTCGAATAGATTCTGAAAAATTAAAAGTTTCAGAAATAAAAAATAAACTTAAAAATGTTTCAGGAATTCTAATTCCAGGTGGGTTTGGCAAAAGGGGAACTGAGGGTAAAATTGAAGCGATAAGATATGCAAGAACAAATAAAATTCCATTCCTTGGAATTTGTTATGGAATGCAGATGGCAATAATTGAATTTGCTAGAAATCAATTAAAGATTAAAAAAGCAACTTCTTCTGAGTTTGATAAAGGCGGTGTTCATATTATTGGCTTGATGCATGAATGGGAAAAAAGTGGCAGAAAAATTAAAGGGACAAATAAAGACTTAGGTGGCACCATGAGACTTGGTTCTTATGATGCAATCTTAAAAGATAAGTCTAAAATTAGAGATATTTATAAATCTAGATTAATTAAAGAGAGACATAGACATAGATATGAAGTGGATATCTCATATAAAGAAAAATTTGAGAAGAAAGGATTAATATTTTCAGGCTTATCTCCAGATCATAAGCTTCCAGAGATAATTGAACTTAAAAATCATCCATGGTTCATAGGAGTTCAGTTTCATCCTGAATTTAAATCTAGACCTTTGAACCCACATCCTTTATTCTCTTCTTTTATCAAAGCAGCAAAAAATCATAGATGAGTGCGATTAAAGTAAATTGTGAAAATATAGAAATTTCAAACAACAATAAGATTTGTATTATTGCAGGTCCTTGCCAGTTAGAGACAGAACAACATGCAATGGATATGGCTGGAAAAATTAAGGAAATTACTTCAAAATTTGGCCTTGGATTTATTTACAAAACCTCATTTGATAAAGCGAACAGAACTAGTTTAAAAGGCAAAAGGGGAGCAGGGTTAGATGCATCACTTCCTGTATTTGATAAAATTAAAAAGGAGCTGAACGTTCCTATTTTAACAGACATACACAATGCTGAACAATGTGAAATTGTTTCAAAACATGTTGATGTTTTACAAATCCCAGCTTTTCTATGTCGACAAACAGACTTATTAATTGCTGCGGCTAAAACAAATAAAATTATTAATGTAAAAAAAGGTCAGTTCCTAGCACCTTGGGATATGGTGAATGTAACTAAAAAAATTTCAGACTCAGGAAATAAAAACATCCTAGTCACAGAAAGAGGTGCAAGTTTTGGATACAACACTTTAGTCTCTGACATGAGATCATTACCTATAATGGCAAAGAATGGTTATCCAGTAATTTTCGATGCAACTCATTCTGTTCAACAACCAGGTGGCCAAGGTGAATCCTCTGGTGGTCAAAGAGAATTTGTTGAATATTTAGCAAGAGCTGCAGTTGCGGTTGGTGTTGCAGGTGTATTTATTGAAACACATCAAGATCCTGATAATGCTCCATCAGATGGACCAAACATGGTACCATTGAATAAACTAGAGAATCTATTAAAACAATTACATGATATAGATTATCTAATTAAAAAATAGTGAGTAAAATTTTAAAATTAAAAGCACGTCAAGTTTTTGACAGTAGAGGAAATCCAACAGTAGAGGCAGAGGTTTATATTAAAAATAATAGCGCATCCGCTATTTGTCCCTCAGGTGCTTCCACAGGAACTTTTGAAGCTTTTGAAAAAAGAGATAAAAATAATAAACGGTATTTAGGAAAAAGTGTTTTAAGTGCAGTTAACTTAGTTAACACAAAGATTTCAAAAAAATTAAAAGGACAAAGTATTCATAATCAAGAAAGAATTGATGCTTTGTTAATTAATTTAGATGGTACAAGACAAAAAACTAACTTAGGAGCTAATGCGATATTAGCAGTTTCTATGGCTGTAAAAAAATTGTCTGCAAAAGCAAAAAAATTACCCTTATATAAAACTTTTTCTCAAAAAAATAACTTTCAATTACCTTATCCATTAATGAACATTATTAATGGTGGAGCGCATGCAAATAATGGTCTTAGAATTCAAGAGTTTATGATTAGGCCCGATCGAGCAAAAAGTTTTTCTGAGGCAATGCGGATTTGTTTTGTTGTCATTAAAAACTTAAGTAAATCAATTAAAGATAAAGGTTTATCAACTTCAGTAGGTGATGAAGGTGGGTTTGCACCCATGATCAGTAGTAATAATCAAGCTTTAGATTTAATTGTAAGTGCAATTAAAAAATCAGGATTTGTTAATGGCAAAGATGTTTCTATTTGTCTTGATGTGGCTGC
>CACIXF010000030.1 GCA_902590535.1 uncultured Pelagibacteraceae bacterium
TTGTTAATTATTAAATGATTTGGATCAAAATCTAAATCAGCATTTAATTTTCCATGTATAGAATCGTATTTGATTAATTTAGATGTAGTTTCTGAATTCGACCTATTGTTTATATGGTTAATTTTTAAATTTTTATTTTTACTTTCGACAATTGATCTAAGAACCATACGACCAATCCGCCCCATTCCATTAATTCCAATTTTAATTGTCATTTTATTTTTTTACTAATTTTTTAGTAGTATTTTTAATTATTGTGCTCTCTAGTCCAAAATATTTATAAATATCTTTATAGGGTGCGCTTTTGCCGAATTCATCAATTCCAAAAGCTATTCCGTTATCACCTATATATTTTTTCCAACAATCACTTGATCCAGCTTCAATCGATATTTTAAGTTTTGTTTCATTTAATATTTTATTTTTATAATTTTTTGATTGTAATTCGAAAAGATCCATACAAGGCATTGATATCACTTTGGAGTATATTTTATCTTTGGCCAATTTATGGCTTACCTCTATTGCTAGATTAACTTCAGATCCACTTGCTAATATAGTTATATTAATTTTTTTGTTTGTTCTTAAAACCTCGTAAGCGCCCAATGAGCATAAGTTTTTATTTGAGTATGTTTTTCTTACTGGATTTAAATTTTGTCTAGTTAAAGATAGCACGCTAGGTGTTTTTGAGCTTTTTAAGGCATGTTCCCAACATTCGATAGTTTCAATTCTATCTGCAGGTCTGAATACATTTAGGTTAGGAATAGCACGTAAGCCAGAAAGCTGTTCTATAGGTTGATGGGTAGGGCCATCTTCTCCGAGGCCAATAGAGTCATGAGTCATTACATAAATGACTCTTTTTTTCATTAAGGCAGACAATCTGATCGAAGGTTTGCAATAATCAGAAAATATTAAAAAAGTACCTCCGTAAGGAATTAGATTACTGTGAAGTGCGATACCATTCATAACCCCACTCATTGCGTGTTCTCTCACCCCGTAGTGAATATAGTCACCAGTAAAATCTCCAGGTTTAATTATTTTATGGTTTTTAGTTTTTGTATTATTTGATCCCGCTAAATCAGCAGAGCCACCAATTAAATTATTTTTTTGTTTTGTTAATGCATTCAATGTCATTTCTGAACATTTTCTAGTAGCTAAACTTTTTGGCTCCTTTATTGCATTCTCTTTTTCTTTCTTAAGCGCCGTAGTAAAATTATTTTTTAAAGTTTGATTAAATTTTATTTTTTTTCTTTTTAATACTTTGTTCCATTTTTTTTCTAAAATTTCACCTCTTTGGCCAATTTTTCTCCATTCATTTAAAATTTTATTTGGGATATCAAAAGGTTTTGTTTTCCAATTTAAGGCTTTTCTTACAAGCTTGATTTCATCTACTCCCAACGGACTTCCATGGGACGATGCTTTTCCTGATTTATTCGGTGAACCATATCCAATTTTTGTTTTACAAGAAATCACAGTAGGTTTTTTAGCTTTTTGAACTTTTTTTAGTGCTTTAAAAATTTCTTTTTCATTATGACCATTGATAGAAATATAATCCCAACCATATCCTTCAAATCTTTTTTTAAAATTATCTGAAACTGCGAGATTTGTTGGACCATCAATTGAAATTGAATTGTTATCAAATAGCATAACCAAATTTTTAAGTTTTAAATGTCCTGCCAAACTCATCGCTTCATGACTTATTCCTTCCATTAAGCATCCATCTCCAGCTAAAACATAAGTTTTGTGATTAATTAAATCTTTACCTAATTTGTTTTTTAAAATTTCTTCAGCTATTGCAAAACCAACAGCATTAGATATGCCTTGTCCAAGAGGACCTGTTGTAGTTTCAATACCTGTTTTCGGATGATATTCAGGATGTCCTGCACAAATAGAATTAAGCTGCCTAAATTTTTTAATATTATTAATTGATATGCTTTTATATCCCGTTAGATGAAGCAAAGAATATAAAAGCATAGAACCATGACCAGCAGATAAAACAAATCTATCTCTATTTAACCAATCTGGATTCTTCGGATTAAATCTCAAAAAATATTTAAACAGCACTGTCGCAACATCTGCCATACCCATAGGCATTCCTGGGTGACCTGAATTTGCTTTTTGAACAGCATCAATTGATAAAAACCTGATGCAATTAGCTAAATCATTGTGTAGTTTGCTCAAAATTATCCTGACTAGACTAAGAAGAATCTATTTAATAATATAAACATATATATATGAATTCTATAAACGAAAAAGAAAAAAAATTAAATATTGCATTAGAGGAATTAAAAAATTTAGATCTAACAAATCCTGAATTACAAAAGAATATCGAAAATTTAAGCACAAAACA
>CACIXF010000031.1 GCA_902590535.1 uncultured Pelagibacteraceae bacterium
GTGGTGGTTCAAAAGAAAAACCAGTTGGTCTTGTTTATATTGGCATTAAAAAAGGTAAAAATTTAATTATTAAAGAAAATAAATTCAAATCAAGAAACCGTAATTCTATACAAAAATCAACAGTTCGTACTGTAATTAAGATAATTGGTAAAATTATTTAATACTTTCAGCTCTTTTTTGAAACGCATCTGCTATCTTTTCCAAGCCAAATTGAAAAGATTTTGTCATTAAAATATTTAAAAACTTATTTTCTATTTCAAAATCAATATCAAATAAAACTTCTGTTTTGTAACCATCAGTATCATTCCCTACTTCAATAAATTTCCAATTATTTTCTAAATGATTTAATGGTCCATCTAAATTAACAACATGAATATGATCATTTTTTTTGTTTAATTTAACGTTACTTTTAAATGTGTCCTTAAACGGCCCTTTACCTATCGTAAGATCTGCAATTATATTTATTGTATCCCCGTTATCACTTCTCTCATAAACTTTTGAATTATCACAGAAAGGTATAAATTCTGGGTACTTTTCAATATCTAAAACAAACTCGATTAGTTTATCTTTTCTGTTATCAATTAATCTCTTAACTGATGCTTTTGGCATTAATTATTTTTTAATCTGTTCTGTTGAAGTTTCGCAAAATCCTCATCGGCATGATATGAAGATCTGGTTAAAGGGGATGAAGACACTAACAAAAAACCTTTAGCTTTTGCGATTGTTCCTAAATCTTCAAATTCTTTTGGTGTGTAATATCTATCTAATGGATAATGTTTAGTAGATGGTTGCAAGTATTGACCAATCGTTATGAAATCAACATCTGCAGCTCTTAAATCATCCATGACTTGTAAAATTTCATCTCTAGTTTCACCTAAGCCAACCATTATTCCTGATTTAGTAAAAATATTTTTGTTTACTTTTTTCGCATTTTTCAAAAGTTCTAAAGATGCAAAGTATCTAGAACCTGGTCTAACTTTTAAATAAAGACTAGGGACAGTTTCAATATTATGATTAAAAACATCAGGTTTAGCATCTAAAACTTTTTTATATGCGTCTCCTTTTCTTAAAAAATCAGGTGTAAGAACTTCAATAGTAGTATTTGGATTTGATTTTCTAGTTTGATTAATCACTTCAAAAAAATGTTCTGACCCACCATCATCTAAATCATCTCTGTCCACTGAGGTAATTACAACATGTTTTAAATTTAATTTTTTTACTGCTTCTGCAATCTTAACTGGTTCAAGTTGATCTAATTTTCCTGGTACGCCAGTTTTAACATCACAAAAAGCACAAGCTCTTGTACAAGTGTCTCCCATAATCATAAAAGTTGCATGTCGCTTACTCCAACATTCAGTTATATTAGGACAGTTTGCTTCCTGACAAACAGTTACAAGATTATTGTTATTTACTATTGTTTTAGTTAAAAAAAATTCCTTACTATTTGTAAGTTTTGATCTAATCCATTCTGGTTTTTTTTTAATTGGATTAACCGGTTTGTTTTCTTTTTCTGGATGTCTACTTTTCATCTTTTTTAATTATATAAATTGTCTCATTTTTTTTACCAAATAAAAATCGTTCTCTAATTAAAGTCTCAATATAATCAAGATCCAAATTAGTACTTAGAAGTGAATTTTTATGATCCATATCTTCTATTTTATTAGTTAGGGTTAATTCTTCTTTTTTCAAGTTGGACAAAAGTTCCTTCTTTTCTATATACGAAAAAAGGCCCCTTTCTCCAGATACTAAGTTGAAACCAAAATAAAAAATAAGAAAAACAGATATTAATAAAAAATAATTTCTTTTTATTAATCGAAGCATTAATTGATCTTATTCATCCTCGCTTTTTTTCCAAGTTCTTCTTCAATACGGATTAATTGATTATATTTTGCAACCCTTTCAGATCTGGCTAAGGATCCTGTTTTAATTTGATTTGAATTAGTGCCCACTGCTAAGTCAGCAATAAACGTATCTTCGCTATCACCTGATCGGTGAGATATAATTGTTTTATATCCAATCGTTTGTGCAAATTTAATTACATCTAAAGTTTCTGAAACAGTGCCAATTTGATTTAGCTTGATCAAGATAGAATTTGAAGAAATATTTAAGAAACCTTTCTTTAATCTTTCAAGATTTGTTACATACA
>CACIXF010000032.1 GCA_902590535.1 uncultured Pelagibacteraceae bacterium
AAAATTCATTAAATCTCCATATAATTTAATTGGACTTTTAGATAATTGAGGTGTTCCATATTGAACCTTGGCAATTGGTTTGAAATTAACCTCGATAGTTCTCAAAACTTGAAGATATACATTTATTGTTTCTAAAATTGTTTTAAATGATATCAGTTTAGAATTATCTAAAGAAGTATGATATTCGGGAAACTTTCCAAACATATTTCTCATAATTAAGCCTATTGGCAAATTAAATCCTGGAGAACAAAATTGCCTTTCATCACTACCATCTGGGAAAAAATCTACAATATCCAATTTATTTTTTGAGAATTTAAGTACGTTTAATGCAGCTTTATCAGCCAAAGAATTTCCCTGCCTTGATTTTTTAAAAGTATATTTTTTACCACTACCGACACAATTAATAATATATCCTGCTATAATATTTTTTACCTTATTTTTTGAATAATGTAAGTAAGCAGCCGCACCAATATTTTCAGGACAGATTAAAAATCTATACGAATACTTATGAGGTCCTGTTTCTTTAATAATTTTATATAAAAAAGACCACACTAGTGGTCCTGATAGTTCATGATTAGCCATTTGAGGATGACATAAATATGTAGATAATAAAATTTCTTTTTTACTTTTACCTCTTATAAGAGTGTCAGAATAAACTAACTTACCAGGCTTTATTGTAGAATTAATAAATACCTTGTATTTTCCAGGAATTAGTTTTTTATATTCTTTATAAGAAATACAGAACCCCCACTCTCTTTTATAATATGAAGTAACATAAGGTATCGCATCTGGCATACTTGGTAAGGTATGTAGATGATTTTTAAGCTCTTTTAGATCAATTGTTCTATTTACTGGGATGCTATAACCAACTACATGTAGATTATGATCCTGAAATTTTAAAATTTTTTTACCTTTAGGGTTAACAACATAAGCATCGTAAATATTCCATTCATCAGGAACTGTCCAATCTAAAACTTTTGTTCCAGATTTTACATTTTTTTTGTTTAAGTCTACTAATTCTCCAATAATATCTAAACTTTCTCTATAACCTTTGCCAAGAATACTTCTGCATATTTTATATAATCGATTAAAATATTTTTTTAAAATTTTTTCATTAACATATCTATGAGTTTGAGCTTTATGCATATTAATTAGTAAGTATTAATAATCGAAAAAACAAATATTTATTTAGAATATATTAAGATATATAAATATAACAACATATAAATATAAAATAGTTAATAAATTAGAATTATTCATCTTTTAGATAATCAGAATTTTTTTTTAAATAATGATTTGGCAATTTTGAAATCTTAGGAATTATTTATATCAAATGTCTTTTCAAAATTAATTTTAAAATAATGCAATTATTTTGATCAACTGTTAGTTCAAGTTTTGTTTTTAAACAATTTCTTATTTTTAAAGTTAATAGGCAATCTTTATTATATTTTTAATTTAAAAATTTATTTAATAACATTATTCTTATAGATTTTTCATAAAAGTTCTCCATTTTTTGTAGGTAGAGATTTAAACCTAAATTCAAAACTCTTTGTAAGTTTTTGTCAACTTTTATTAAATTATTTTTTACTAACTTTTGCATTATTAAAAACTCACTTACAATATCATGAATTACAAAACTGCTGGCAGTAGGATAAATTTTATATTTTTTTTCCAATAAGAAAAGTTTTGGTAAATGTTTGAGGTTTAGACGTTTTACTTTTTTATTAATTGGTAAATATATCGATGAGTTAAAAATTTTAATCTCTGAAAGATTGTATTTCATCAAGTCAAGTATTGTTCTTATTAACAAGCTTGGTGTACCTAAAATATAAATGTCATGTTGATTAGAAATTACTTGATTTGTTTTAGGAATATTTTTTAATTTTTTTTTAGCTGTATTTTTAATTACTATAAATTTGGGTTTATAATTTTTTTTTAAAAGTGATATTTTATTATTAACAAAATGATCATTCAAATATGACACTTCACATCTAGATGACTGGGTTAATTTATTATCATAATGTTTGTTAGAAAAATAATTTAGTTTTACAACAACATCTTTTTTT